>CAMASJ010000129.1 GCA_945860685.1 Akkermansia muciniphila
ATCCACCAGGAGTCCGAGTTGAAGGAGCCCTGCACGACGTTCCCGGCCGGTCCCTCGAGCGTGAAGCGGGCGGGCGAGTTCGTCAGGGGATCGATGGAGATCCGGAGCGGCCCTGCCGCGTTGAACGTGTAGCGGTTGACCGCGCCCGGTCCTCCGACGGTGCCGTCCACAGGCGTGTCGAGGGCCAGGGAAGCGGTGGTGTCGGCGACCGCGTTCAACCGGAAGACCACCTCGCCCAAGGTGGCCGGGTCCTCATACACGCCGCCGCCTATGAGAAGCCGGTAGGCGCCCGCCTCGGGCGTCACGAAAACGCCGGAGTCCCGGAATGAGGTGTCGAACACCTGGGAGCCGTCCGGGGCCACGAGGGTCCAGTAGGGAACACCATAGCGCGGGAAAGCCGAGTTTGAGACGGCCTCGAGGAAGAGGCGACGGCCGGCGGCCAAGTTCACGGTGCGGACGATGGTGCCGTTCGCCGGGGAGATGGTGTTGGTGGAGGTGGAACCGACCGTGAGCACCGGACCGCTGGCGAGGTCGAGCAGACGGAATCGGTAGGGAGGCGTGTCCGAGTTCCGTCCTGTCACGACGAGCGAGTGTTCGCCGGGAACGAGGTCGAAGATCCTCCAGCCATCGGAGGCGAAGGAGGACGAAGCGATGTCGCCAGAGGGCCCCACGAGGCGCCAATTCGCGTTCTCGGTGCTCATGAGGTCGAGCGAGACGCGGCGTGGAACATCGACGTCGAAGCGGTGGGTGCGAACCTGTCCGGAGCTTTCGATCGTGCCGGTGACGAGTTCACCCAGCGCGATGGTCTGGGTCCGGTTGGTGACGCCGCTGATCCGGAGCACCCGGGTGGCCTCCGTCGCGCTTTCGTAGACGTAGGATCCCAGGCCGAGCAGGTACTCGCCGCTGGACGGAGCCGTGAAGACGCCCAGGTCGTTGAAGCCTCCTTGGATTTCGTTGCAGTTCGAGTTCCGGGCGAACTGCAGATTCGGATCGAACAGGGCCCATGTTGCGCCGTAGATGAATCCCGACTGCGTCCGGGCACCGAGGTGGATCGATTGGCCCGCCAGCAGCGGAACCCGCAGGAACCGGTCGTCGTTGGCTGGGGCATTGGTCACGGAGATCTCGGTGTCCAAGGCGGCGACCGGAGCCGAGGCGAGGTTGCGGATCACGCCGGCGAAGACCTGTTCGCCCGAGTCCGTGCTCCAGGTCGTCAACTGATACTCGCCCGCCGGGGAATCGAAGAGGTACCAGTTGTCGTCGACGAAGCGGCGGATATCCGAGGGTCCCTTGGGTCCGACCAGTTGCCATCGGACCCTCGAATTGGGTTCCAAGGGCGTGAAGGCGAGCCGCGCGGCCGCGGGCAGGGTGATCCTCCAGGAGTTGGTGAAAGGGGCGGAATTGGTGATCCGGAAAGCGGTTCCCAGGGCGAGTTCCGAGGCTGCGGTCACGATCGGGCTGAAACCCTCGCGTCGGACCTCGATTCCAAAGCTTCCAGGGAAGGCCCCGCGGGTGATGTTGCCCTCGACCACGAGGAAGTGGTTGCCGGTGGCATGGATGACGAAGGGCGAGCCCTCTCCGTATCCGCCTTCAAGGACCCGTCCGTAGGGATCCACCACACGGTATCGGAGGCCGGGTGCGTTGGTGGGGGAAAGTTGGACACGCATGCGGTCGCCCGCGACGGCCGAGAACTGATGGGTCCGGGTCGAATTGCCGGGGACCAGATCCGCCGCGGCCACCGCGCCGACGGTCAGCAACGGCGCGTCGGCAAGGCGGAGGAAGTTGAAGGCGAAGACCCCGGTGCCGCCGTCGTTGGCCCGCACCTGGATTCGGTGTTCCCCTGGTGTCAGCTCAAGGATGGAGCCGATGTCGGAAATCCGGTCGCCGTCGGAGTAGATGAAGCTCTGTTCGGGGTTGTTCCCACAACGTTCGGAAACGAGTCGCCAGACGAGTTCATACCGGTCGGTCAATGCGTCGAACACGTAGAGATTGGGAGCGCCCTCCGAGACGCGGAAGGAGTACTCCCGAACTTGGCCGGGCAGTTCCACGGACCCGGAGAAGCCCTCGGCGGCAGAGAGACGTGCGGTGGTGGTGTTGTTGAAGGCGCCGTCCGGAACGAGGGGCGTCACCGTTCCAACGAATTCGAAGATTCCCGGCACGGTCGGAACAACAGTCAGTTGAAGCCGGATGGAACCTCCCGCCGCGAGGCGCGAAACGGTCGTGCGCACCTCCCGTCCCACGACCTGGGCCGTCCCGGAGGTCACCGTGGCGGAGACGATGTCGAGCCCAGCCGGGACCGGGATCGTCACGGTGGTGTTGGTCGCAGTGAGGGAACCCTCATTGCGCAACTGGAATCCGACGACGGCGGGTCGCGAGACCGGCGCCTGGCCCGGAGCTTCCGAGGAGATGCCCAACTCGGCGACCTGCACGGCTTGAGGGGCGACCGAGGTGGCGACGGATCCGACCCAATCCACCGGGGTGCGGCCGGCGGTGTCGACCACCTTCCGGATCGCCCCGGAGCCGTCGGAGGCCACCGCATAGATGCCCGGTTCACCGTCCACGACCAGGCTGGCGACGACCCAGTTGCCGTCGGGCGACCAGGCCGGAGCGAGGGCGTTGCCGTTGACCGGGGCGGCGATCCAGCGGCCTGTCAGGGACAGGAGGTTCGTGCGCCCGGAGCCGTCGCCCTGGATTCGCACGAGGGTGTTCCCATTGGCGGCCACCAGACGGGTTCCGTCGGGCGACCATGCGGGTAACAGGTCCGAGGTGTTGATGTTGCCGTTCGCCACCGCTCCCGGCAGACCGGCTCGGGCGGACCCATCGATCGCCGCAGTCAGGAGGCCGGCGGTCTGGAGGTTGTGGAAGACAAAGCGGGTGCCGTCCGGATGCACGGAGGGGGCATCGTCCCAGCAATGGGTCTCGAAGAGCCGGACTTCTCCAGTACCGTCCCGGTTCCGGCGGTAGATGCCGCAGTTCCAGTCGTAGAGGTACCCTGAGCCGTCCCTCAACCAGTCCATGCCCACCAAGGGCTGGCCGTTTTCATGGATCCTCGTCTCGGTCCCGGTCTGAAGATTGCGAATCCAGACCGAACTGTAGTTCACATCGCCGGCGGCGCCGCGTCGGAACAACAGGTGGTTCCCGTCCGGCGACAGCCGGGGACGGGTACCCACGGTAATGGGGATGTCACTGGTTCCGTTACCGTTTGCGAAATGGATCATTCCCGTGGCGGCATCGCCGGAACTGTAGACGATGGTTCCAGGGATGGTGCCAGCGGGAACGCCTTCCGAGGAGACGTTGCCGGCCAGGCTTGCGAGGAGGATGGGGAGGAGGAACGGATTCGATCGGGGCACTGTTGTTGGGCTCACGTTGGGGTTCCTTCGATGCGGGTGCTGGTACAAGGACTGGGGTTCCAAAGGGTTGGATTTCGGAAAGCCAACGGGTCTGACATCGAATGTCTTACCAATGGGCGCCGGATTCTCACCTCTGAGGATTATGCATAAGACGGACCGGGTTACCGACGATCTGCAAGTATTCCTTCGGGGTGGGCGCGACTTTGACAATTTCAGAGCGAGCGACTTGGTCCGGGAATGCCCTTTGCCGTCGGTTGGCAGAGAGGCAGGGTTCGCGCGGTGAATCTGTTGTTTCTGGGTGACATCGTGGGGGAACCGGGGCGTCGGGCCGTCCGTGTCCTCCTGCCAGCCTTGTTGGCGCGGGAGGAGATCGGATTCGTGGTCGCCAATGGTGAGAACAGTGCCGGAGGCAGCGGGATCACCGGGGTCATAGCCACCGAGCTCTTTGGCTACGGCGTGGATGTCATCACCACGGGTGACCACGTGTGGGATCAGCGCGAGACGGCCGCCCTGTTGGCCAAGGAGCCACGTCTGCTGCGTCCCGGAAACTATCCGGCCGAAGTGCCCGGTTCCGGAAGCGTGGTCGTCTCCAAGCCGGGTCTGCCGCCGGTGGCCGTGATGAACCTCCAGGCGCGCACCTTCATGCCGGCGATCGAGAACCCCTTCACCTTGGCGGCAGCGATGGTCGAGTCGCTCCGGACCCAAGCCTCGGTGGTGTTCCTCGATTTCCATGGCGAGGCGACCTCGGAGAAGATCGCCATGGGACGTTTCCTCGACGGCAAGGTCTCCGCGGTGGTCGGCACCCATACCCATGTGCAGACGGCGGATGAACAGGTCTTCCCGGGTGGCACGGCCTATCTCAGCGACGCCGGGTTCACCGGGCCCCACGATTCCATCTTGGGCCGTGAGGTGGCTCCAATCGTGAAGCGGTTCCTCACCAACATGCCCCAGCGCTTCGAGATCGCTTCCGGCCAGGTCCGGTTGCAGGGGGCGATCATCGACATCGACGAGTCCACCGGCCGGGCGCGCTCGATCCGCCGCGTCTCGGAATTGCTGGAGCCGGCGGCTTCCCGCTGATTGGCCAAGCCCCGATCCACGAATCATGGCGCGCAGCAACAAAAGCCAGTGGGAGTTCGATGGCGACCTCTTCGGCCCTCCGGGTGGCGGACCGCAGAAGCCTGAATCGGTCACCGAACTCACCCAGAAGCTGAAGAAGTCCATCGAGGGCGGCTTCGCCAACCGGCGCGTCGCCGGCGAGATCTCGAACTTCCGGCTGCAGTCCTCCGGACACGCCTACTTCGTCCTGAAGGATGCCGGCGCCCAACTGGCCTGCGTGCTTTTTCGCGGCCAAGGCGGCCCGGACCGTCAGAGTCTCCGCGATGGCGCCCAGGTGGTCCTTTCGGGTGACCTCACGGTCTACGAACCCCGTGGGAACTACCAACTGCGGGTCTCCGGGGTGGAACTGCAGGGTGTCGGCGCGCTCCAGGCGGCCTTCGAACGACTCAAGGCCCGTTTGTCGGCGGAGGGCCTGTTCGACCCGGCACGGAAGCGTCCATTGCCGCGGTTTCCGATGCGCATCGGCTTGGTGACCTCCCCGACCGGCGCCGCCATCCGGGATGTGCTCCATGTTCTCCAGAGGCGGTTCCTTCCCGAGATCGTGTTCGAACCGGTCCGGGTCCAAGGCCAAGGAGCCGCGGAGGAGATCGCCGGCGCGATCGCGCGCCTCAACCGCTTCGCCGCCCAAGGCGAGCCGCTGGACCTGATTTTGGTCACGCGGGGCGGTGGATCCATCGAGGACCTCTGGTGCTTCAACGAGGAGGTCGTGGCTCGCGCGATCGCCGCCTCGCAGGTTCCGGTGGTCTCGGCGGTCGGACACGAGATCGACTTCACCATCTCCGATTTCGCCGCGGACCTGCGTGCCGCGACCCCCAGCGCCGCCGCGGAGATCATCACCCAGGATGCCGTCGAGAGCCGCGTGTTCGTCCAGGAAGCCGCCGGTCGGCTCGCCGATGCGGCTTGGAATGCGATCGAGCTCCGGTCCGACGCCTTGGATCGCGTGTCGAAGGGCCTCGCCCGACGTCATCCCCGCCGCCGACTGGAGGACCGGGCCCAACGGCTTGACGAAGCCGTGGAGCGTCTGCGGCGTTCGGTGCAGCGACTTGCCCGCGAACGTCGTCGTGACCTGGCGGAAGGACTGCAACGGCTGGCGGCCGCCCGTCCGTCGGCTCGCCTGAAGGCTTGGACTCTCGCGCTGGAGCAGGCGAGGAGTGGACTCAAGGCCGCTCCTGCAGCGTCCCTGGACCGGCGACGCCGCCGGTTCGCCGACCTCGCAACCCGCCTGCGGCTGCTGTCTCCGCAGGCGGTGCTGGACCGCGGTTACTCGCTCACCTTCGATGCGGAATCCGGCCGACTTCTCCGGGACGCCGCGGAGATCCGTTCCGGCCAGCTTCTCCGGACCCGCCTCCAAAAGGGCGAGTTCGGCAGCGTGGCAACCCGCACGTCCGCAACTCCGGAGGCGGACAGTCCAAATCAGGAGCCCTGATCCGGCACCATGCCGAAGGGATCGGCAGTCAAAGCCGCGAAGCCGCGAAGCCGCGAACCGACGGGAACGGAATGGAGAGGTCCCCGGCCGCAGTCCGGCCGCGGCCGGTGATTGCCAAATCGCCTCCGGTTCCAGCTCCCCCTTGGCGCCTTGGCGTTTTCGCGGGAGGTCCCCCTTCGATCCATCTGAGGGGCCACACGAGAGGAAATCCCGTTCCCCGGTGGCACCTGGCCGTTCCGGCGATAGACTCCGGGAATGTTCCGGGCGTTGTTCCTGCGGTGGACCTGGCGGATGGCGTGGCGTGAGTCCCGTTCCAGCCGATCGCGTCTGCTGTGGTTCTCGTTGTCCATCTCGCTTGGGGTCGGGGCGCTGGCGGCGGTCGGCTCGTTCTCCGAGACCATCCGTGAGGCGGTCGAAGCCCAGGCCAAGGGGTTGCTCGGAGCGGACCTCTCGCTTTCCGCCCGCCAGCCCTTCACGGCCGAGGCTGAGGCCCTCGCCGACGCACTCGCCGCCAACGGAAGGGCCCGAGAGACCAGCTTCTCCACGATGCTCGTATTCCCCGGGCTCAAGGACGCCACAAGGCTGGTGAACGCACGCGCGTTGGAAGGCGGGTTCCCGTTCTACGGAAAGCTCGAGACCGAACCCGAGGACGCCGTCGAGGCGATGCGACGCGGTGAGGGCCTGGTGGTCGAGCAAGGCGTGCTGCTCCAGTACGGGCTGAAAGTGGGCGACCCGGTCCGGATCGGCTCCTGGGACACCCGTGTCGTCGGAGCGCTGCGCAAGGTCCCCGGGGATTCCGTCTCCTTCGGCACGATCGCGCCGCGGGTCTACTTCGACGCCTCGCGTCTCGACGGGACCCGCCTTCTCGGCGCCGCCAGCCTCGCCCGGTACAAGATGTTCTTCCGCTTCGACGACGGCCGCGACATGGCGGCGTGGGTCAAGGCTGAGGGCACCAACCTCTCCCGGCTTCGCCTCGACGCGGACACCGTGGAGCGCCGGAAGCAGGACCTCGGGAACGGGCTCGGCAACCTCAACCGGTTCCTCGGTCTGGTCGCCCTGATTGCCCTGGTCCTCGGCTCGGTCGGCATCGCCAGCGCACTTCAGGTCCATGTCGCGTCGAAGCTCCCGAACGCGGCCGTCCTGCGTTGCCTCGGCGGCGCGGTGGATCCCGTCTCGGCGATCTACCTCGCGCAGGGCCTCGCGCTCGCGGCGGTGGGAACCGCGGTCGGACTCGTCGCCGGCCTCGGCGTGCACGCCTTCCTTCCGGGGCTGCTGAAGGACTTCACGGCCGTGGCCCTGGAGGCCCGTTTCCATTGGGGGCCTGCGATCGTCGCGGCTTCGGCCGGCTTCGCCGTCAGCGCCGCGTTCACCCTTCTGCCGCTCGGCGCGGTTCGGGGCGTCTCCCCGTTGAGCGTGATCCGGGCGGGTCTCGAGGCGCGGCGGGGACGCGATCCGTGGCCTTGGATGATCGGTTCCCTGATCGTGCTCGGGCTGGTCCTGTTCGCCGGTTTCCAATCCCGCCGTTGGTGGGAAGGGGCGGCGTACGTAGGCGGACTCGGCGCCGCGTTCGGGCTCCTCGCCCTGGTGGCGGCGGGCCTCGTCAGGGCCGCCCGCGCCTTCACGCCGCGCGGACTGCCGTTCCCGGTCCGTCAGGGACTCGCGGGCCTGCACCGGCCCCGCAACCGCACGGTTCTCGTCCTCACCTCGGTCGGACTCGGGACCTTCCTGCTCGTCACCTTGCAGCTGACGCGGGACGTCCTCCTCAACCAGCTGTTCCCTCCCGGGAACGACCGCCAGCCCAACGCCATCCTCTTCGACGTGCAGCCCGACCAGCGGGAGGGCGTGCTGGCAGTCCTGGCCGAACAGGGGCTTCCGGTGCTGGACGAGGCGCCGATCATCACCATGCGGATCGCCTCGATGAAGGGGAGGTCGGTCGACGCATGGATCTCGGACAAGGGCGACCGGATCCCGGGGTGGTCGCTTCGGCGGGAGTACCGTTCGACGTGGAGGACCAACCTCGTCTCCTCGGAAAAGCTCGTCGTCGGCGAATTCGTCCCACGCTTCGACACGCCCGACGCCCCGATTCCCGTGACCCTGGAAACGGGCATCGCCCGGGATCTTCGGCTCGAGGTCGGCGACGAGCTGGTCTTCGATGTCCAGGGCGTGCTCATAACCAACCGTGTGGCCGGATTGCGTGAGGTGGATTGGAGGCAGGTGCGGCCGAACTTCTTCGTGGTGTTCCCAGGCGGATCGCTCGACGCGGCCCCGGCCATGCATGTCGTCGCCACGCGTGTCGCCGATCCAGAGGCTTCCGCCCGCATGCAGCGCACGGTGGTGTCCCGCTTCGCCAACGTCTCGGTCATCGACCTCACCCTCGTCCTCCAGACGCTCGACGGGATCGTCAGCAAGGCGGGCTTTGCCGTTCGCATCCTCGCGATGTTCACCGTCGTCACCGGGCTCCTGGTGATGGCGGGTGCTGTGATCACCGGTCGCTGGCAGCGGGTGCGGGAGGTGGTGATCCTCCGGACCCTGGGTGCCAGCCGCAGTCAGGTCCGACAGTCGCTCTTGGCGGAGTACACGGTCCTCGGCGTGCTCGGGGCCGCGACCGGTGTCATCCTTGCCGTGGCCGCGGCCTGGGCGCTGGCGCGGTTCACGTTCCGTTCGCCGTCGTTCTCGGTCTCGCTGCCGACGCTTCTCATCGCCTTCCTCCTGGTCACCGTGGTGACGGTGCTGGTCGGACTGCTCTCCAGCCGCGGAATCACCGACGAATCGCCGCTCGGCATCCTCCGGCAGGAGGGCTGAATCTGGGAAACGAGTGGAAGGGCCACTGCACTATCCGGTGGAGTCCGGCCGTGGAACAGGGGTATCTCCCCGCGTCCCGCGCTCCACGTCTCCCGTGGCGCCGCGGGCAACCGACATCAACATGACCTACCTCGGCATCGAAATCGGCGGAACCAAGATCCAGGTGGTGGCCGGCGACCGCAACGGAACCTTCCTGGAGCGGCATCGTCTCGCGGCCGACCGTGAACGCGGCGGCGCCGGTATCCGCGAACAGATCGCCTCGGTGCTTCCTGGATTGATTGCGAGGCATCGGCCCGGGGCGATCGGCATCGGATTCGGCGGACCGGTGGACCACGAAACCGGACTCATCTGCTGCTCGCATCAGGTGGCCGGATGGCACGACTTCCCATTGGGCGACTGGGTGCGCGGGCTTTCCCGCCTTCCGGTGGTGGTCGAGAACGACGCCAACGTCGCCGCACTCGGTGAGGCCCTGCTGGGAGCGGGCAAGGGGTATCGGCACGTCTTCTGGATCAACATGGGCAGTGGCGTCGGCGGGGGCATGGTGGTCGACGGCCGTCTCTACCACGGCGCAAAGCCCGGCGAAGCCGAGATCGGACACATCCGCCTCGACAAGTCCGGGATCCTGCTCGAGCAGCGTTGCTCGGGCTGGGCGGTCGATGGCCGGATCCGCGCGGCGGTGAAGGAACCCGGGGTCGCGGAAGGCCCATTGGTCCGTGCGGTGCGGGCACAGTCGCCGGCCGGCGGCGAGGCGCGGCACCTGGGCGCCGCGGCCCGGGCCGGGGATCCGTTGGCGTTGAGCATCCTGGAGGAGGTGGCCGACGACCTCGGCTTCGCGCTATCCCATGCCGTCCAGTTGTTCCACCCGGACATCGTCGTTGTCGGCGGCGGGCTTTCGCTGGTCGGAGAACCGCTGCGCGAGGCGATGGCGCGGGCACTTCCGAAGTACGTGATGGATTCCTTCCGCCCGGGCCCGCTGGTGGCGCTCGCGGGCTTGGGCGAGGATTCCGTTCCGGCGGGCGCTCTCGCCCTCGCGGACGGTTGGCTCAGTCGAGCTTCGGCGTGAAGAGCCTCGCCGGGGCGGCCCGCAGCGATTCCACATGGGAATCGATGAAGCCTGCCTGGGCCCGGAATTTCCCGCGGCGCGGCCCGCTCACGCCGCGCTCGGTGTCGTTGCTGCGGTCGTTGCCGCCGTTGTGTCGGTAGCAGACGTTTGCCGTGGAGGCGCCGTCCGGATACAACGCCGCATCCCAGCCGTCGGTGTCGGCGAAGAGCAGCGTCCCCGCCGGATCCTCGACGTTCTTCAGCCCGATGTCGCGTCGGCCCAGGTTGATCTGGGAGTTCTGTGCGTAGGTCAGGAACCCCCAGAAGCCGCCGAGTTGGATGGTGGCGGAGCCGGCCGACTTCTTCTGGCGGCTGGAAGGGCAGACGAAGACGCCCTGGCCGGAGACGGTGGGGTTCCGACCGAGGTAGGGCTGCATCTGGCGATACCAGATCTGCGATCCCGCCGGGTCGTTCCAGGAGGCGTCGGGCCAGGCTACCGGATAGGCCTTGTGATCCTCTTCGTACAAGGTGGCGGCGATCATCAACTGCCGCAGGTTGGACTGACACTGCGACATCATCGCCCGCTCCCGCGCCTTGCCCAGGACCGGGAAGACCATGCTGGCAAGGATCGCGATGATGGCGATGACGACGAGCAGTTCGATGAGCGTGAAGCCCGACCGATGCGATCCATTTCGGGATGCGGGATTCGTGGTCATGGCGTGGAACCTTCGGGGTGCCGGAGCCGAAGCTTCAGAGTTTGACCGGCTTCCCGGTGGAGGCGGACTTGTCGGCGGCGAACACCAGTCGGTGGCTGCGGTACGCGTCGTGGAAACCTGTGAATGGCATCTCCTTGCCGGCGTCGAGGGCGTCGAAGAAGGCCTGGAACTGGTTCTGGTACGGATGGTCCTTCACGTCGCCGGAGTCCACGGGGGCGAACGACAGTTGGCTCCACTTCGACTTGTCCAGCATGCCGAGCTTTTGGCTGTGGAACCGGTTGTCGAGGATCGATCCCTCGCTGCCAACGATGTGGGTGTGGAAGTAGTAGGGCTGGAGGCAGTCGAGACAGGAGGTGGTCTTGCCAACGCGGCCGTCGGCGAACTTCACGATGCTCACCTGCGTGGTGGGGAAGTCGTACGGGGCGAAATGCGGGCTCTTGGAGGAGGTGGAGTAGGACGTGACCTCGACCGGTTCGCCGCCCATGACCATCAGCAGAGCGTCCATGGCGTGGCACCCGGCGCTGAGCAGGGAGCTTCCCGCCTCCGCCTTCTTGTGGCTCCAACGGAACTGGCCGTACCACGGTCCGACGCCGTGGAAGTAGTCGACCTCCGCGAAATGCACCTCGCCCACCAGGCCGGCCTGGATGGCCGCGTGGATGGACTGGAACTGGGCCGAGAACCGGACCTCGAAGCAGACGCAGGTCTTGCGGTCCGAGGCCTTGAGGGCTGCCGCCATGGCCTCGAGGTCCTTGGCGTTGAGGGCGAGGGGCTTCTCCACGATGACGTGTTTCCCGGCCTTGATGGCGGCGATGAACTGCCGGGCGTGGTCCTTGGGGAAGGAGCAGATCGAGACCGCGTCGATCGACTTGTCTGCCAGCATGGCTCCGAGTTCACGGTAGACCTTGATGTCGCCGCCATACCGGGCGCTCGCGACCGCGGGGTCGAGGTCCCGGTTGGAGAAGATCGCCGTGACGCGACCCTGGCGTGTGGCGTTGATGGCAGGGATGTGGGCCGAGGCGACCCAGCCGTGTCCGATGACTCCGACGTTCCAGGTTTTCATGTTTGGCAGCGTTGACGAAACCGTCGTCCAGCGACGCACCGCAGGCGATGGGAATTCGTCGGGTGACGGACTTCTTTCGCCTCGCTGGCACCCAGCCGGATGGCTATTCCGGTGCTATGTTTGGTGGCGACCCGCCGGCCAAATTGAAGCCCTGCGAGTCCGCTCGCGCTTTTGCAGCGAGACAAGGACTGCCACCACGCTCCCGGATCCCGGTCAGCTCCTACAGCCGCCCCGAACACGCCAATCTCGAGTTGCAGCATTCCTCCCCCTGATCAGGGACACGTCCCACCCCGCTCGTCACAACCGGGACACCTGATTAGGGACACGTCCCGCACCTTCCGTACTAGGGACACGTCC
Organism: Akkermansia muciniphila; assembly: GCA_945860685.1. Taxonomy (GTDB): domain Bacteria; phylum Verrucomicrobiota; class Verrucomicrobiia; order Limisphaerales; family UBA9464; genus SXXZ01. The sequence goes on from CAMASJ010000129.1 coordinate 11,866, forward strand.
TACCGCGAGTGGAATCTCCGTCCCACGCCCATCCGCGGAAGTCATTGCCCTGGAACCGAGTGCCGTCCTTCTCCGTGTCGGAAACTCCCCCGCCATGAGCCCTCTGAGCGCAAGCCGCCCGTCG
>CAMASJ010000130.1 GCA_945860685.1 Akkermansia muciniphila
CCAACTGGTGCATCCGAGAACGTCTTCCGGAGACAGGATACCAGATTGGATACCTGCTGGGTTTCCCTTGGATAACCTAGCCGGAATCGGATCCAACTGGTTTCCCACCGGTTCATCGAGCGTAGTTGGGTGCCTCGAGATTGCGGTCCGCTGAGTCGACCGTGTCGAACTCTAGGGCTGGGGAGTTGTGCCTCCTTCTCCTCCGAAAACGACGGGAAAGAAGCCGCGTCCCGCCATCGAACAACATCGTCCACCTTCTCCCGTTGATGCACATGATGGACGAGATCTGAGGTGAAATTGACCAACCGCATCGCCGCCTCGCGGGGAACTCCGGCACGATGCAGACGGTTCACGTAGGTGCTCCGCAGGCAGTGGAAGCAGAGATGGGTTGGCTTCGGTTTGATGAAGAGTCCGTCTTTGGATCTTGCCCGCGCAGCGGTGGGTCGCCGTCGTGATCGTGGGGTAGTAAATGGGGTAGTTCCCGGTTTGAAATGGTTAATTCCGGCATGGTCACGGTTAACCTGATTTCCTTGATTCTTGGGCGGTTTCGCCCATTTTCTTCTTCGGAAAACAGTGCTTCTTTGAACGAGCCCTACCTCTGGAGCCATCTTCAATTGCCTTGATACTGAGGCAGTTGTCTCTTCGAAGCGGTGCGCGGGACGTCAATTGACACCAGAATTGACACCAATTCTGCTCCTGCGCCTCTGCTCTGACGGTCCTCGGCTTAACCGCCGGTAACCCGCCAGGGCCCCTGTAACACATTGGGACTCGGTCATGAAAACTGACCTCCATGAAGTCACCACTTCCATATCTGCGTCCCTCTGCGATATCTGTGGATGAAATTCCCAAACTCCCAATCCACAGGCGTTTGCATCCGCAGATTTCACAGATCGGCACAGATGGAATTCAGGCAAGCGACCCGGGACGTGTCCCTTTGCGGGCGTAATGCCTGGAAATGCCACTTTTCTCCTGGAGACAGATATCGGATCGGTTGAGTGGAGACGGACCCGCCAGGATCCGGCGTTGACCACTACCCCTGACGCAAACGGCGACTTCTCGAAACCAGCGGTTCCGACTCCCTGCGTGCCCTCTTCCACGGAGGGATCCGCACCCACTCATTGCTGCAGCGAACCCTCAGCCTCGCGCTCGGTCTCGGCAGGATCGCGGCTCCCATCCTGCCGTCCACGTCGCGGTGACGAGCGGAGGCGTCCCACACTTAGCCGAATATTTGTTTGAACCCGACGGCCTCGGTGGCTATGCCCGCCGCACGTTGATCGCTTGGCGTTGGTTTTTGTCCGTCGTGCTCGCACTCCTCTGGGTGCCGCTGGCGGCGCATTGCGGGATCGAAAGGTTGATCGACGTGGAGCTCTGCCATCACGCCGACACGGACCACGCATCGGATTCGGACGACACCGGTTGCGGCGATTGCCCCCTGTGCCAGTCGGCAAAGGTCGGTCCGCAGTTCAGGTTCAAGCTGGGCGACCTCAAGCCGGCGCTCGTGGCCGTCTTGTCTCCGTGGCCGCCATCGTGCGTTCAAGGCTCCGCTCCGATTGAATCACCGCAAATCACCCCTTCGCCGCACGCGGGTGACTCCGTCCTGCCGCACGTCTGTCTGCTGACTTCGCGCACGTCGCTTGCGGTGCGCGCGCCTTCCCTCGCTTCGTAAGCGGCCCCTGTCCAAGCGGGTCGCATTCCTTCGCGGGCCTTTTGTGCCCGCCAGGTCCGGTTCATCCCGGGACCCGTCCCGCCTCCCCGTCCGAAGTCCGTCCATGAAGAGTGCTTTTCCGTCGCTGATTCTCGTCCTGACCTTTGCCGGTTGGATCTTCCAGCCGGCCAGGGCCGCCGTCTTTTCCCGTGATCAGGCGGTGGCACAGGCGCTCGCGCACAACGCCGATCTCGAGGCGGCACGCATCACCGTGGCCGAAGCTCGGGGACGGCTGCTCCAGGCGGGCCGCCTTTCGAATCCCGAGGTCGAGGCGGCGATCCGGCCGCATGCGAACGGCCGCGAGCGTCTCGGCGAGTTCGGCATCACCCAACGCTTTCCCCTGACCGCCCGGCTGCGCCTCGCAAAGGACGTCTCGAGGCTGGAACTCGACGCCGCGGAGGCCGAGGTCGCGGACGCGGAGCGCCGACTGGGAGGCGAGGTTCGCACGGCCATGACGCAGATGCTGGTGCTGGCCGCACGGATGGACCTCCGCCGGCGCCAGCAGTCCAACAGCGTCGAGCTGGCGGAGTTCGCCCGAAGGACCGCGGCCGCCGGCGAGGGTCCCGGAATCGATGCGCTGCAATTCGACCTGGAGACCTCCCAACACGCGATGCGGCTGAAGGCCCTGGAGGCCGAGGCCAACGTGTTGCAGGCGCAGTTGCGTCCGCTGCTGGGAATGGCCGACGCGGAGGAACTGTCGTTCTCCGGCTCGCTCGCGGAACCCCAAGCCCCTCCGCCGGTGCCGAAACCCCTGGAGAACCGCCGCCCGGATCAGGTTGCGGCCGCAGCCCGAACCGGCGCGGCCCAGGAGGCCGTCCGGCTTGCCCGCGCAGGAAAGTGGGAGGACGCGGGCCTTGGTTTCTTCGGCGAGATCGATCGCAACGAGGATGGTCCCTTCGGCCTGCAGACCGACCATCGCGTGGGAATCCGGCTCAGCGTGCCACTGCCGTTGTGGAACCGGAACCGCGGCCGGATCGACGAGGCCTCGGCCACCGTCCGGCGGGTCGCCATGGAGGCGGAGGCGCTGGACCGACGGGTGAGGTCCGAGATCGCGGCCGCGGACTCCGAGATGCGCGGCGCCTTCGCGACCCTGCGCGGGATCACCGACGACCTGTTGCCGCAGGCACGGGCGATCGAGGATCGGATCAAGAGCGCACGGGCCGCGGGCCAGGCGTCGTTCACCGACCTCCTCCGCGCCCGGGAGCGACGCCTGGAGCTGGAGTCGGCCCGCATCGACGCCCTGGCGGGATTTCATCTCGCTGCAGTGCGCCTTCAGATCGCGGTCGGAGACGTCGGACAACCCTCGAATACCCGATGAACCAACCGATTTGCCCGCCGGCCATGCGCTTCTTCCTTCGGCTGCCGATGTTTCTCAAGTGGGCTGGAGTTTCTGGTTGGCGTTCGCGGCCGGCATTGCCGTCACCGCCCCGCCCTGCTTCCTCACCCTGCGGCTTTCCAAGACGGCCGAAGTCCCACTCTGGAGCTCCCCCTTACAACAACATGATCCGACTTCTTGCCCAGTTTCTGCTGCTGGCCGCCGCAATCGGCATCGCCCAGGCGGCCGACTCGGCCAAGGCGGCCCGCCTGGCGAACACCGTCTTCCTCGACGAGATCGGCGTCAGAAACCTGCGTCTGGAGACCGTCGAAGCGGAGGAACAGGTCTTCGAGGAGACCGTTCTCGCGCTCGGACGCATCGAGGTGCTCCCGGGCAGGAAGTCCGTCGTCAGCAGCCGCATTCCGGGAAGGGCGGTGCAGGTCAAGGCCCGTCCGGACCATGCCGTCAAGGCGGGGGACCCGCTGGTCGTGGTCGAGAGCCGCCAGGCGGGAGACCCACCGCCCCAAGTCGTCCTGACGGCGCCCATGGAAGGCTTGATCGCTGAATTGGACGTCGTCGTGGGAGACCCGGTCAGCCCCGACAAGGCGCTGCTCGCCGTGGTCGACCTCTCCACGGTGTACGCACTCGCACGGGTGCCCGTGCATCTGGCCAGCCGGATGCGGCCGGGACTGCGTGTCCGCGTGACCTCCTCGGGTTGGCCTGGGGAAACCTGGGAGACGAAGGTCGAGCACCTGGGGGCGCTGGCCGATCCGGTTTCCGGGACGTTGGAGGTGGCCTGCCATGTCGACAACCAAGGCGTCTGGCTGCGTCCGGGCATGCCGGTCGAGTTCCACCTGATCACCGGGAGGCGGACCGACGTCATGGCGGTTCCACGGACCGCGGTCCAAGGCGATGGCGCCGACCGTTTCCTCTTCGTCGCGCACGACAGCATTCCAAACGCGTTCGTCCGCGTGCCTGTGGTGGTCGGCGCGGTGAACGATCGTCTGGCCGAGATCAACTTGGGTCTGTTTCCGGGGGACAAGGTGGTGACGACCGGTGCCTATTCCCTGGCCTTCGCGGGCAAGGGCAGCGTCTCGCTCAAGGAGGCGCTGGATGCCGCGCATGGCCACGAGCACAACGAGGACGGCAGCGAGATGGTCCAGGGCCAGAAGGCGGCCGGCCACGCGGAGGACGATGGACACGACCACGGCACCCCAGGCGGAGCGGGGCTTGCCGGGCTGACGCTCTTCTCGCTCCTGGGGAACGGCGTCCTGCTGGTGCTGCTGGTGGTCGCCACCGTGCGTGGCGGCCCGAAGGCGGAGGCGCCGCCGGAGAAACCCACAACGGGAGGCTCCGACCATGCTCAATAGGCTGATCCGACTCGCCCTGGGCAACCGGGCCATCGTGCTCGGGTTGTCCCTGCTCCTGATCCTGGCCGGCGCCCAGGCCGTGCGGGAACTGCCCGTGGAGGTGCTCCCCGACCTGACCAAGCCGACGGTCATCATCCTGACCGAATCACCGGGACTCGCCCCCGAAGAGGTGGAGGTCAACGTCACCCAGCCGATCGAGCGCTCCCTCATGGGAGTGGCGGGTCTCACCCGACTGCGTTCGAACTCCGACGTGAGCCTGTCGCTGGTCTACGCCGAGTTCGGCTGGGGCACCGACATCCACCGCGCGCGCCAACTGGTTCAGGAGCGGCTGCAGGGCGTGCGCGGCAGCCTGCCCGATGGGGTCGATCCGTTCCTCACCCCGGTGGCGTCGCTCATGGGCGAGATCCTCCTGGTGGGCCTTCGCAGCACCAACGCCGCGGTTCCGCCCCGCGAGGTCCGCTCGCTTGCCGACTGGGTGGTCCGGCCCCGCCTGCAAGGCATCCCCGGCATCGCCGAGATCCTGAACATGGGCGGCGGCATCAAGCAGGTGCAGATCCAGCCCGACCCGATGCGGATGCTGGCCCACGGCGTGACCCATGAGCAGCTGGAGGTCGCCGCCAAGGAGGCTTCCGGCAACAGCACCGGCGGCTTCCTGGACTCCGGCTCGACCGAGGTCATGGTCCGCAACTTGGCCATGACCGTGCAGCCCGACGACGTTGCCCGCACCGTCGTGAAGCGCTTCCGGGACCGGGCCGTCCGCATCTCGGACGTGGCCAAGGTAGAATGGGGCATCGAGCCGATGCGCGGCGACGGCAGCGTCAACGGCGTGCGCGGCGTCATTATGAGCATCACCAAGGCCCCGGGATTCGATTCGCTGGCCCTGACCGGGAAGATCGAGACCGCGCTGCGGGAGCTGCAGCCCACGCTGCCGGCGGGGGTCGAGACGGTGGTCCTCTTCCGGCAGGCCGACTTCATCACCAACGCCATCGACAACCTCAAGGGCGCCATCGTCGAGGGCGCGGCCATGGTCGCCATCGTGATCTTCCTCTTCCTCCTGAACATCCGCACCACGCTCATCACGCTGATGGCCATGCCGATGTCGTTCGCCATCACGCTGCTCACCTTCCAGGGGTTCGGCATCTCGGTGAACTCGATGACGCTCGGCGGCCTGGCCGTGGCCATCGGCATGGTCGTGGACGACGCGATCGTGGACGTGGAGAACGTCTTCCGGCGGTTGCGGGAGAACTCCGTCCTGCCGAAGCCGCGTCCTCGTCTGGAAGTCATAGCCCGCGCCTCGGGCGAGGTCCGGAATTCGATCCTCTACGCCACGCTGCTCATCATCCTGGTCTTCCTCCCGCTGCTCGGCCTGAGCGGGATCGAGGGCCGGCTCTTCTCTCCCATCGCCATCGCCACGATCATCAGCATGGTCGCCTCGTTCGTCGTTTCGCTCACGGTGATACCCGTGCTGTGTTCCCTGCTGCTTCGCCCCCGGGAAGGCGGCGAACACCGGGATGGCCGTCTGGTCCGCGGCCTCCAGTGGCTTCTCGAGCACACGCTCCTGCGCTTCGGACTGAGCCAGCCCTATCTCCTGTTGGGACTGGCGGCCCTTTCGGTCGTGGGCGCGTTTTCGCTCTACCCGCAAATGGGGAAGGATTTCCTCCCCGCCTTCCGAGAGGAGACGGCGTTGATCTCCTCGACCTCCGCGCCGGGCACCTCTCTCGAGGAGATGAACCGGATTTCCGACGTGATCGAACAGGAACTCCTGAAGATCCCCGAGGTCCGCAAGGTGGGCCGTCGCCTGGGGCGCGCCGAACGGGGCGACCATGTCGTGCCCGTCTCGACCGCCGAGTTCGACGTGGACTTCCGCGAGACCGGAGGCGGTGGGAACACACGGTCCCGGGCGGAGATCCTGGAGGCCATCCGCCAGAAGATCCGCGCCGTGCCCGGCACGTTCAGCGTGGTGACCGGCCCGCTGGCCGACCGCATCGGCCACATGCTCAGCGGCGTGTCCGCGCCCGTCGCGGTCAAGGTCTTCGGCCCGGACCTCGACAGGCTCCGCGCACTCGGAATGGAGATCCAGGCGGTCGCAAAGACGATTCCCGGCTTCGAGGACTGCAGGCTGGACCAGCAGTCGACCATCCCGCAGCTCCGCATCGAAGCCGACCGGGACCGCGCCGCCGCCTATGGCGTCACGCCCGGCAAGCTCAACGAGACGCTTTCGATGCTCGTCGGCGGCAAGGTCGTGGCCGAGTTGCGCGAAGGCCAGCGGTCCGTGGACCTGGTCATCCGCCTGCCGCCGGAATGGCGCGATTCACCTGGGGTCATCGGACAGATCCCCATCGAGGTCCATGACGGCGAAATGGCCGCCCAGCGGGTTCCGCTGGGGCTGATCGCGGAGGTGCGCGAGGCGAAGGGACCGAACGTCATCTTCCGCGAGGGAAACCAGCGTCGCTTCGCCCTCGCCATCAAGCCCACCGTGCGCGACGTCTCGTCGCTCGTCGCGAGGCTCCAGCAGGAGGTCGCCGCCAAGGTGAGGCTGCCCGAGGGCTACTTCATCCGCTACGAGGGCGAGTTCGAGGCCCAGAAGGAGGCCGCCCGGCGCATCGGCATCCTGGGCGCGGTGGTCTTCGTGGTCATCGCGTTCCTCCTCTACGGCCACTTCCGCACGGCGTTCTTCGCCTTCCAGGTGCTGTTCGACATCCCCCTGGCGTTGGTGGGCGGACTGACACTGACCTGGTTCATGCTGAACAACATCAGCATCGCCACCCTCGTCGGCTTCATCGCCGTGGCCGGCGTGGCGGCGCGCAACAGCATCATGCTGATCTCGCACTACCTGCACCTCATGCAGCACGAGGGCGAAGGCTTCACCCAGGCGATGGTCATCCGCGGGACCAAGGAGCGGCTGGTGCCCGTCCTCATGACCGCGCTGTCCGCCGGGATCGGCCTCATCCCGCTCGTCTTGGCCGCGGATCAGCCCGGCAAGGAGATCCTCCACCCGGTCGCCGTGGTCATCGTCGGCGGCCTCATCACCTCCACGTTGCTGGGCCTCGGGGTCACACCGACCGTGTTCTACACCTTCGGCCGGAAGGCCGCCGCCCGGGCCATCGAAAGCGAAGCCGGAGCGTCCCACTGAAAATCTCTCCGCCGCGATGGCGGGCTCGGGCATAGAAGCCACTTCAAACGACAGGAACCCCATGAAGACATCACTCCTCACCCTCGCCGCCGCGCTGTTGCTCGGCATCACCCGCACCCTGGGCCACGGGGGCGTCGAACTCGGGCCGAACGGCGGGCGTATCGTTGAGTTCAGCAAGAACGAAACGATGCACGGCGAAGTCACGCTGACGAACGGCCAATTCCACGTCTCGATCCTGGACAAGGACATGAAGCCCGTGGCTGTGACGGAGCAGTCGCTGGTTGTCACCGGTGGCGACCGCGCCAAGCCGGAGAAGCCCAAGGTGGAGGTCCAGGGCGGGCGGTTCGTTTTCTCCGCCCTCAAGGGCGACGACTACCTGTTGGTCCTGCAGTTCCGGGAGAACCCGGCGTCCAAGGCGATCACGGCCCGCATCGAATTCGACGCGGCCATCTGTTCCGCCTGCAAGAACCCCGAATGGCTCTGCAAGTGTTCCTCCGAAAAAGAGGGAAAGAAGAGCGACACGCACGACCACAAGGACGCCGAGAAGCACGACCACGAAAAGAAGAAGTAGTAGGCCGTGGTCCGGCTGGTTTTCCGGCAATGAAACCAGAGGGTCCAATCCGGCTTGGGCCATCTCGGGAGCCTTCGATTTCGTGCCTGTCCGGGTGGCGGACGCAATCGGGTCGTGAAGGGGATGTCCCCGGAGGAGGCAAACGGCTAGGCTTCACTTCGAAAGTCCACCCATGGCCCTCAAAGCGACGATCCACAAAGCCCGCATCCAGCTCGCCGACATGGATCGCAACGTCTACCGGGACCACTCGGCCACCATAGCGAGGCATCCCTCGGAGACCGACGACCGGCTCCTGGTTAGGCTGTTGGTCCTGGCCCTTCAGGCCCCCGAAGATCCGGAGGCGGGGCCGCTGGAGTTGGGCAAGGACCTGTGGGAACCGGACGAACCCAGCCTGTTCCAGAAGGACCTCACCGGACGCATCGTCCACTGGATCGACATCGGCCAACCGGACGAACGGCGGCTGCTGCGGACCTCGTCCCGCGTGGATCGGCTCACGGTCTATGCCTACCACGCCACGACCGCCGTCTGGTGGCAGGAACTGGCCCACGGCGTCACCCGCCTCTCGAACCTCACGGTCTGGCAGATTCCGTCGGAGCCGGCCCGGGCCCTCGGGGAACTGGCGCAGCGGACGATGGAATTGCAGATGACCGTGCAGGACGGCGTGATCTGGCTGAGCGACGACCGGCGTTCCGTGGAGGTGACTCCGCAGCGGCTTCGCGGCGAACTTCCGCACTGAACCGGCCGCAGGCAGCGGGAGCGAAAGGGAACTCACGCAAGAACGCCAAGCCGCCAAGTGGAGGGCGGATTCGGAGTGGGAATGGCCGCAACTGGAAGGCTTCCCGATATGACACCTCAGGGCTGCAGTTCCGTGTCCGGTGCTTCGCGGCTTGGCGTTTTTGCGTGAGGGTTCCCTTCCGGGTGGATTCGCCGGGGTCGACACGAGAAACGCCTTGCCCCTGCAGGGGGCTGCGCGGACGCTTTACGTCCAGCCGGTCCGCCCACCGCCGGCCTGAGCCCGACCCGCGCATGAGCCCACAATCCCCGATCTCCCCACATTCCCAGGCCCGTGGATCCGTCTTCCGGAACGCGGCCTTCACCCTCATCGAGCTGCTGGTGGTGATCGCGATCATCGCGATCCTGGCAGGCATGCTCCTGCCGGCGTTGGCCAAGTCGAAGGAGAAGGCCGTGACCATCCAGTGCCAGAACAACGTGAAGCAGATCACGCTGGCGATGCACATGTACATCGGTGACTCGGCCGACTTCCTCCCGGAGCCGAACTGGAACGCGCCGTGGACGCGCAAGGGCTGGCTGTATGACGGCGCCCTCGGAACCCCGCCGGACATCACCCGCAATCCTTGGGCGACCAACCTGCCCGGGGCCTACGGATCGGGACTGCTCTACCAGTACATCGGAAGCCCGGCCGTCTTCCGCTGCCCCGTCGACCGCACGAACAAGCCCGTCTGGCGCAGCCGGTCGCAGAAGATGTCGAGCTACCTGATGAACGGGGCGGTCTGCGGGTTCGGCGGCGTCTCGCCGGGTTCCTACAAGTCCACCCAGTTCCAGGCCGACGCCATCATCTTCTGGCAGGCCCTGGAGACGAACCCGGGCGACTTCAACGACGGCTCCAGCAGCCCCGCGGAAGGCATAACCAAGGTCCACACCGTCGGCACCACCGTGGGCGTGGTCGACGGTCACACCGAGTACCTGAAGACGGTGCGCTTCTACGCCGAGGGGAATATCCCGACCAAGAACCGGCTGTGGTGCAACCCGGGCTCCGCCAACGGCCGCTGATCGCACGGAAACGTCCAACCCAACCCGGATGAACTCCCCCCTGCGCACCCTCGTCCTGCCCGCCTTGGCGGCGACGTTCCTGACCGCCTGCTCCAAGCAGGACCCCGCCGCCGAACTGGAAAAGGCGGCGGCTGCGATGGAGAAGGCGGCTCCTCCGGCCGAGGCGGCCCCTGCGGAGGCCGGGATGACCCCGGTGCAGCAGGTGAAGGAAGCGATCACCGAATTGAAGTCCGGCAAGATGGAGGATGCGGTGACGCGGCTCCAGCTGCTGCGGTCGCAGACGGCGCTGACCCCGGAGCAGCGGATGGCGCTCCAGGACAGCATCGCGGCGGTGGTGGCCGAGATCTACGCCCTGGCCGAGCAGGGCGACCCCAAGGCCAAGGCGGCCGTGGCCCAGTACGAGAAGATGCAGACCGCGCGCTGAACCGCGCGGCGTGGTTTCCGCGGACCCGGCCGGAGCCCGGGATCCGCGGGGAAGCCCCATCGGGAATCCGAGATGCGCCCCCTGCTCCGCAACGTCACCTGCCTGTTCCTTCTGGCGGGAACCCTGAGTCTCCTCACCGGCGCGGTGGATTCGAGGAGTGTTCCTTCAAAAACCCGCCCGAACCCGATTCCGAAGGGCGCCCCGGCGGTTCCCGAACCGCGGATCGAGGTCTACTTCTCGCCGGACGGCGGATGCACCGACGCCGTGGTGCGGGAGGTCGGCAAGGCGCGGAAGTCGGTCCGGATGCAGGCCTACTCGTTCACCTCGGCGCCGATTGCCAAGGCCTTGGTGGAGGCCCATCGGCGCGGGGTGAAGGTCGAGGTGCTGCTCGACAAGAGCCAGCGGCGTGAGAAGTACACCGTCGCCGACTTCCTGACCCATGCGGGCATTCCCACCTACATCGACGCGAAGCACGCGATCGCGCACGACAAGGTGGTGGTCGTCGACGGGAAGACGGTACTGACCGGCTCCTTCAACTTCACCAAGTCGGCGGAGGAGTCCAACGCGGAGAACCTCCTGGTGCTGCGCGACGAAGTCCTCGCCGGAAAGTATGTTGGTAACTGGGTCCACCACCGCGCCCATTGCGTGCGGTACGTCGGCAAGTGATCCGCGGACAGTCGGGTTGGAACCGGGATCCATTGCTGGGAGCGACGACGGGCCTGCCGCGCAAACGTCAAAGCACCGACGACCGTTGACCGGTCCCGCCACCGCCTCTGCTGCCTCGCGGCTTGGCGCCTTGGCGTGAGTCTCCTTCCCATCTGGACGCGGCCGAGCCCGGACAGGGCGGTGTCTTGCCCCGGGGACCGGATGGCCGCAGGGTTGCCCTTCCCAGATGAAGTCGCTGATCGCCAAGATCGAGGAGAGCGCGCGGAAACAGCTCGTCCTGCCGCCGTTGAGCAAGCCGGCGGAGGAGCTGCCGCGGTACAAGCGCTTCCTGAAGGTCGAGACGCATCGTCTGCAGATCCTCCACCGCGGCGGCGCCGGCGGGATCGAGGTCTGCCAGGCGCGATCCACGGTGCTGGACGTCCTGATCCGCCATCTTTGGGAGGAGATCCAGCGGGTGTATCCGGCCCAGGGAAAGGCCCCGAAGATCTCGCTGGTGGCGTTCGGCGGGTACGGGCGGGAGGAGCTGAATCCGTTCAGCGACATCGACCTGATGTTCCTGCACGAGGCCCAGCTCGAATCAGGCGGCCCGGCCTTCAAGGTGTTGGGCGAATGGACGAGCAGCCTCCTGTACACCCTTTGGGACATCGGACTGAAGGTGGGGCATGCGGTGCGGACCGTGGACGATTGCGTGGCCGTCGCGAACGGGGACATGCAGGCGAAGACGGCCCTGATCGAGGCCCGGCTGATCACCGGGGACACGGCGCTGCACGGGCTTCTCCAGAAGGCCGTGGTGCGTCAGTGCGTGCGGGGCCACGAGGACGAGTACATCCAGCAGCGGCTGGCCGACCAGGCGGCGCGACGGAACAAGTACGGCAACTCCCCGGCGATGCAGGAGCCGAACGTCAAGAACGGCGTCGGCGGCCTTCGCGACTTCCAGAACCTGCTCTGGATGGCGTTCTTCAAGCATGGGACCCGTTCGCTGATGGACCTTCA
>CAMASJ010000131.1 GCA_945860685.1 Akkermansia muciniphila
TCCTGGCAGGAGACCTTCGACGGGGCCGGCGGGAGGTCCCTGCGGTTCGAATCCATCCGGTCCGGCGGCCGTGGATCCGGCTTCCATCGATCCGGTTTCCGGCGGCGCCGCGGGCTTCACGACGGCATTGGTCGGACTCCCGGGCGGCGGCGGCATGATCACCGGTTCGTTGGTTTCCGACGCGTAGCGCAGCCGCGGATCTGGTGTCACGGCAGCCAGCGCGGGAAGCCGCGAGATCGCCAACGCCAAAGGCAATGACGGTCGGGCGAACATCAGCGGCTTGGGGCCGACGACGGCAAGATACCCCTGCGGGGCGGATTGGACCGTCGCCGCGGAGACCGCGACGACAAATCCCAGGTTGATTGTGGAGCGCATCACGTCCTTGCGATGACGCCACCACGGTGGTGCGGCCGTTCAGGCCGCCACAGCCATGGGGTCGTTCAGGGCGGCCACCGCTTCCTCGAAGGAGGCGACGAACTGCCAGTCCTTGGTTTCCTCGTAGTTGCGGCATTCCTGTTGGACCAGGCTGGAACCGATCAGCCGGTGCTTGAGGGAGAGTTCTCCGCAAAGCTGGATCGCCGAGATGCCCAGTCGGACGAGGTTGACGTCCGCCACGCGCAGTTGGCCCATGTCCACGACCATCTTCCCAAGACCCGAGTCCACCGCCTCGGCCACCTTCGGCCGGAGCTGGAGGCTGATCTCGTTGGCCACGTTCGGGGTGAGTGTGGCGGGAAGCGACAGCACCAGGACGCCGTCCCGCTGCTGGAAGTACTTGTAGGAGGTGTCCAGGTTCAGTGAACGGCAGATCTTGGACTTCAACTCATCCGGATCCAGCGGCTTCGTGACCACGCCGGTGAAGCCCACCTGCTGGGCGCGCAGCTGTTCCTCGGACGCCGTCTTCACGCACATCCCGAACACCGGCGTCGCCTTGGTCTTGGCGCTCGCACGGAACATCTGGAAGAGCGTGAAGCCCGCGTTGTCCGGCAACGTGAGGCTCACCAGGATCGCGTCCGGCAAGTTCTGGGAACAGAAGTCGACCGCCTCGCCGGTCTGGGTGCGGCCATGGACCGTCCACGGGGTGTCGGCGACCGCGGACTTGATCTGCTCGATGATGGCGGGCTTGTCGTCCACCACGAGCACGCTCAGCGGATCGTCATAGCGCTTGGCCTTCTTGACGCCCTCGCCCTTCGCCTTGAGTTCGATCACCCGCCCGACGCGCTCGATCAGGAGATCCTCCTTGAAGGGCTTCACCAGGTAGTCACGGACGCCCATCTTCGCGATCTTCAGCACGTTCTCCCTGCCGGACTCGGCGGTGAGCATGATGACCGGGATCGACTTGAGGTCCGGGTTGGACTTCAGCTTCGCGAGGCACTCCGAGCCGTCCATGATCGGCATCGTGATGTCGAGGATGATGATGTCCGGCTTCTCGCGGGACGCGACGGCGAGTCCCTCGACGCCATTGGAGGCCTCGAAGACGTCGACATCGAACGGCTTGAACGCCTTCCCGACGATCAGGCGGATCGTCTTGCTGTCGTCTACGGTGAGGATTTTCGGCTTCATTTGAAATCGGGTGCGGTGGGAAATCGGGTTGGGATCAGGCGGCGCGTTCCGAGGAATGCTTGATCATCACCTCGACCAGGAGCGGCCGGGATTCGCAGGTGAAGTGGAAGACTTTCCGCTCGCTCGAACTGATCGGTTCGATGCTGAACCTGCCGCGGACGATGGAAGGGATGGTGAGGACGCAGGTCAGTCCGCGGTCACACAGGCCCGACTTGAGGTTGCCGACCACCATGTTGGCGATCTCTCCCATCACGTCGTTGACCATCTCGTCGCCGTCGATCTCCGCGTCGGTCAACCCGAGCATCGATCCGGCACACCGTCGGGCGAAGGAGCTCGACGTGTAGATGTATACAACCCCGGTGATCACCCCGCTGAATCCCACCGCGGACGCAACGTGGGCCTCGCTGGGAGGATCCGCCGGGTCGCTGGGGGACGCAGGATGTACGTCCATGCTGAGCATGGTGCCGAACACGTCGGTCACACAGGATCCGATCAACTGCTCGATGTCTGCGATCATCAAGGGCGTGATCGGCATCCCGGCGAAGGACTTGAGGAGGAATGTCCGTGAATGGGCAGGAAGTCCACGGTGGTATGCCAAGGCGGGTTCCGTTCCGGAGCAAAAACCGTTTCAGTTTCGGGGGACTCCTGCCGATCCAGATTCAAATGACCGCTGCACCGATCCCGGCCAGGCCGGCGCCGAGGCCGTTCACACTGGCGGAGATCCAGAACCGTGTCCGCCTCTGCCCGCGTCTGCCCTCGCTGCGGAGCATCCAGGGCGCCCTCCGTGAACTGCTGGCCGCCGAACAGCGCTATGCCGGCCAGATCTCGGAGGTGATCCGCCGCGATCCCGGGCTCACCGCCCGGATGCTGCGCCTCGTCAACTCCGCCCACTTCGGCCTCGCACACAAGGTCACCAACCTCGAGGAGGCGGTGTTCTTCGTCGGGGTCCGCCAGGTGCGCGAGCTGGCCATGATGACCCCGGTCATCGACGACTTCAAACGGCTCACAGGGTCCAAGGACTCCAACTGGCGGGACCTCTGGAAGCACTGCATCGCGACCGCGATGGTGACCAAGGAGCTGATGTTGGCGACGCCGGAACCGGGGGACGACTTGGACTATGTTGCAGGACTGGTCCACGACGTCGGCTGGATCGTCCTCGGAACCGTGTTCCCCGACCACTACCACGAGATCCTGAGGCGCCTCCAAGCCGGGGCCACCGCGGCACGCCATGTCGAAAACGACGTGCTCGGCTGCGACCATGCGCAGCTCGGGGCGATCTACCTCAAGACACAGGAACTCAGCGCCTCCCTGGTCCTCGCAACCCAATACCACCATGCGCCGTCCGGGGCCGAGATGCAGAGCCGTTTGGCCGCAGCGGTCCAGATCGCGGACCACTTCACCAACTCGATCGGACTGGGACATCCCGGCGAGGGTCCCTCCGTCCACTCGACCCGTTGGCTGGACGTTTCCGGCTGGGACATCCTCTTCCCCGAAGGAACGGAGACGAACCGGAACTTCGCGCTGAAGGTCTTGGAACGGACCGCGGAGCGTTTGCCCGGCATGGTCGAATGCCTCGTCTGAGCCGATACTCTGCGGACCTGCACGGGAAACCGAGAAGACGGACCCGGTTGGCGTCAGGCATCAGGAATTCGCCCCCTCGGCAACCGGGGTCGTGACGGCCCCGGTGTCTTCTGGAGTCCTCTCAGGAAGTTGAGGGATTCAGACTTTCCGAAGAGCGGCACCCGAGGTCCAGGGAACCGGCAACGGACAAGATGGCCCATGGGAATCGAAACGCCACCGGGGCAAGCCGTCCGCAATCCATCAGAAGTCGTCTTCGTTCGGCTCCAGCGGAGGACGGACGCCGTACTTCTTCTTGAGGGCCTCCACCTGCGCCAACGGCTTCATGCCGCCCGTGCAGGTCGGATCGCTGAGCGAGGCCGCGGCGGCACAGACGCCGGTGAGCATCGACTTCTGGAGATCCCAACCCTCATGGAGGCCCAGGAGCACACCTGCCGCGAAGGCGTCCCCGGCCCCGGCGGTGCCGGCGATGGCCTTGTCGGGAACCTTCAGGGAAGGCTGCCAATGGTCCTTTCCGTCACGGGTTCGGGCGAAGCAGCCCTCGGGGAAATGGATGACGACGAGATCCTTGACCCCCAGCTGGAGGATGGCCCCCGCGGCATGGCGGAGGGAGACGGTGTCGAGCACGCCTTCCTTGCGGATGCGGAAGCCCGTGACCATGCCCGCCTCGTATTCGTTGATGATGGCGTAGTCGCAGTGCTTGAGCGCCGGCGTCACCACGGCCTTGAAGCGGTCGCCCACCTCGCTGACCACGTCGATGCAGGTCTTGAGTCCCGCAGCCTGGGCCGCTGCGAGCAGCTTGGCGGCACCGGTGATGCCGTCCTTGCTCACCACGTCCATCTTGTCGAGCAGCAGCAGGTAGCCCAGGTGGAAGATACGGGCCTTGGACTTGGAGAAGTCGAGGTCCTTGCCGTCCCAGAGAGCGTTCGCCCCGCGATTGTGGAAGAACGTCCGCTTGCCCGATCCCTGGATCGTCATGACGTCCGTGAAGCTGGTCGCGGCATCCGCCGTGGACTTCAGGTACTTGGTTTCGATCTTGTGCTTCGCGCAGTCCTCGAGGATGGACTGCCCCAAGGCGTCCTTCCCGACGAGTCCGGCGCCGAAGAGCGGGAACTCAACCCCGAGTTTCGCGAGGTTCAGGAGGATGTTATACGGCGAACCGCCGGTGCCCTGGTGTTGGCTGCGGATGTTGGCCAACTGTTCGAGCGCCGGGTACGAATCGATGATCTTGACCTGGTCGATGATCCAGTTGCCGCCGGCAAGGATGCCGGAGCGCTTGGAGGCGGGGAGACTCTTCATCTGGGAATGCGGAAACGAAACGGGAACCGCGAAAGTGTGGATCCAAGACTATCGCCCGCGGACACGGTTTGTCTCTAACGAAGTGAGAAAGCACCGACCGCGCGCCGCCCCAGCCTTGCCTCATGGGCCGCAGTACCTAGATTCGCACGATGCGATCACGGTTGTTAATGCCCCTGCTTCTCCTGTTGGGCCACCTCGGTTTGTTGGCCCAGGTGGAGATCAAGCTGGAGTTCGAGCAGAACCAGTTCCTTCCGTCGGAACCGGCGATCGTGGTGGTTCGCATCATCAACTACACCGGGTCCCCACTTCGACTTGGTGAACAGCCCGGTTGGATCCGCTTCAGCGTCGAGAACATCGACGGCACGGTGGTGAACCGCCTCCGGGATCCCGAGGAAACCGGCGCCTTCTCCCTCAAGCCGTCCAACCGTGGCACGCTCCGCTTCAACCTCGCCCCCCTGTTCAAGCTCGACACCATCGGACGTTACCGGGTCACCGCAACGGTCGTGACCGGAGGCGGCAACGAGCACGTCGTCACCGCTCCCGTCGAGTTCGAGATCATGCGGGGCGTCATCCTTTGGGAACGCGAGTTCGGGCTGTCGGGAGGCCCGGGTGAACGCCGGAAGTACATGATCCAGCAGGCGAACTACCTCAAGCGCCCCCAGATCTTCGCCTCGGTGGCCGACCCGACCGGGGCCACCATCCTCAAGGTCGTCCGCCTCGGATCGATCGTCTCCTTCAACCCACCCTCCGAATTCCGCCTCGACCGGACCAACCGCCTGCATGTCCTCCACCAGGTCGGCGCCGACGAGTTCGTCCACCACCGCATCAGCCCGGATGGCGAGGTCGAGATCCGTCACATCTACGGCAACCGCACCGGCCGCCCCGAACTCGGCATGAATGACGAGGGAGAGGTCGCCGTCATCCGAGGTCGCAGGAAAGCGAGCGCCTCGGACATCCCTCCGCCCGAGACCGCCAAGGCCGCCACCATCGCCTCCCCTGCCCCGGATGCGAAACCTCCCTCCAATCCGTAGCCTCCTGCTCCGGCTCGTCGCGCTCCTGTTCCTGGGCGGGTTCCCGTCTGCGGCGCAGTCCGCGGAGACGTTCGTGTTCCATCTCCGGAACGGCGACCGGATCACCGGCGAGGTGATTTCCCGCAAGTCCGATTCGGTGGTGGTGAAGTCGTTGGCAGGGAAGGTCCGCATCCCGCTGGACCTGATCGAGCGCCGCGAGGAGAAGACCCCACCCGCCGTCGCCGCATCCCCGAAGCCGGCTTCGCCGACCGCGACGCCGACCCCGGCGTCGGCCGTCGCGAAATCCACGTCGCCACCCGCCGTCAACGTCCGGACCAACTTGGCTTCGCTCGGGGAGAATCCCTGGTACCGCCCCGGTTGGATGCGACCGCTCCTCACGAACTGGAACGTGAACATCCAGCTGGGAAGCGACCTCGGATTCGGCACGACCGACCGCCAGACCTTCTACGGCAACGCCAGCGCCATCCACCGCTGGAACCGCGTGAGGAACTCCGCCAACGCCTCGGCCGCCTATGGCGTGCTCAACGGCTTCGACTCAGCCAACCGCCTCGACGGAAGCCTGAAGACGGACGTCGACCTCGGTTCCCGCAGGAAGATCTACGCCTTCAACTTGGCTGGCGCCGGCTTCGACCACATCCGACGCCTCGACCTCCAGTTCCAGGAGGGCGCCGGCTTCGGCTACAAGCTGCTGGAGAAACCGAAGTTCATCTTGAACGCCGAGCTCGGAGCGCAATTTCAGGACTTCGATTTCGTGGGCGTGAACCAAGACCGCAGCCTGGTCTCGATCCGATTCGGCGAAGACCTCACCTGGGAGCTCAGTTCGAAGCTGAAGATCCGCCAGACCCTCGCCTTCATGCCCAACATCACCGACTTCGGTGATTTCCGGGCACAATACACACTGAACTTCTCCTACCCGCTGCTGAAGCGGACGACGCTGAACCTGAACGTCATCGACCTGTACGACACCAAGCCGGCAAACGGGGTCAACAACAACGACCTGACCATCCAGACGACACTCGGCGTCTCGTTCTAGGGACCCAAGGGCTCGCTGGAGACGGGTACGATCCCGCCCTTCCGCACCGACCAACGGGTCAGGCTCCTGCCCAACTCCTGCGGCCAGTTCTCCTCCGTGCAGGTCATGAACACCTGCCCACCGGCACGGAAGGCACGCTCCAACAGCGGCACAAACGCCGCCCTCCGCGACGCATCAAGCTCTCCCATCACGTCGTCGATCAAAAGAACCGGCGGCATGCCCAACACCGAGGAAAGGTACTCGGCCTGCGCCAGCTTCAGGGCCAACGCCAAGGTCCGTTTCTGACCTTCGCTGGTGTATTGGGACGCGTTCCGCCCATTCACCAGGAACTCGACGTCGTCCCGGTGCGGCCCAACCAGGGTCGTCCGCATCACCCGCTCCCGCGCCCTCGAATTGGAGAGCGCCACCGCGAAGTCCTCGCGCACCCCCGGACGATGGCGCAACTCGAGTTCGTCGACGTCGCCCGAGATGCGTCGGAACGCATCTTGGATCCAGGGAGTGATGCGGGGCAACAACGCCGTGCGGGCCGCCATCAGGCCCGTTCCGGCCGAAACCACCTCATAGGAAAACCCCTCCAACTGGGCCTCGTCCGGCACCGGATGTTTGAGCAGCGCGTTCCGCGACTTCAACGCCCGGGCATAGCGCATCAGGAGCGTCAGGTAGCCAGGCTCGGTCTGGGCCAGGATCAGGTCGAGGAACCGCCGACGCCCCCGCGACGCCCCCTTCACCAACGCCAGGTCCTCGGAACAGAACACCACCGCCCGCAGGACGCCAAAGTACTCGGACAGGCGTCGCACCGGCCTTTCGTTCAACGAAAGCTTCCGTTCCGTGGCCGACCAGTAGGCCTTCACCTCCGAAATTCCCTGGCTGTCGATCGTGGCGCCGACGAAGTAGCCACGCGCCCCCTCACGAACCATCTGGGCGCCGCCCACTCCCCGGAACGACCTCAACGTCGCGACGAGGTACAACGCCTCCAGCACGTTGGTCTTGCCCTGCGCATTGTCCCCGAGGAACAGGTGGCAACCCGGCCCCAGCTCCAGGTCGAGCCGGACATAATTCCGGAAGTCGCGCAATCGGAGCCGGGACACGTGCACGCCACAGTCTTGGAACTCCCACCTCCACTTGTCGACCGGCTTCGAAGGCGAATCCCAACTGCGCCAACCCGCCCGCCGAGGTGTGTCACATGCGTCACATTGTCCCCGTTCGAGGCACAGCGGCGCCCGTACCCGGTGGCACAACACGATCCTGTTCACCTCGAAAACCGGCCTGATTTGCGACTTTTCAGGCATTTGCCGTCGAACCGCCCTGTCGGCACTCCGCTTGCAGGCTGGCTCCAGAAGATTTTCGACCTATGGCAAAAGTTTTGGGCATTGATCTCGGAACGACCAACTCCTGCATGGCGGTGATGGAAGGCGGCGAGCCGCTCGTGCTGGAGAATTCGGAAGGGAAACGCACAACCCCGTCCGTCGTCGCATTCGCGAAGAACGGCGAGAGGCTGTTCGGCGACGCGGCGAAACGGCAGGGCGTCACCAACCCGCGCAACACCATCTACTCGGTGAAGCGCTTCATGGGGCGCAAGTTCGACGAGATCCAGGAGGAGATCAAACGCGTCCCCTACAAGGTGGTGCGCGCCTCCAACGGAGACGCCCACATCGAGGTCGAGGTCGAAGGCAAGCCCAAGTCGTTCAGCCCCCCGGAGATCAGCGCCATGATCCTGGGCAAGCTCAAGGCCGACGCGGAGATCCGCCTCGGTGAGACCATCACCCAGGCTGTCATCACCGTTCCCGCCTACTTCAACGACAGCCAGCGCCAAGCCACCAAGGACGCCGGCAAGATCGCCGGCCTCGAGGTGCTCCGCATCATCAACGAGCCCACCGCCGCCTCGCTTGCCTACGGTCTGGACAAGAAGAAGGACGAGAAGATCGCCGTGTACGACCTCGGCGGCGGCACCTTCGACATCTCGGTGCTCGAGATCGGTGACGGCGTCTTCGAGGTGAAGGCCACCAACGGCGACACCCACCTCGGTGGCGACGACTGGGACAACTCGATCATCGATTGGATCCTCGCCGAGTTCCAACGCGACCAAGGCATCGACCTCCGCAAGCAGCCCGACGCCCTCCAGCGCATCAAGGAGGAGGCCGAGAAGTCCAAGATCGCCCTCTCGTCGTCCCAGCAGTACGACATCAACCTGCCCTTCATCACCGCCGACGCGACCGGCCCGAAGCACATCTCCCTGAAGCTGAGCCGGGCGAAGATGGAGCAGCTCTGCGACACGCTCTTCGAACGCACCATCACGCCGACCAAGGCGTGTCTGCGCGATGCCGGGCTCACCACCGACAAGATCGACGAACTCGTCCTGGTCGGAGGCATGACCCGCATGCCCCGGGTGGTCGAGACCGCCCGCGGCCTCGTCAGCAAGCCGCCCCATCAGGGCGTCAATCCCGATGAGGTTGTCGCCGTCGGCGCCGCCATCCAGGGCGGCGTGCTCAAGGGCGAGGTCAAGGACGTGCTCCTGCTCGACGTGACCCCGCTGTCGCTGGGCATCGAGACTCTCGGTGGCGTGTTCACCAAGCTGATCGACCGCAACACCACCATCCCAAGCCGCAAATCGGAAATCTTCTCCACCGCCAGCGACAACCAGCCCGGCGTCGAGATCCACGTCCTCCAGGGCGAACGCCAGTTCTCCCGCGACAACAAGTCGCTCGGCAAGTTCCAGCTCTCCGAGATCGCCCCGGCCCCGCGCGGCATGCCCCAGATCGAGGTCACCTTCGACATCGACGCCAACGGCATCCTCAACGTCAGCGCCAAGGACCTTGGCACCGGCAAGAGCCAGAAGATCGTCATCACCGCTTCCAGCGGCCTCTCCAAGGACGAGGTCGAGAAGATGCGCCGCGACGCCGAGGCCCATGCCGACGAGGACAAGGCCCGCCGCGAGGAGGTCGAACTCCGCAACGAGGCGGACAACACCGTCTACCGCTCCGAGAAGTTCCTGAAGGACAACGCCGACAAGATCGGCGACGCCAAGTCGGGCATCGAGTCTTCAGTCGCCTCCGTGAAGGACGCCCTCAAGGGCAGCGACTCCGCCGCGATCCGCGCGGCCCTCGACAAGCTGAACCAGACCGTCCAGGCGGCCGGTGCGGCGATGTACCCCCAGGGCGGCGAAGCCCCCGGAGCCGGTGCCGGCGCCCAACAGCCCGGAGCCGAACCCAAGGCCGAGAAGAATGACGACTCCACCGTCATCGACGCCGAAGTCGTCGACGAGAAGAAGAAGCCCTGAGGTTCGGTCCTAGCACACCATTTTTGCCCGGCCGCAGGAGCGGCGGGCTGCATCCACAAGAAACAATAAAAAACACACAGTCACCAACATGGCACTGAACGTGAAACCCCTCGGAGACCGCGTCCTCGTGGAGCTCGGCGAGGAAAAGGAAGTCAAGAAGGGCGGGATCATCATCCCCGACTCCGCCAAGGAGAAGCCCAGCGAAGGCGTTGTCCGCGCCCTCGGAACCGGCAAGACCGGCGACGACGGCAAGAAGCTCGCCTTCGAAGTCAAGGTCGGTGACCGCGTGCTGGTCTCCAAGTACGGCGGCTCCGAAATCAAGATCGATGGCAAGGAATACAAGATCTTCAACACCGACGACCTGATCGCCGTCGTCGGCTGAACCACCCGGAACTCAATCACACACATCTAGACATCCATGGCTGCCAAACAACTCCTGTTCGACGAAGCCGCCCGCCAGGAAATCCTGAAGGGCGTCGAGATCCTCGCCAAGGCCGTGAAGGCCACTCTCGGCCCGAAGGGTCGCAACGTCGTCATCGACAAGAAGTTCGGATCCCCGACGATCACCAAGGACGGTGTCTCCGTCGCGAAGGAGATCGAGCTTCCGAACCCCTACCAGAACATCGGCGCCCAGCTCGTCCGCGAGGTCGCCAGCAAGACCAGCGACATCGCCGGCGACGGCACGACCACCGCCACGGTGCTCGCCGAAGCCATCTACCGTGAAGGCCTGAAGCACGTGACCGCCGGTGCGAACCCGGTCTCGCTGCAACGCGGCATCCAGAAGGCCGTCGACGCCGCCACCGAGCAGCTCACGAAGATCGCCAAGAAGGTCAAGGACAAGGAAGAGATCAAGCAGGTCGCCACCGTGTCCGCCAACTGGGACACCGCGATCGGCGAGATCATCGCCGAGGCGATGGACAAGGTCGGCAAGGACGGCACGATCACGGTCGAAGAGGCCAAGTCGATCGAGACCACCCTCGACGTCGTCGAAGGCATGCAGTTCGACAAGGGCTACCTCTCGCCCTACTTCGTCACCAACGCCGAGACCCTCGAGGCCAAGTTGGACGACGCTTACATCCTCCTCTACGAGAAGAAGATCAGCTCACTCAAGGAACTGCTCCCGATCCTCGAGAAGGTCGCCAAGACCAGCAAGCCGCTGCTCATCATCTCGGAAGATGTCGAGGGCGAAGCCCTGGCCACCCTCGTGGTCAACAAGCTCCGTGGCACGCTCAACGTCGCCGCCGTCAAGGCGCCCGGCTTCGGTGACCGCCGCAAGGCCATGCTCGAGGACATCGCCATCCTCACCGGTGGACGCCTCATCACCGAGGACCTCGGCATCAAGCTCGACAGCCTCGATCTCGCCGACCTCGGCCGCGCCAAGACCATCGTCGTGGAGAAGGAAAACACCACGATCATCGAGGGCAACGGCAAGAACTCGGAGATCCAGGGCCGCGTGAACCAGATCCGCCGCCAGATCGAGGAGACCACCAGCGACTACGACCGCGAGAAGCTCCAGGAGCGCCTCGCCAAGCTCGCCGGCGGCGTCGCCGTCATCCATGTCGGTGCAGCCACCGAGACCGAGATGAAGGAGAAGAAGGCCCGTGTCGAGGATGCGCTCCACGCGACCCGCGCGGCCGTCGAGGAAGGCATCGTCGCCGGCGGCGGCGTCGCCCTGCTCCGCACGCTTCCCGCCATCGAGGCGCTGAAGCTCGCCATCGTCGACGAACAGATTGGCGTCGACATCGTCCGTCGCGCCGTCGAGGCGCCGCTCCGCGAGCTGGCCCGCAACGCCGGCGTCGAGGGCGGCCTCATCGTCCAGGAGGTCAAGCGCCGCAAGGGCAACGACGGCTACAACGTCGCCACCGGCGAGTACGAAGACCTGGTCAAGGCCGGCGTCGTCGACCCGAAGAAGGTGACCCGTTCCGCCCTGCAGAACGCCGCGTCCATCGCCGGCCTGCTCCTCACCACCGAGGCGATCATCACCGAGATCCCGGAGAAGAAGGAGAAGCCCGCCGCGGATCCGCACCACGGCGGCGGCATGGACTACTGAGTCCGGCCACCATTCCGAGGAACCTGACACTGACAGGCGCGGTCCCCAACGGGACCGCGCC
>CAMASJ010000132.1 GCA_945860685.1 Akkermansia muciniphila
GTGCCTGGCTCAGGAAGCGGACCGGGTTCTGGTAGATGACCCGGTCGATCGCTTCGGCAGACCATCCACGCCGGCGCATCTCGAGGGCCGTCTTCGGGATGGCCAGCGGAACGCTCTCTCCCCAATCGCAGGCGGAGTTCATCCAAAGGCGTTCAGAACCGTACATGTCCAGAATGTCCACCGCACGGGCCGGCGAGCACTTGCTGATCGGGTACAGCGTCATGCCCGCCCAGTGTCCGCGGTCGAGCACCGGCTTCACCGTGTGTTCCTCCACATGGTCGATCAGGACCCGCTCCGGGCGGATTCGCGAATCCGCACGCAACGCGTCCAGGATGAGCCGGGTGCCCTTGAGCTTGTCCTCCAGATGCGGCGTGTGGACGAGGATCAGCCGGTCGTTCCGCGCTGCTAGATCGATGTGCATCTCCAGCACCTGCAGTTCATTGCGGGTGTTCTTGTTCAGACCGATCTCGCCGATTCCCAGGACGTTCTTCGCACCGAGGAACTCGGGGATCACCGCCAGGACGTCCTCGGCCAGCTTCACGTCCTCCGATTCCTTCGGGTTGATGCACAGCCAGCAGTAGTGCGGCAGACCGTACTTCGCGGCCCGGGCCGGCTCGTATTCGGTCAACTGCCGGAAGTAGTCGCGGAAGCCGTCGGAGGAGGAACGGTCGAACCCGGCCCAGAACGCCGGCTCACACACCGCGGCACAGCCGGCGGTCACCATGTCGATGTAGTCGTCCGTGGTCCGGCTGACCATGTGTCCGTGGGGCTCGATGTAGCGCATGGATGTCTTTGGACCCCAGGACCGCCAGTGCGGCTCCCGGGGAATCCGACGCAAAATCGCCGGGGAACGCCCGAACGGCAAGCCGTTCCCCAAGCGCCTCAAGCTCCAACGACCGCAACCTGCCGTTCACTGGCTTTCCATCTTCGCGAAGACCGCCACCCGGAGGGGATCCGGATCGCCTTCGAGCCAGATCAGGTTGGTGGAACCAAAGGTGAAGCCCTTGGCAGTCACCTGCACATCCTCGCCACGCAGCAGCGTCGGCACGGTCAGCCGAAGACGAAACCCCTTGGCGTCCAGACGGTTCTTGAGTCCGCCGGCGATCATGTTGGTGAACTCGCCGATTCCGTCCCGCACATCCGAGTCGCTCAGGTCATCCATGCCGATCATCCCGGCCACCAGCCGATGGGACGTGGCTTGGGAGAGCACCAGATGGACGTTCGCCGCGAGGGAGCCGGCCAAGCCCACGACGCCGGCCAGTCCGTTGACCCCGAAGGAGTGCGGCGTCGGATCCTGCTCGCTTCGCGCGATGGGGATCCGGGTCATGGTGGAGATCACATCCCGGACGATCCCATCGATCATCGGAGCGATCTCCGGATTGGGAGACTCCATGGCGATGCTCATCGGCAGGAAGTCGCTGGAGCCAAAGCGGAACTTCGCCAAGACGCCGCTGCGGTCGGCCTCCACCGCCGGCATCGACAGACGGAGCGTTCCCGATACGATCGCCCCGTGTTGCGGTTCCTCGTCCTGATTCCGGTAGGCCTTCGTGATGGCGCCATTTGGCGTCGTGCGGCGCTTTCCGGAAGTCGGGCCTGAACCTCAGGACGAACCTTCCGGAAGCCGCAACGGCGTCCGGAATCCGACCTCCACGGTTCGATCCCCTTCCGCCGCCGGCTCCGGATCCCAGACGAAAGAGCCATGGTCCCCAACGATCCCAACCCCGAACGACGCGGCATCCTGCTGATGCTGGTGTCGATCGTCTTCTTCGCCGCCAACGTTCTGATCCTGCGCGCGGTTTCCATCGCCGCTCCCGCCGCGGATGGATGGGTGGCTTCCTTCTACCGCGGCCTCGTCGGCGGTGGCCTCGTGTGGCTGGTCTACCGAGGAAGGGGCTTCGAGCCCCGCAACCTGTTGGGCCAACCTTGGGTGCTCGCCCGCGGCCTCGTTGGCTCCGTGGGTATCGTCACCTTCTACCTGACCATCGAACATCTCGGAGCCGGACGCGCGGTGATCCTCAACATGACCTACCCCCTCTTCGGGGCCGTCATCGCGGCGGTTTGGTTGGGGGAACCGCTGCGCTGGGGACAGTTCGGCTGGATGCTGGTCGCGTTCGGAGGCCTGTCGGTCTTCTTCGGCGAAGCCGTCTTCGCAGGACGCTTCTCCCGCCATGAGGTCGTCGGCCTCCTGGGCGCCGTGGTGGCCGGTGTTGCCGTCGTGATCATCCGCCTTCTCAGGAACCGCGAGCACGCCTCGACCGTCTTCGCTTCCCAATGCCTGTGGTCGTGGATCGTCGCCATCCCGATGAGCGTTGGAAAGGTCGCCGGGCTGCCTTGGAAAGCCCACGTCGGCCTGATCGCGGCGTCCGCCGTGGTGGCGGTCGCGCAGATCACCATGACCCACGGATTCCATCTCCTTCCCGTGGCCAGGGGATCCTCGATCCAGATGCTTTTGCCCTTGGTCACCGCGATCGGCGGCATCCTGTGCTTCGACGAACACCTTTCCGGGACGGAATGGCTGGGAGGCGCGGTGCTGCTGGGCGCGACGTGGCTGGCGGTCCGGCCGGCTTCAAGGGCAGCAGCCAAGAAGTCCGGGGATTCCCGGTGAACCGAAACCGGGCGACTCAGGCATACCGTAGTTCCGGCGCCCTTCCTTGCCTTCCGGGGCGCTGGATTTCTATTCTACGCCCATGGCGAACGACGTCGTCCCGGTGAAGATCCGGGGTATCCTGCCCGCGAACAGCGGTTGCGCGCTGTTCATCGGGAACGACGAGAAGGTGTTCGTCATCCAGGTCGAACAGAGCATGGGAGTGGTGATCGGCATGGCCTTGCGCGGCACGCCGAAGGACCGCCCGCTCACCCACGACCTGATGGCCCATGTCTTCCAAGGCTTCGGCATCCAGCTCGAACGGGTGGTCATCACCAACCTCAAGAACTCCACCTACTTCGCCCGACTCATCCTGCGCCAACAGAACGAGCTCGGGACCAAGCTGGTCGAACTCGACGCGCGCCCCAGCGATTGCCTCGCCCTCGCCACAGCGCTCAAACGACCCGTCTACGTCTCACGCAGCCTCTTCGTCGAGCTGGAGGACATGAGCGAACACCTGCCGGATCCCGACGACGGCGGGTCGATCGAGCCGGAAACCTGAAGGCCGGTCCGCACCGACGCCGATTCCGATGGCCAAAGCCACCACCACCGCCGCGCCGATCGTCCTCGTCTGCGGCGACGACGATTTCACCGTCAAGCAACGGGCGAAGAAGGTCTTCGACGCCTGGTGCACGGAACTGGGTGGCATGGACCACGAGGTCGTCGACGGCACCGCGATGAACTCGTCGGAGGCGCTGCAGAAACTGGGCCGCCTGAACGAGGCCCTGAACACCCTGCCGTTCTTCGGCGGAGCCAAGGTCGTGTGGTTCCAGAACTGCACCTTCCTTGGAGAAGACCGCACGGGCGGCTCGGCGGCGGTGACCGGGGCGTTGGCCGACATGGCGGAGACCCTCAAGAACTTCCGATGGGACGGGGTCCGCCTGCTCATCTCCTCCGGGAAACCCGACAAGCGGAGGGTCTTCTACAAGACCCTGGAGAAGTTGGGGACCGTGGAAAGCTTCTCGGCCCTTTCGCAGGACGACAAGGACTGGGCGGTGAAGGTGGAATCCGAGGCGTTGCGGCTGCTGCGGGAAGCCGGTCGTGAGATCGACGACGCGGCCCTGTCCGACCTGGTCAGCCGAACCGGCCCCAACCTCCGGCTCATGGCGTCGGAAGTGGAGAAGCTGATCCTGTACACCGAAGGACGCCCGGCCATCGCCGGCGTGGACGTCGCCAAGATCGTCTCGCGCCAGAAACACGCCCGAGCCTTCGCCCTCTCCGAGGCCTTGGGGGACCGCGATCTGCCGAAGCTGCTGAAGGTGCTGGACGAGGAGCTCTGGGAGATCCGGACCGGAGCGGACAAGAAGAAGTCCGAGATCGGCCTGCTTTACGGATTGATCTCGAAGATCCGCACGTTGCTGTTGCTGCAGGAGCTGATGCGGTTGGGGGTCCTGAAGCCGGCGCGCGACTACAACACCTTCAAGGCCCAACTGGAAAGGGTTCCCGCATCGGCGCTGCCCGCGGACCGTCGGTTCAACCCGTTGGCTGGCCATCCGTTCGTCCTGTTCCAGGCAATGAAGCAGGCGGGCAACTACCGGATCGAGGAACTCGTCGAGGCCATGGGCACGCTGCTCGACGCCAACCGCAAGCTGGTCGGATCCGATCTCGACGAGGCGATGGTCCTCCAGCAGGCGGCCCTGGACATCATCGGCATCCCCCGCCGACGCGATGGGGGTGGGAATCAAACCCGCTGATCCGAAGGATTCGCCGGACCCAAAACCGGTCCTTCACCGTTGCCGGTCCAGGTTTCTCCAGTAGCCTGCCGATTATAGGGGAGGCAACATCCCACCAGAATTTGGCAATTCCCCGGCAGCCCGGGGTGAGCCTGCGGCACACACTCGACATCACGATGAACCTGAGAAACGCGATCGTTGCCGGCATCACCGCCGGCGTCCTGACCACTGCGGCCACGGCAGCCACCAACGGATTCTACGCCCCCTACTTCCGGGGCGTGCCGGGCACCGACGTCGCCGGTTGGGATCGCTTCACCAGCGGATCCGCCACGGCCAACCAGCCAGACCTCCCTGGATCGAACACCGGGACCCGCGCCTCGATCACCCAGCTCGACCCGGTGGGCGCGGTGCTCGGCAGCGGCAACATCTACGTCGGCATCGGCGGCGCCGCCAACGTCCGGATCGACTACAGCAGCCTCGCGCCTGTCGGTGAGGTCTTCCTCCAGATCCGCACGCTGGGCACCGAGATGAACTACGCCGGGCTCCGTCTCAACTACACCAGCGGCAGCGGACCGGTCTCGGTCGGCGCCAACCCCTTCGTTCTGGCCGCCGTCCCCTCTCAGGGCTTCCCCGGCCAGAACATCTCGCTTGGCTACAACTGGACGATCAACGATCCGACCGTTACCGCCTTCAACGTGAGCTTCCAGGCGACCGGCGAGCACCTGAGCCTCGACGCGGTGACCTTGGACGTCCTCCCGGTCAGCGCGGTGCCCGAGCCCTCGACCTGGGCGCTCGGGATCTTCGGCCTCGGCGCGATCGCCGTCGCCATCCGCCGTCGGGGCTGAGCCGGCGGAGACCGGAATCCGAATCCCACGCCCACGCCGGCTGCTCCGGCCTGGGCGTTTTCCGTTTCCGAATGCCGGATAGGCATTGTCGTGGCATGAGGCCCTCGCGATGACCTCGTTTTATCCGGTTTCCTGGGCACGATAAAACAGACTTGACGCCGTTTGAGTCTTTGCCTTGCGACAAGGAGGATCGGGGTGTTACAACCTCGCCCACGTATGGCAGCCATTGGGCGGTTCCAAAAGGGCGACGAGATCTTCTACGCCAAGGTGGTGGACGGGGAGATCTTCAAGCTTCAGGGCGATGTGTTCGGATCGCCCTCCTTCGACAAGAAGCCGACTCCGCTCAAGGGAGTGAAGACCCTGACTCCGGTCCAGCCCTCGAAGATCATCGCGGTCGGGCTGAACTACGCCGATCACGCCAGGGAAGCGGGCAAGGACCTTCCCAAGGAGCCGTTGTTCTGGCTTAAGGCGCCGACCTCCCTCATTCCGGATGGCGCCAAGATCGAGATCCCGTTTTCCACCCACCGGAACGACTTCGAAGCCGAGCTGGCCATCGTCATCGGCCGGCGCATGCGCAACGTCACGCCGGCCGCCGCGGCCAGATACATCTTCGGCTACACCGCGGCCCAGGACGTCACCGACCGCACGATCCAGAACAGCGAAAGCCAGTTCGCCCGGTCGAAGTCCTTCGACACGTTCACCCCGCTCGGACCGTATGTGGAGACGAAGATCGATCCGCATGACCTGAGCATCCAGCTCTTCCAGAACGGGCAGCTCCGGCAGAATGGCAACACCAGCCAGATGATCTTCAACTGCTTCCATCTGGTGAGCTTCATCTCGGTGAACATGACCCTGCTGCCCGGCGACGTGATCCTGACCGGCACCCCGAGCGGCGTGGGGCCGATCGAGTCCGGGGATCGCCTCGAGGTCCGGATCCAAGGCCTGGCGCCCTTGGTCAACATGGTCAAGTAGGCCCCTCTTTTCCAATAGCGGCGCGGCCCCTAGCCCGCGCCGCTTTTCTTTTTGTCGGAACCCTTCTACGCTTTGCGGCCTCGCATGGGTCTCCGCCTGTTCAACACGCTCCACCGCCAAGTGGAGGATTTCGTTCCGTTCGACCCCGAAGCCAGGTCCGTGGGGATGTACTGTTGCGGACCGACGGTCTACGACTTCGGCCACATCGGAAACTTCCGGACCTTCCTCTTCTCCGACCTGATCCGCCGCTACCTAGTCTTCCGCGGATACAAGGTCCGCGCGGTGATGAACATCACCGACGTCGAGGACAAGATCATCAGGAGGGTCCGGGAAACCGGCGAAGGCCTCGCCGAATTCACCGGGCGTTACACCCAGGCGTTCCTCGAGGATCTCGCCACACTGGGTGCACTGGTTCCGGACGACCTGCCGCGCGCGACCAACTTCATACCCCAGATCATCGGGCTGATCCGTCGGCTTGAAGAACGGGGCATCGCCTACCATGCGGCGGACGGCTCGGTGTATTTCAGCATCGACAAGTACCGTGGATGCGGCTGCCGCTATGGTCAGTTGGTGAACCTGGATCCCGAGGCCCAGCGGCGGACGGAACGGGTCACCGGCGACGAGTACGACAAGGAGAACGCGGCGGACTTTGCCCTTTGGAAAGCCCGGGTGTCCGAGGATGGCGATGTCGCCTGGGACAGCCCCTGGGGTCCTGGGCGGCCCGGTTGGCACATAGAATGTTCCGCCATGAGCATGGCCCTGTTGGGTCCCAGCTTCGATCTGCACCTGGGCGGCGAGGACCTCGCCTTCCCGCATCATGAAGACGAGATCGCCCAGAGCGAAGGCTCCGGCCTGCAAGCGCCGGGTCGCCCGTTCGTGAAGCATTGGCTCCATGCGGCGCACCTCCTGGTCGACGGGAAAAAGATGTCCAAGTCCCTTGGCAACTTCTTCACCGTCCGCGACCTCACCGCGCGGGGATACCTGGGACGCGAGATCCGCTTCCTGCTGCTCAGTGCGCACTACCGCGAGACCTTCAACTTCACCCAAGAGGGACTTGAGGGTGCGCGTTCCGCATTGGGACGGATCGACTCGCTGCTGGAACGTCTCACCGAGTTGGCCGCGGGAGGCGCGCCGGATGGAGTTTCCAAGCTTCCGACTGCGATCACCGAGGCGTTGGATGAAGACTTGAACGTCTCCAAGGCCTGGGCGGCCGTCTTCGATTGGACCCGCGACATCAATGCCACCCTCGCGGCCGGGCTGTTGACGCCCAGCGCTGCGGCCGCGGAATTGGCGGGATGGGAGCGGGCCGACTCGGTGTTGGGACTTGGTCGGAAGCCGGCGGAAGCCGTTCCCGCGGAGGTGCTTCAGATGGTAGAGGCCCGAACGGCCGCCAAGAAGGCCAAGGACTTCGCCCGGGCGGATGCGTTGCGGGACGAACTCAAGTCCAAGGGCTGGACGGTCGAAGATACAAAGAACGGACCCAAGCCGAAGCGGCTCTGACCCAGGGAAGAGAGCCCAGGCGGTTCCGAATACGATGGCCTTTTACATGGGGCAGAAGACCGATCCGAAGCTGCTCGACCGAATGGAGCGCGCCGTTCTCACGCATATGCTGCGTTGCGAACCGGACGCCGCCCTCGCGTCGCAGTTGGCCTGTGCCGGATTGATCCGACGGGAATTCTACGGCCCCCACCAGATCAGCTACTTCACTTTGCTGCCCGGCGCCTTGCCCGCCCAGAGAAACACCACGGTCGGCGGATACACCTACGCAAAGCTCGTGGGACACCGCTCTCCCGCAGCCTTCACCCTGCATCTGGATGAATCCGGATGGATGTCCCATCTGATTGCCTTCATGGACGACGACAGTCCGTGGCCGGAGGAGATCACGGGATTCGAGGTGTTCTCGACCAAAGCCAGCGTTCCCCCTCCCGCTTACAGCGAAGAGGATTTGTCGACGGGCGGTTGAACCGCGTTCATCTCCTGCCGGCAACCTCGGCTGCGGGTAAAGTCCGGAACGATTAACCTCCTACAGACTCCGAGTTTTCCTGCGGAAGCAGTCCGCCCTCGAGGGCGGCGCGGGCAACCGACCAGACGACCACCTTCCGAGCGCCAAGTCCCAAGAGAACCCTCGCCACGGCCCCGGAGGTCGCTCCGGTGGTGAAAACATCGTCCACCACGATCCAGTCGCCTTGGATCCTCCGAGCCGATGGGTGTGGCTGGAAGGCGTCTCGCATGTTCTCCGCGCGCTCCTCGCGGGAAAGGCGGGTCTGGGTGACTGTGGGAAGCGAGCGTCGGACCAGCCGGCGCTCCATCGGAATGCCCAACGCGCGGGCCAGGGGCCGGCCGAGGATCTCGGCTTGGTTGAACTCCCGTTCCCGTTCCTTGACGGGATGCAACGGAACCGGAACCAGTCCGGCCCAGGAATCGGGTGAAAGTGCCGGGACCGCCGCCGACAAGAGCGCATCGCGCAGGAAAGGTTCGAACCAGAGTTCGCCCCGGTACTTGAAGCGGTGCAGCACTTCGAGGACCGGCCCCTTGGCGACCAAGGCGGCCCGTGCCGACTCAAAAGGCGGACGCGCATCCCGACAGTGCGCACATGCATGCTGGGAGCTCACCTTCCCGGACGGTGGAAGGCCGCAGCGCTCGCAGAAGGGCGGCAGCACCCTCAGTACGGAAGACCGGCACAGGCCGCAGACGAATCCTTCCTTCACGCCGGCGGGATTTTTCCGACACAGCGCGCAGACTTCGGGGTAGACGAGGCAGAGAAACGCCTCCAGGCCATGGCGCACCCAGACACCCGCGCTGGCGATGCCCCGGGCCATGCTCAATCCGGCTTCGAGGTGCACACGGTCCAGCCCCGGCAGTATCGCAGCCCCAGCACGGCGAGCAGCAGGACCGGGAAGGCGATCCAGCCGTCGATCAGCTTGGAGGTCCCCCAGAACGAGTTGGGGACGGCCGTGGTGGAAGTGGTCAAGAAAGCGTAGGACTTCAACCAGAAGATCCAACCCGCGTGGAGCCCGATGGACGTCCAAAGCGCACCGGTGCACTCACGGAAAGTGGCGAGGATCAGCCCGGCCAAGGTCAGGTTGATGAATCCGGGGAACAAGGCGCCAATGTCCAGGAAACCGACGGACATGCGGCTGAGCATCTGCAGCCCGGTCGACCAGTCCACCGAGTCCGGAGGTGCGGGTCGCTGGAAGAAGTGGACCAAGGCGTACAAAGCCGAGGTGGCAATGGCCGCTGTCCAGAAGCCGACGGCACGCCGCAACGCCCCGAAGATTGCACCGCGGAAGAGGGTCTCCTCGATGAGCGACACAAACAGCGCCGCACCCGCAGCACGGGCGACATGCAGGAGGATCAGTGGGCCACCACGGCCGGGGATCCAGGTTCGGAAGCCGCTTCCCCATGCGGCGAAGACAACCAGCGCCAAGGTGGCGAATCCCAGCCCCAAGCCGAATCCGACCTCACGGAACAGGCCCTGCCGCCACCTCCAACCGGCGCCATTCAGGTCGGGGAAGAAACCGAGGCGATACAGCGGCCACAGCCCGGCCAGGGACATGAGGATGAGGCAGCGGTTGACATAGCGGTGAAAGGGATGGCGAAGGAAGGCCGTGCCCGAGAAAAGGAAGTGGATCGCCTCCCAGATCCATGGAGCCAAAAGAGCGGCCCCCAGGAAGACCCCCAACAGATAGAACAGCAGGATCGAAAATGTCCGGCCCGGTCGGGCGCCGCCGGGTGCCGGGGAGACCGGGTAATTCACCGCTTCCTTTTAGTGGAGATCCTCGTCGGGCTCAAGCGGTTGCCGGTGGTGTCCCTTGGCATTTCGGGCAGATCCCGAAGAACTCGAGCCGGTGGGAAACACCGACGAATCCATGACGGCTGGCGACCGAAGCCTGGAACTCCTCCGGGAAGCAGTCGTCCACCTCCAAGATCATCGAACAGCGGGTGCAGACCAGATGGTGGTGATGGGCCGACTCCTCTTCCGAAGCCAACTCGAAGCGGGCCGCGCCATCGCCGAAATCATACCTCCGAACGAGACCCATCCGCTCCAATGTGTGCATGTTGCGGTAGATGGTGGCCAGATCGCAGTCCTCCTTGCCCAAGGCCGCATGGATCTCCTTGTTGGTCAGCGGCGACGCATGTCGACGCAGCACATCGAGGATGGCTTGGCGCGGTCCGGTGACCTTGCGGGAACCTTGGCGCAGCTTCTCGGTCAGCTCAGTCAGCGGCTGCTGGATGAGCCGGTGGGTGTGCGGGTGCCGCGAACAGGGCTTGCTCATGGTTTGGTGGGAGGACCGGCGGGAACGGCCTCGCGCAAACCTCCGCGACGAGCCGCAGGCAGGGAAAGCAGGAAGAGTCCGACCAGAACCAATGTGATGCACGGACCACCGGGAAGATCGAAATGGAACGACGCATAGACGCCACCGGCGGCGCCGAGGAATCCGAAGACCAGGCTCAGCAAGACCTGCTGCCGGAGGCTGCGGGCCAGATTCCGGGCCGCAGCCGGAGGGATGACCACCAGCGAGGTCACCAGCACAATTCCCAAAAGGCGGATGCTCAGGGCGACCGTCACTGTGAGAACGAGGATGAAGAGGCGGTTGAGACGGGTCACACCGACGCCGGAGACATGGGCGAGGTCTTCGTGCGCGGTCAGCAGCGCGAGGTCGTTCAGCTTCCAGAACAGCAAACCGCCCACCGAAAGGGTCACCGCGAACGCAACCCCGACGTCTTGCCATCCGACCGAGAAGATGTCGCCGAAAAGCATCCGGTCGAGTTCCCCGCGGTATCCCTTGAGGTGGCTGAGCACCACCATGCCGAACGCGACGGATCCGCTGAGCAGCAGCGCCATGATCGTGTCGTTCAGCAACTCGGTATGCTCCTTGAGCCAGAGGATCAGGAGCGCGACCGCCAAGCTGAAGACGATCATCGGGATCGTCGGCTCCGGCATTCCAAGCCAGAGACCCAAGGCCACGCCGGCCAAGGCGGCGTGGGCGATCGTGTCGCTGAAGAAGGACATCCGACGGGCGGTGACGAAAACCCCAAGCAAGCCGCAAAGCGGTCCAAGCAGGACGGAGATCGACAGCGCCCGCTGGAGGAAGGGTTCAATGGGCATGGCCGTGGTGATGATGGTACGGCGTCACATGGATGCCGTAGGCCTGCTTGAGGGACTCCGCATTCATGACTTCCTCCGGCGCACCCTCGCAGCAGACGACACCGTTCAAGGCATACACCCGGGAGGCATGGCGATAGACCATGGAAAGATCGTGGGAGACCAGCACGACGGTGAGTTTCCTGCGTCCATGGACCGCGGCGATCAGTTCGTAGAAGTCCTTCTCGCCCGGGGTGTCGACGCCGGCGGTGGGTTCGTCGAGCAACAGCAGCTCGGGGTCGTTGAGGAGGCTGGCGCAGATCAGCACCCGCTGAAGCTGACCTCCACTGAGGCCGGCCAACGGCCGATCCAGCAACCGGGCCACGTCCAAGTCCGCAACCGCATCGGCCAGCAGGGAATCCACATGCCGACGCGAACGCCAGAACCAATCCCGGGTGCTGGGGCGTCGGAGCGCGAGAAACTCCCGGACCGTGAGGATGAAGCTGCGATCGGGCTGGAGTCGCTGGGGAACATAGCCGACCCGTCGGAGGACTCCTGAATCAGGTGCATCGCCGAGGAGGCGGATGGAACCCCGGTCATACTTCTGGAGACCGAGGAGGCAACGGAGG
>CAMASJ010000133.1 GCA_945860685.1 Akkermansia muciniphila
GCCTTCGCCAAGAATCACCGTCCATCCCCGGCTCCGGTCGGGCTCCGCCCTCCCTCCACCGGGGATGGACTTTCCGCAGTGAACCAACAACCATCAACCAACGCTTAGGACTCTCGAACCCCCTGGAGCAGTTTCGGAGGCCCGGTCAAGTGCGCACGTCTGATGGGATTCCCAAACCGATTCCGCATCCCGGTCAGCGACACGCAAGCCTACCGGCAGTTCGGAAACAGCGTCGTCGTCCCGGTCATCGAATCGATCGCCAAGCACATGGTGGCCTTCCTCGAAGGCCGCCCGGTTCTGGCGGAGAAGCCTGATGCGCAAATGCTGCTGCTGGAGCGAAAGTCCGAGTGATCTCGGCACCCGCAAAGAGTCGTCAGGGCACCTGACGGATCCTGAAGAATCGTCTCGAAGCACCGACTTCGAACTCCTGGACCAACAACTCCTCTTCGGCGACGAAACTGTTCCCGACGGCGGTCCATTCGTCCAAGCCGTCTGAAGCTTCGATCTGGTATTGGGATCCGAGGACCACCTTCATGGACAACGCCACTCGGCTAACCTGAAGGTCGAGTTCAGGAGAAAAGGGCGGCGACGCGATGGAACCCACAAGTTTCGTCCGAAGGTGGCATGTTTGGATGCAGTTTTCCCGCAGAGGCGCAGAGACGCAGAGAAGGGGGTGAGGTTTTCGGGGTTGGGCCCTTGGCTGAATGGGAAAACCCCGCGTCTTCGCGTCACAGCGGGAGCCTGCACTCCCGCGGATGCGTGGAGGGGATTGCCTACTCAATCCTCCGTCTCTCTCCGCCCTTGCGGACCTTCCTCTTCAAGCCGGTTCACGCAGCGGGTGATGCCATCCTTCAGGACGGCTTCGCTGAAATTGAGCAGATAGCCCAGCTTGAGGCCGGACAATCGAAGATAGGTCTGCACCTGCTTCCTGTGTGCCGGAGTCACGCGTTCGACCGACTTCAGTTCCAGTATGACCTTGCCGCTGACGATGAGGTCGGCACGGAAGCCCTCTTCCAGCCGGAGACCCTTGTAGACAATCGGAACAGCCACCTGCCTTTTGGCGTCTAGTCCTCGGATGTGAGTTCGCGTGCAAGGACGGCCTCGTAGACCGATTCCAGAAGGCCGGGACCGAGTTCGCGGTGGAGATCGATGGCCGCTGCAAGGACTTGGGTGCCGATTTCGTTCTCGTTCATCCGGTAATCCCCCTGACGGGCGTTGATGCGTGTATGGAGGCTGTTCTCTCGGTCTCAGCGTCTCCGCGCCTCAGCGGGAGTCCGTCCTGATCCATGCGTTTCGATGGACCCGCTTCCGATAAGGGCCGTCCGCGGTCATGTCCGCGACCAGCGTGTCGTCCTGGGTAGGATGTTGGTCGGAGTTGGCTGGCCTTCTCATGCAAGGAGTGCCGTTGGGGCCGAGGTTGAAGCCGTAGACCGGGGTCGGGTCGATGGGCGACTGCCACGCGCGCTCACCTCCTCCCAAGAAATCCGCGGAATCCGTGTCGAAAAGAAACGGCGTGACGCGGGAATGGAGGGGAGTCCGCAGCTTGGCAGCCGCGGCTACCCGCAGGAGATCGGGAATCGCGAATGCCTTCAGGGCTTCCGGGCGATGGCGTAAAGGGCTTCGTCGGTGCGCAGGTAGATCCGCCCGCCGGCGATGGCCGGGGTGGCCTGCGTGGATTCCTTCAGTGAATTGCGCGCCAACACCTCGAACTTCCGACCCGCCGCCACCACGACG
Organism: Akkermansia muciniphila; assembly: GCA_945860685.1. Classification (GTDB taxonomy): domain Bacteria; phylum Verrucomicrobiota; class Verrucomicrobiia; order Limisphaerales; family UBA9464; genus SXXZ01. The sequence continues at coordinate 1,735 of CAMASJ010000133.1, forward strand.
CACTGCGACTGCCCGCTCTGGAAGTACACGCGTCCGTCGCCGAACACCGGCGAGACCTTGATGTTGTCCGAGAACAGGCGCTCCTGCCACTGGGGCTCGCCCGTCTTGAGGTCGAGGCAGGAGGCCATGCCGTCGTCGCGCACGGAATAGAGCAGTCCGTCGTGGATCAACGGGGTGGGGCAGTCGGCGGAGAACTTGGCCTGGTTCCACAGACGGTGGGTGGCGGTGATGTCGCCCTTTCCGCCGGCCCGGATCGTGGTGGTGGATCCGCGGTTCTGGAAGCCCGAGGAGACCACCACCACCACGCCTTCGCCGCCGGTGGGGCCGGCGATGGTGCGGCCGTAGGGATGCGGAACCTTCAGGCCGCCGAACCTCCAGGACTCCTCGCCCGTGGCGGGCACGTAGGCGTTGAGGACCTCGCTGCCGGCGACGACGAGTTCGGTGCGTCCTTCATGCCGCAGGACAAACGGGGTCGAGTAGGAGTCCTGGGCCTCCTGTTCGGCACCGAAGGAACGTTCCTTCCGCCAGAGTTCCTTGCCGGTCGCGGCCTCCACGGCGAGGAGCCACGACGGTCCCTGGTGCATGAGGGTCAGGTACAGGCGTCCATCGAGGAGGACGGGCGAGGTTCCATAGCCGTGGTTGGTGCGGATGGGACCGATCTCCTTCACGAAGTTGCGGTGCCAGACGACCTTGCCGTCGAGGTCCAGGCGGGCGTAGTCGCCGGTGCCGAAGAGCACCCACACGGACTTCCCGTCGGAAACCGCGGACGGGGTGGCCATGTTGTGGAGGTCGTGGGCATGGAGGGCGCCGCTGGCGACCTCGGTGTCCCAGGCCAACGCGCCGGTGGCGGCGTCCAAGGCGAGCACGCGGAGGCTCTTGCCCTCGGTCTGCGTGGTCACGTACAAGCGTCCACCGACGACGATGGGGGACGAGGAGCCGCGTCCCGGAAGGACCGTGCGCCAGGCGACGTTCTTCTCGTGCGACCATTCGAACGGAAGCCCCTTCTCCGGGCTGACGCCGAGGCCGTCCACGCCGCGCCAGGCGGGCCAGTCGGCGGCTTGGGAGACGAGGGCGAGGGCGGCGACGACGGCCGGACGGAGGAGGCGGAGGTTCATGGGAGCGGCGTCATTTCAACGCGCCGGGACGAACATTCAACGACCAACCTGCCGTAGTCACCGGGCTGGTTGCGGGGGCAGCCGGCGGGAACTCACGAACCGGTCCCCGGGGCGCGTTGGACGGCGAATTCGCGCGACCGCTCGTCCCAGGGAGGGCACGCCCGGAGTCCGTCGAGCACCTGGTCCACATGGTCGACGACGCGCCACATGTCGAGGTGCCTGGGGTTCATGAACGCCTCGGTGACGCAGTTGCCGAGCAGCTGGATGAGCGGGTCGTAGAAGCCGCGTTGGTTGACGAGGACCACCGGCTTGAAGAAGAGGCCGAGCCGCTTGAGTGTGAGGACTTCGATCAACTCCTCGAGGGTGCCGGTGCCACCGGGCAGGGTGACCACGGCGTCGGTGTCGTGGAACAGGCGTTCCTTGCGGGCGGCCATGGTTTCGGTCCAGACGATCTCGGAGAGGCCGGGATGTCCCCATTCGAGGTCGCCCATGAAGCGCGGCATGATGCCGACCACACGTCCGCCCGCGGCGAGGGCACCGTCGGCGAGGCGTCCCATCGAACCGATGGCCCCGCCGCCATAGACGGTGGTGATGCCGGCCCGGCCGAGGATTCCGCCGAGTTCGAAGGCGGCGGCGGCGAACTCGGGATGTGCGGCGGCGCTGGAGGCGCAGTAGACGGTCACCCGTTTCATTCACCCACGCTGACGCCGCCGCCGTGCCGATTCAACGCGGGGTTGGCGGGTTGAGAAGGAAGAGCCGCGCATCGCCGGCCCCGAACGAGAGCTGCAAGCCGGGAAGCTCCGGGCTGTCGTCGATCACGGGCATTGCGGAGCCGTCTTCCCGGGAGACCTCCAACACCTCGGCGGCGCTGTCGAACTCGACGGTCGGCCAGGCGGTGTAGGCGGTGCCGTCGTTGACGAGGAGCACCGCGCGTCGTCCGTCCCGGTGGCGCAGGGTGCCGACAAGGAACCGTGATTCCGGATCGGAGCCGACGCGCGACAGCGAACGGATCCCGGAACCCGACCAGACGGACTCCGACGCTCCGGTGGTGCCGGACCGCACGCCTTCGCCGGTGAGTTGCAGGAGGGTCGGTCCCCATTTGAGCAGTCCGGCATTGATGCGCCGGGCCTCGTCGTAATGGCGGGTGCGCCTTCCCTCCGCGGTGAGGATGGCGCCTCCCTTGGGGAACTCCCCGGTGCCCTTGTTGCCCTTGCCGGGTGTCCAGTAGCAGAAGTAGAGGACGCCCTTGGAACCGTGTGCCAGCGAGGCGTGGATCATCCAGCGGACCTGGGCTTCGGTGGGGTCGATGCGGTCGGCGAACGGCATCGAGTGGAAGAAGTTCCAGAACGGGATCCCGGCGGCGACGGAATGCCGGCGCATCGTCTCCAGGTTGCGCAGGTAGGCTTCCCGCGTGTCCGCGTCGGGACGGTGGTTGGGGTAGTGGTCCATGGACAACACCTCGGGAAGGACCGTCTCCACGAACCGCCGCACATATTCCTCGTAGTCGGCGGTCCCGATTTGCGCGGGCGAGGCGTAGTTGGGAAACAGGTTGATGTAGCCGAGTCGACCGGGGTCCGACTGACGGAGCCGTGCGACCCGGCCGGCCAGGGCGGGGAAATCGGCCGCCGAGGGTTCGTCGGCGAGCAGGTAACCCCAACAGGCGGCGCTGTCGGGCGGGCGCGACGGGTTGCCCTCGGGCTGCACAAGGGCCCTCAACCCGAAGCGTTCACAGAGCCGGAGCTGTTCCTTCCGGTCGAGTCCGCCGGAACCGATCACGAGGTTGAAGTTCGCGTCGCGGAGTTCGCGATATCGGGCGGTCCGATTCGTGGTGTCGAGCGGTGGAACCCAGAGGCCGATGGCGAACCGGTCCTGGACGAAGCCGTCGGCCGCAGCCGCAAGGGCCATCAGGAATGGGAGCAACCAGCGCATGAATGCAGGCGACGCTACGCGGAGGAATCCGAAAGACCAACCCTCAGCCGGTGCGGCGCCGCTTTGCCGGGTCCGGAACCTGCTAAGTGGTGCCGCAGGAGACGGGTTCGGTCATCTACCCGTTTCAAGTTGGTCACCCGGATGAACAATGGAATTCACAGCGGTTGGCCCAACGGCGCTGGCTGGAGGCGGGATCGCTGTGACACAACGGTTTCCGGAATCGGAGGGTGTTTCCAGACGTCCTTCGGTTCCGAACGAGCCGGATTCCAGGTGGGATCCGGATGGACCGGACGCTTTGCCCATGAGTGTGGGCTCCGATGATATTCTAACGCATAGGTACTATCGGGGGCGGTCGGGCGTAAGCCCGGCCGCCTTTGCCTTTCCAAGGGCCTGTTGGATGCAGGCCCAGCCGAAACGGCTCTGAGGGAGCGAAGACCGACCTCACGCAAACCAGCAAAGACGCCAACGGGGCGCAGGCTCCGTGTTCGAAACCGCGGTCACCACCCGGGGTTCGGCTCCAAGACGGGAATCCACCGGCTTCTTCTCCCACCAAAGCGGCTTTGCGTCTTGGCGAGCCGATCCCTTTCGCCCCTAGAACGAGGTGTCCGCCTTCTTCAGGTCCAGCTCACGGATCCAGATGTTCCGGTAGCGGACGTCGTGTCCCTCCGCCTGGAGCTTCAGGCCGCCCGGCCGGTCGGTGATGCCCTTGCCGCCGTCGTTGCCGCCGTCGATGCCCGAGTTCGGGCCGCCCCAGACCTGGTTGATGACGACGTTGGAGTGGACCTTCACCCCGTTGAAGTACATGGAGACGACCGGCTTCTCCACCAGCTTGCCGTCCTGGAAACGCGCGGCGCGGAAGGTGATGTCGTAGGCGTTCCATTTCCCGACGCCGTTGTAGGCGTGGTAGGGCGACGGGCTTTCGTTGATCACGGCGCCCATGCCATGGCTGGTCTTGTCGCCGTCGAGCACCTGGATCTCGTAGCGGTTCTGGAGGTACACGCCGCTGTTGCCGCCCGGCTTGGAGATGAAGAACTCGATGTGCAGCCGGAAGTCCCGGTACTCCTTCACCGTGACGAGGTCGGCGGCGCCGTACCTGCCGCCGTCGGCGGCCCGGTCGTCGGTCATCATGGCCGTCCCCTTGTCGACCGGGTCGTCGACGATGGGCCACTTCACGGGCAACGACGACTTGAAGCCGGGTCCCTGCCAGTAGGTCCACTTGGAGTGGAGCATCTCCTTGGAACCGTCGAAGACGACCTCGGCGCCCTTCTCGGGCTTGGCGCCGACGCCGAGGTGGGGTTGTTCGGAATGGAGGCAGCCGGCGGCGAGCAGCGGCAGGAGGCAGGCGAGGCGGGAGAGGTTCATGGCGATGGAGCGAAGGTGGAGCGGGAAAAGGCTCCGCCTTCGGGCGCCGCGGAGTCAACCGCCGGATCGGATCCGGGTCCTTGGGCGAGGGACAATCGCGCCACGGCGCCAAGCCGCGGGGAAAGGGGACGTGAAGCGTGAGCCCAGCGACGGCCAATCCCGCCGCCGTTGTCGCCTCCCCTTGGCGACTCGGCGTCGTTGCGTGAGGTCCCTTCCCGCTCCGATGGAGACGATCCGGGCGGTGGGGGTTCGTGGTCAGTTCCGGCGGGCATCCGCCCGGAACAGACCGGCGGCGCGGGCATGGGCGAAGACCACGTCCGGGTCCCGCTGGAGCGCGTCGAAGTAGTTCCGGGGAAAGCCCTCGCCCTCCTCGGAGGCCACCAGCATACGGCGGGTGCGGAGGACCAGTTCCTCGGCCTGGGGCGCGGTCAGCGGGATGCGCGAGTCGAGGGCCTCGTCCATGGCCACGATCAGGAGCGAGAGGGGATGCAGCCAGGCGAACCAGGGGTCCTCGGACAGCAGGCGCAGGAAGTGGTTCGGGGACTGGATGGGACCGACGGCGGCCTCGTAGCCGGCGCGTTCCGAGTCGACGAGGGTCTTGTGCAGATCGAGCAGCGCCTCGCGGAGTTGCTCGAGGCGATGGCGGGGTCCGGCGTTCGTCACGGGCGGAGTCTCGGTTGAACCGCGTTCCGGGGCAAACACCCGCGCACGGCCACCTCCGGATCAGGCCACCCGGTCGGAGAGCGCGACGCCGGCCACGAAACGGGCGAGGTTCTCGGCGAAGTGGCGCACCAGGGTGACCGATTCGTCGGCATGTCCGCCGGCGATGTGCGGGGTGATGTGGCAGTTGGGCTCGGAGAGGAGCGGGTGACCGTCGGGAAGCGGTTCCGGGCTGGTGACGTCAAGCCATGCGGCGGCGACGTGGCCGGACCGCAGGGCGGCGAGCAGGGCGTCCTGGTCCACGGTGGCGCCGCGTCCGATGTTCTGGAACACGACCCCGCGCTTCATCGTGGCAAAGCGTTCCGCGCCGAAGAATCCGCGCGTCTCGCCGCTCTCGGGCAGGATGTCCACGACGTGGTCGGCCCAGGCGAGCGCGTCGGCGAGTCCCTCGGGGCCGACCACCGGGATGCCTTCGTCGCCGCGGGGATGTCGGCGATGGGCGACGATCTCGGGACCGAGCGGGCGGAGGAACTCGGCGAGCCGTCGGGCGATGGCGCCGAAGCCGACGATGAGGATGCGTTGGCCCCGTGGAGGCACGCAGGACCGGCGGAGGTCGTTCCATTCGGGCGAACCGTTCGGGGTCCGCGAGGCGAGGGCCCGGGGCAGGACGCGGGATTGCGCGAGCAGGAAGGCCAGGGACTGGAGCGCACAGGCCTCGGCATAGACGGAGGCGCTGTTGCTGAGGAGGACGCCGCGGGCCCGGAGCGTCTGGAGGACCTCGGGCGTGTCGTAGCGGGTGATGCCGGAGGAACTGACGTGCACCCAGCGCAGCCGCGGGGAACCGAGCACGGCCCCGGTGTCCGGTTGGCCGAAGGCAATGTCCGCGGTGTCGATCTGCGGATCCCGTTCCGCCTTGGCGAGGACCGAGGCGGTCGGGTTGCGGGCGAAGAGGAGTTCGTGTCCGGCGGCGGCCTCCCGGAGCAGGGCCATGGCCTGGGGCGGGGGGACGAAGTCGACGTAGATGCGGAGAGGCGTCATCCGGACCCGAGCGTGGACGAACGGGACCGGTGTCGCCAACACCGGTGCGCGGGACATGTCGGGTCTTGCAGAATGCGGTGGTCCACCGACTTTTCCGTCCATGCCGCCCAGCGAGCCCCGGTCATTCCAGCCACTCCACCCGGCCCGGATCGTCCTCGCCGGCGCGTTCCTCGCCCTCCTTCCCAACGTCATGTCCGAAACCCCGAAGTCCACGAATCCCCCGGCGGCCACGTCGCCCGCGGCCCTGCGTCCGCCGGTGGCGAAGCGCATCGAGCATCTCTCCACCTGGCATGGTGAGAAGGTGGACGACCCTTGGTTCTGGCTGCGGGAGAAGTCGGATCCGGAGGTGATCCGGCACCTGGAGGCGGAGAACGCCTACACCGAGGCGAGCACGCCGGACGTGAAGGTGTTCGGCGAAGCCCTCTACCGCGAGATGCTGGCGCGCATCCAGCAGACCGACCTGACGGTGCCGTTGCGGCGGGGCGCGCACGTGTACTACACGCGGACGGAGGAAGGCCGGCAGTATGCGATCCACTGCCGTCGGAAGGCCGGTGCGGACGGCGCCGCGTTGCCCGACGCGGCGGAGGAGGTGCTGCTCGACCTGAACGCACTCGCGACCGGGCACACGTTCCTCTCGCTGGGCGGATTCGAGGTCAGCGACGACGGCCGGCAGCTGCTCTTCAGCACCGACGTGACCGGCTTCCGCCAGTACACGCTTTTCCGGAAGGACCTGACGACGGGCCGGACCTCGGAGGCGTTGGCGGAGCGGGTGACCTCCTTCGAGTGGTCCTCGGACGGACGGACGGTGGTCTATTCGACCGAGGATCCGGTGACCAAGCGCAGCAACGAGCTGTGGCGTCGGCCGGTGGAGGGCGGCAAGACCGAGCGCATCCTGGTGGAACCGGACGAGCTGTTCGCGGTGGCGGTGGGCCGGACGAAGGACCGTCGCTGGTTCGTGTGCACCTTCCAGAGCACGGACACCTGGGAACAGAGAATCCTGCCGTCGACGGAACCCACTGGGACGTTCCGACCGGTGTTGCCGCGGGAGAAGGGGCACAAGTACGACCTCGAGCACCGGGACGGCGTGCTCTACCTCCGGACCAACCGGGACGCGAAGAACTTCCGTCTGGTGACGGCTCCGGTGGAGGCGCCGGACCGTTGGACGGAGCTGGTGCCGCATCGGGCGGACGTGTTGGTGGAAGGCATGGAGATGTTCCGGGACCACCTGGTGGTGCAGGAGCAGCGGGAGGCGTTGACGCGTCTGCGGATCCACGACCGGCGGGGCGGCGGATGGCGCGAGGTGGCGTTCCCGGAGCCGGTGTACGCGGCGGGGGCGACCGGGACCCCGGAAGCGGACGCGAAGGCGTTCCGGCTGACCTACCAGTCGATGGCCACGCCGCAGGGCGTCTACGACTGCGACCTGGCCACCGGGACGCTGACGCTGCTGAAGCGCACGCCGGTGCTCGGGAAGTTCGACTCCGCGGACTACGTCACCGAGCGCAGTTGGGCGACCGCGCGGGACGGGGTGCGGGTGCCGATGTCCGTGGTCCGGCGCAAGGACGTGAAGCTGGACGGCAAGGCCCCGTGCTTCCTGTACGGCTACGGATCCTACGGCATCGGGATGGAAGCCTCGTTCTCCGTCGCGCGGCTTTCGCTGCTGGACCGCGGCATGGTGTACGTGATCGCGCACATCCGCGGCGGCAACGAGCTCGGCGAGGGCTGGCACGACGACGGCATGCTGATGCGGAAGAAGAACACCTTCCACGACTTCGTCGACTGCGCGGACTGGCTGGTGAAGGAGGGGTTGAGCGCCCCGGATCGTTTGGTGATCGAGGGCGGCAGCGCGGGCGGCCTGCTGATGGGGGCGGTGGTGAACCTGCGGCCGGACCTCTTCCGGGCGGTCCACACGGCGGTGCCCTTCGTGGACGTGATGAACACCATGATGGACTCCAGCCTGCCGTTGACGGTCGGCGAGTACCTGGAGTGGGGGAACCCGAACGAGAAGGCGGCCTTCGACTACATGCGGTCGTACAGTCCGTACGACAACCTGAAGCGCGGCGCGTATCCGGCGATGCTGGTGACCACGAGCCTGAACGACAGCCAGGTGATGTACTGGGAGCCGGCGAAGTACGTGGCGAAGCTGCGGACGCTGAAGACCGACGACCTGCCGTTGCTGCTGAAGTGCAACATGGGCGCGGGACACGGCGGTGCGAGCGGGCGCTACGACCGGCTGAAGGAGGTCTCCTTCGAGTACGCCTGGCTGATGACGCAGGTGGGGATCACCCGCTGAACCGAGCCGTCCGCCTGTCCGCCCCGATGGGGCCAGGCGAGCGGATCAGCCCTTGGTGAGGGACTCGTCGAGATTGAAGAGCACATTGGCGAGCATCATCCAGGCGGCGAGACGTCGGGGATCCAGGTCCTCCGGCCGAGGCGCGGTCCCCACGGTGACCAGGGCCTCGGCGGCCTTGCGGTCGTTGCGGTAGCCCTTCCACTGCTGGTCCACGAACCCGGCGAGCCGTTCCCGTTCGGCCTTGGACGGCGACCGTCCGAGGCAGGCGCGGAAGGCGAAGTCGACGCGCGCGGCGTCGTCCTTGCCGCCTTCGGCGAGGATCCTCTGGGCGAAGACGCGGGCCGCCTCGAGCAGGGTCGGATCGTTCAGGGCGGCCAGGGCCTGGAGCGGCGTGTTGGTCCGCGGACGCCGCGCGACGCACACCTCGCGGCTGGGGGCGTCGAAGGTGGCGAAGGTCGGATAGGTGCAAACCCGTCGCCAGAACGTGTAGACCGCGCGCCGGTATAGGTCCGGGCCCTCGCTGACGGGCCATTCGTCCATGCCGATCTCGGGACGCAGGAAGCCGATCTCCTTCCACAGGTTGGGCACCTGGACGGGATACACGCTGGGTCCGCCGATCCGGGGGTTGAGCAGGCCGCTCACCGCGAGCGCGTGGTCGCGGATCATCTCGGCGTCCATGCGGAAGCGGGGTCCGCGGGAAAGCAGCCGGTTGTAGAAGTCCTTCTCCAGCCGTTGGGCGTCGGTCGCGGCGTCCTGACGGTAGGTGGCGGACATCACGAGGAGCTTCTGCAGCGCCTTCATGTCCCAACCGGTCCGGACGAACTCGGTGGCCAGCCAGTCGAGCAGTTCCGGGTGGGACGGCGTTTCGCCCTGGCGGCCGAAGTCCTCGCTGGTCTTCACCAGGCCGGTGCCGAAGTGGCGTTCCCAATGACGGTTCACGGCCACCCGTGCGGTCAGCGGATGGCGCGGATCGACCAGCCAGCGGGCCAGCGCGAGGCGGTTCGCCGGTTCGCTGGCGGGAAGGGGCGGGAACACCTCGGGAACACCCGCCTCCACCACCTTGCCGCGGGTGAGGAAATCGCCGCGCAGATGGACGTACGTCTCACGCGGACGCGGCTCGGAACGCTCCTGCATCACGAGCGTGGAGAACTTCTGTCCGGCGAGCTGCCGCTCCTTCTGGTCCAGGCGGTGGACCTCCAGGTCGAGGCGCCGGATCGCCGGCGACGAGCCGCGATGCGCGGCGGCGATGCGGCGTTCCTGTTCCAGCGTGCGGGACGCCGCGGCGACGCCCAGCGCCCCGCGGACGTCGTCCGCCAAAGGCCAGACCGCGGCGGGATCCTTGGCGGTGGTGACGGAGATGCGGAACCGGCCGACGCAGTGGCTGTTGCCGTGGTAGTGGTCGAGGCGGAAGGTCAGCCTGCTGCCTCCGCGGAATCCGACCGGCTCCTTCAGCC
>CAMASJ010000134.1 GCA_945860685.1 Akkermansia muciniphila
CCAGCACCCGGGTGACCGGCCAGCCGGGGATCGCGGCGTCATGACGGTCCTTGGACGCCCTCCACACCAGCACGGGAGCAACCTCATTGGTCGCGGCCTCAACGGCCATGAAGCCGCCGAGGACCGCCGCCAGCAGGAAAAGGCACCGGAACACGGCGCGGATCGTAGCGGATCGAAGACGGTCCGCCACTTCCGGAACGGCTTCGGGGAATCCCACTTGAGTTGAAGCGACGTGTACGTACTTTCGTCGGAGTCCTCCAAATCGCATGAACGGCATTGAATCACAAAACCGGAGGTCGTTCCTGAGGGGTCTGGGAACGGCGGTCGCCCTGCCTTTCCTTTCTTCCGCGCCATCGGTGCGGTTGCTGGGTGCGGGAGCCGCGGCGGCCAAGGCGCCCTTGCGCATGGCGTTCGTGTACATCCCGAACGGGGCCAACATGGTCGACTGGACGCCCAAGGCCGAGGGAACCGACTTCGAGCTGCCGCGGATCCTCCAGCCGTTGTCGGCCGTCCGGAACCAGGTCTCCGTGCTCAGCGGCCTGGCCCACCAGAAGGCGTTTCCCAACGGCGACGGTGCCGGCGACCATGCCCGGGCTTCGGCCACGTTCCTGACCGCCGCCCAGGCGCGAAAGACGCAGGGTTCGGACATCCATGTCGGCGTCTCGGTCGACCAGCTCGCGGCCCAGCGCATCGGCAACAACACCTTGTTCCCCTCGCTCGAGCTCGGCACCGACCGCGGCCAGCTTTCCGGCCAGTGCGATTCCGGCTACAGCTGCGCCTACTCCTTCAACATCGCCTGGCGTTCCCCGTCCTCGCCGCTGCCGCCGGAGGTCGATCCGAAGCTGGCCTTCGAGCGGCTCTTCGCCCACGGCGACCCCAACGAGACCGCCGAGATGCGCGCGCGGAAGCTGCAGCGCCGTTCGAGCATCCTGGACTTCGTGCTGGAAGACGCCCGACGCCTCCACGGGAAGCTCGGCCGCAACGACCAGCGCAAGCTCGACGAGTACATGACCGCCGTCCGCGACGTCGAACGCCGCATCGAGATGGCGGACAAGGTCGGACACGACATCCCCGACGAGACCCGTCCGAAGGGCGTGCCGGCCCGCTACGAGGACCACGCCAAGCTGATGTTCGACATAATGACCTTGGCGTTCCGCACCGACAGCACGCGCATCGCCTCGTTCATCATGGCCCACGACGGCAGCAACCGTCCCTATCCCGACATCGGCGTGAAGGAGGGGCACCACGACCTGTCCCACCACCAGGACGACGCCGGGAAGAAGGAGAAGATCGCCAAGATCAACGTCCTGCACATGCAACTCTTCGCCGCGTGGCTCAAGCAGTTGAACGAGACCAAGGACCCGGACGGCTCGAGCCTGCTCGACAACTCGATGATCGTGTACGGCAGCGCGATCGAGGACGGCAATTCCCACGCGCACAACAACCTTCCCGTGCTGCTGGCGGGACGTGGCGGCGGGTCGATCCAGGCCGGTCGCCATGTCCGCTATGACAAGAACACGCCGATGGCGAACCTGTTCCTTGCGATGCTCGATCGCATGGGCGCGCCGGCGGAACGTTTCGGCGACAGCACCGGCATCCTCGGCAAGCTGTCCGCGTAAGCCACGAGGTCGTGGCGAAGACGGACTGATTGCTGGCGTTCGTCCATCAACATGGCGCCGGGTCCGTCGGCGAATTGAAGAGCAGCGTCTGCCGTTCAGCCATGCCGCTCGCAAACCACGGCATTTCGGATTTATGTGCAGGTTCCTGAGGCGTGAGTCCACCGAGGCCGTGTGTCGCCAAGACCGGGTTGCGTTCTCTGCAAGCCTGACTCTTTTCGTGAAGCTCCCAGCCGCCGTTTCGTGAACGAGCTGCCGCGGGATCCTCGGACCGCATCCCCACACGAACAGACCGCGCCCCTTCACCAACGGACCACGGTCCAACTCGAATCCAGTTTGGCCGTCCCGGTCTCCACAGCTACAGTCCGCGTCCTAAAGAGTATGGAGAACGTCGTCATCATCGGCACCGGCTGCGCCGGCCTCACCGCCGCCATCTACACCGCCCGCGCCAACCTCAAGCCCCTCGTCCTCACCGGCACCATGCCCGGCGGCCTGCTGACCACCACCAGCATCGTCGAGAACTTCCCCGGTTTCCCCGAAGGCGTGGACGGCTATGAGCTGATGACCCGTATGCAGAAGCAGGCCGAGAAGTTCGGCGCCCGGGTGCGGTTCGCGACCGTGGAGTCCGTGGACTTCAAGGACGGGGTCACCGAACTGTCCGTCGACGGCGAACCGGTGAAGGCCCGGACGCTCATCGTCGCCAGCGGCGCCGGCCACAAGCACCTGGACGTCCCCGGCGAGATCGAGCTGGAGAAGAAGGGCGTCACCTACTGCGCCACCTGCGACGGCGCGCTGCCGATGTTCCGCAACCAGCCCGTGGTCGTCGTCGGCGGCGGCGACTCCGCCTGCGAGGAGGCCTCCTACCTCACCCGCTTCGCCTCGAAGGTCTACCTCATCCACCGCCGCGACACGTTGCGCGCGTCCAAGATCATGGCCGACCGCACCCTCGCGAATCCTAAGATCCAGCCGGTGTGGGACAGCGTCGTCACCGAGATCACCGACGTCGCCCAGGACAAGGTCACCGGCGTGAAGCTGAAGAACCTCAAGACCGGCGAGGAATCCACCCTGCCCTGCACCGGCGTCTTCGCCGCCATCGGCCACGTTCCCAACACCGCCCTCTTCCAGGGCAAGCTCGACCTCCACGAGAACGGCTACTTCAAGCCGACCGGGTTCGTCGGCACCAAGGTCCAGGGCGTCTTCGTCGCCGGCGACTGCGTGGACTCCGTCTACCGCCAAGCCATCACCGCCTCCGGCATGGGCTGCGCCGCCGCCATCGAGGCCGAACGCTTCCTCGCCGCCCTCGAGGGCTGAATGCGGATTTGGCCACGGAGGCACGGAGGACACAGAGAGGACGGGTTCTTGGTTTTCCTAGGGAGGCCAGGAAGGAGTTCAACGTTTTCTCCGTGGCCTCGGTGACTCCGTGGCCAACGCCATTCTCATGAGCTCCATCACCCCAGACGAATTGGCCGCCCTCCTCCGTTCAACGGAGCCACCGGCACTGTTGGACGTCCGCGAATCCGACGAAAACGCGTTCTGCGCGATCGCCGGCTCGCGCCTGATGCCGATCTCCGAGCTTGGGGAACGCTTCGCGGAGTTGGAGGACTGGAAGGACCGCGACGTCGTGGTTTACTGCCACCACGGCGTCCGCAGCGCCCACGCGATCGCGTTCCTGCGCGGCCAGGGCTTTCGTCGCCTCACCAACCTCGTCGGCGGCATCGACCGCTGGAGCCTCGAGGTGGATCCGGCCATGCCGCGGTATTGAGTGGGACGGAAGGTTGGGGAGGGGTTGAAAGGTTGAAGGGCGCAGGGAGCGAAACGGACCACGGACCACGGAGCAGGATCGCAAGTCGAAGTTGGCGTCATTGGATTCCCTAAGGAACACGGGCATCTTCCACGCACTGACCCGGCGTCCCGGGTCCGAAACATGTCCGCCGAATCCATCCCGTTGCTCAACTCCGCAGCTTGCCCGATCCCGTCCGCAGCCGGACCGCCCGTCGACTCGCTCTACATCCATGTGCCGTTCTGCGCGCACAAGTGCGAGTACTGCGCGTTCTACTCCGGCCAGGCCACGGGCGACATCATCCAGCGATACGTCGACGCCCTGCTCCTCGAGCTTGAGCTGGTCGCGGCGGATTGCCGTCCACGCACCGTCTTCTTCGGCGGCGGCACCCCTTCCCTGCTCAACCTCCGCCAGTGGGAGTCCGTGCTGACCACGATGCACCGACTCGGCCTCGGCAAGGCGGACGAATGGAGCGTCGAGTGCAATCCCGCCACGGTCTCGGCCGACAAGGCCGCCCTGCTCCGGAGCCATGGCGTAAACCGCATCTCCATGGGCGTCCAGTCCCTCGACGAGGCCCTGCTCGACCGGCTCGGCCGCGTCCACAGCCGGGACATGGTGTTCCGCAGCGTGGACATCCTGAGGAACGCCGGCTTCGACAACATGAACATCGACCTGATGTTCGCCATCCCGGGCCAGACGATGGAGGTCTGGAACCGGACGCTCGACGAGGCGCTGGCCATCGGCACCGAACACCTGAGCTGCTACGAGGTGATCTACGAGGAAGACACGCCGCTCTACGAGCAGATGAAGGCCGGCGAGTGTGACGTCGACGAGGACCTGGCCTGCGACATGTACGAGGTCCTGGTGGACCGTTCGGCGGAGGAGGGCTTCCAGCAGTACGAGGTCGCCAATTTCGGCCGCCGCCGCCGGGTCGGCGAGACCGTGGACCGCCCCGACGTCGAGGAGCTGATCCCGCACTACGCCTGCCGCCACAACGTCGGCTACTGGCGTGGCCGGGACAGCTACGGGCTCGGTCCCAGCGCCAGCGAATGGGTGCGCGGACTGCGGTCACGCAACTGGGCCAACACCCGTCTCTATTGCGAACAGCTCGAGAAGGGACGTCGCGCGAAGGAGTTTGCCGAAGCCCTTTCCCCGCTGCGCCGAGCCGGCGAGATGGCCGCGTTCGGCCTGCGCATGAACGCCGGATGGCCGTTTGCGCAGTTCCTCGAGCGTACCGGCTTCGACCTGCGCGAGGAGTGGGCCTTCGAGATGACCCAATTGCAGATGCGCGGCTGGGCCGAGCGGACACCCACCCACTTCCGCCTCAACCGCAAGGGACTCCGCTTCGCCGATTCCGCCGCCGAGCTGTTCCTCCGGTTGGAGGAGTCCCCCGCCCCGGCGGGTTGATCGCCGGATCACGGCCCACCGGAGCCAGGCATTCGGACCCCGCGAGGCTTTCCGAAGACAACACGGCCGCAGGAAATCGAACTGGGCAACGTCAGGCGGTTTCAGCAGGCAGAAGCAGAAGCCTTCAGAGAGCGCCGGACGTCGAGATCCGTGGAGACCCATTCCTGGGCGAGCCGACAAAGGGCGTATCGTGGGCTTGCCACATGGCTCCGAGGCGATCCATGCGGTTCCGCGGAATCCGTGTCTCCCCTCGAAGGCAGCCCCGTGGCCCGAACGATTTCGTGTCCACTCCGGCCGGAACATGGTCTCATCCGCCCAACGCATGAGCGACCCGAGATACGCCCGCCTCGCCAAACTGCTGATCGAGTATTCCTGTGCCATCCAGCCGGGGGAGAACATCCTCATCGACCTGATCGACACGCCGGACGCCATGGCCGTGGAGCTGATCCGGGCCGCCCGCGCAGCCGGTGGCACCCCGATCGTCGAGACGCGCAGCGGCCGGGTGATCCGCGAGGTCCAGCTCGGGACCGACGAACGCCATGCGACGCTGGTGAAGACCATCGAGATGGCGCGCATGAAGCGCATGCACGCCTACATCGCCATCCGCGGCGCGCACAACTCCGGCGAGAACAGCGACATCCCCTCCGAGAAGACCCGGCTCTTCGCCAAGACGCTCCGGCCGGTGCTGGACCACCGCATCAACAAGACCCGCTGGTGCGTCCTCCGTTGGCCGACCCCGAGCATGGCCCAGGCCGCCAACATGAGCACGGAGGCCTTCGAGAAGTTCTACTTCGACGTCTGCACCATGGACTACGCGAAGATGTCCCGCGCCTGCGTTCCGCTGGAGAAGCGGATGCGCAAGGCCGACCGCGTCCACATCAAGGGACCGGGTACGGACCTCACCTTCTCGATCAAGGGTGTCGGCGCCAAGCCGTGCGAGGGTCTCCGCAACATCCCCGACGGCGAATGCTTCAGCTGCCCGACGCTGAAGTCGTCGGAAGGCGTCATCACCTTCAACACGCCCACGCTCTACGCCGGCACCAAGTTCGAGGGCATCCGCCTGGAGCTGAAGCAGGGCCGGATCGTGAAGGCCACCTGCCAGGGCGGCTCGGAGAAGAAGCTGAACGAGATCCTCGACATGGATCCCGGCGCCCGGTCGATCGGGGAATTCAGCCTCGGCTTCAACCCGTACATCCTGAACCCGATGTGCGACATCCTGTTCGACGAGAAGATCGCCGGTTCACTGCACTACACGCCGGGACAGGCCTACGAGGATCCCGGCAACGGCAACAAGTCGGCGGTGCACTGGGACATGGTCCTGATCCAGCGTCCGGAATGGGGCGGCGGCGAGGTCTGGTTCGACCGGGAACTGATCCGGAAGGACGGCCAGTTCCTGCCGAAGGACCTGCAGGGCCTCAATCCGGACCAACTCCGCTGAACCCGCGTCCGGATGCGCCGCCTGTTCCTGCTAGTCCGGATCGTCGCGACCGTATGGATCGTCGCGGCCAGCGGCTGGGGCGCGCTCGCCAAGTCCGCCGATTCCTCCTACCGCGACATCGCGGCCTGGGCGTCCAACCACGATCTCAGGGCCGCAACCCGCGGTGACGACCTGCTCCTGACCAACCGTTGGTCCCGGCTCCGCCTCCGTCGCGAGTCGACGACTCTGGTCTTCAACGACGTCGAGTTCCGCCTCAGCGACCCGGCCGTCTTCCGGGGCGGCCGAATGCGCGTCTCCCAGCGGGACATCGAATCGCTCGTCGGTCCGCTGGTCTCGCCTCCGAAGAATTCGGGCAAACCCATCCGGTTGGTCGCCATCAACGCCGGGCACGGCGGCAAGGACCCCGGGAACATGGAAGGCAGCCGCAAGGAGAAGGTCTACACGCTGGCCTTGGCCAAGGAGATCTCCACGCGTCTGCGGGCGGCCGGACTGAAGGTCGCGATGCTGCGCTCGGACGACACTTTCCTCCCGCTCGAATCCCGCGCGGCGGCGGCGAACCGACTGGGGGCGGACCTCTACGTCAGCCTGCACTTCAACGCCTACGAAGGGCCCGGCGAGCATCGCGTCCGAGGCGTCGAGACCTACTGCCTCACGCCGGCCGGGGCGTCGTCCAGCAACGACACAGGCCATCATGGCGGCGGTTGGAATCCCGGGAACGCCCAGGACCGGGAGAACATCACCCTCGCCCATCAGGTCCACCGCACGATCCTCGAGCAGACGGATCTCCCCGACCGTGCGGTCCGCCGGGCGCGGTTCAAGGAACTGACACTGCTGCGAATGCCCGGGATCCTGGTCGAGTCGGGCTACATGACCCACGGCTCGGATGCCCGGTTCATCTACGGAACCAAGACCCGGGAACAGCTCGCAGAGGCGATCGCCGAAGGGATCCTTCGCCACAAGCGGCTGATGGAACGCGGCCAGCCGGAATAGTTTTCCGGGATCCGCTTCCGGAGGTCGGAATGGACAGGTTCGCGGGAACCGGGGAGGATCGCGAAGTCAGGAACTGTTTTGGCACTCACATGAAACTTGCGCCCTCCAACCTCGCCCTCCTCATCCTCTCCCTCATCGCCATCGGCTGCAGCAGGGAGGAGCCCGGTGCCGCCGACGGTGCGGCTTCGAAGCCGGACACCGCCGGCCGCGTCGAATCCGCCATGAAGACCGCGGGGCAGGCGCTGGAGGAAACGGGACGGAAGGCGGCCGCGGCCTCGGAGAAGGCGGCGACCGAAGCGGGCGACCGCGCGGCGGTCATGGCCGACGAAGCCGCCAAGACCATCGCCGAACTCACCGCCAAGGCCAAGGTGGCCACCCTCTCCGCCGCCGAGAAGGCGAAGCTCGCCGCGGCCGAGGCGGCCCACAGCGAAGCGGCGCAGCGGATCCGCGAAGGAAGCGCTGCCGCGAT
The DNA here is from genome assembly GCA_945860685.1 of Akkermansia muciniphila. Classification (GTDB taxonomy): domain Bacteria; phylum Verrucomicrobiota; class Verrucomicrobiia; order Limisphaerales; family UBA9464; genus SXXZ01. The sequence goes on from CAMASJ010000134.1 coordinate 7,701, forward strand.
GCAGAAGGCCAAGGAGACCGGCACCGCCGCCCTTCAGTCCGCAAAGGAACTCGGCAAGTCCGCGGCCGACGGAGCCAAGGACGCCGCCGAGAAGGCCAAGACCGAGACCGAAAAGGCCCTCGAGAAGGCCCGCGAGCTTCTGAAGAAATAGCGGTCCGCGGCTCCTGGACTCCATTTCGCCCCACTGGGCGCCCCCTCCACCCCAGTTGCACACCGGAACGCCAAGATCCGCATAGGATCGTCGCATCCCATGAAGCGACTCCCGATCCGGGCGACCTCCCAAGTCGCCGTCTTCTCCTCCATCCTGCTCGGAAGCGCCGGTTTCCATTCAACCCTCGCCCAGGGTTGCGTGGCCGTCCGCGGCGGTGGCATGTGCACCATGAACCACGCCCTCAGCGGCGACGGCGTGGGCCTTCAGGAAAACGGATGGCTGGCCAGCGTCGGCTACCGCTTCTTCAAGTCCGACCGCCACTTCATCGGCGACCGCGAGTCCCGCAACGCGGCGGGGATGAACCGCTTCGAACAGGGTACCGAGGTCATCAACTACTCCAGCTTCATCGACGCGAGCCTGACCTACCAGTTCAGCGCCCGCTACAGTGCCACGCTGACCCTGCCGTACGTCTACCACATCCGCTCCGCGCCCTATGAACACAGCGGGGTCCGCCGGGATACGACCTCCAGCGGACTGGGTGACATCCGCGCCACCGTCGGAGCCTGGATCTGGGATCCCAAGGAGAACCCGAAGGGCAACCTCCAGGTCAGCATCGGTGTGAAGGCCCCGACCGGTGACTACGGAGCCGACGACACCTTCTACCAGGATCAGGATCCCACGGCGGGCGTGAACATCCAGCCGGTGCGGCGCAACGTCGACCAGTCCATCCAACCGGGCGACGGCGGATGGGGCATGAGCGTCGAGTTCAACGGATACCGCGAACTGGCGCCCCGGTGGATCGCCTACCTCCAAGGCTACTACCTCTTCAATCCGCAGAACGTGAACAGCTCGAAGAACCCGACCGCGCGGCGCGATGCCGGGCCTAGGGTCGGCGGCGTCGACATCGACAACGGGATGTCCATCACCGACCAGTACATGGCCCGCGGCGGCTTCACCTATGTGATCAGCCGCAAGCACGCCGTCGCGTTCAGCGTCGGCGGGCGGATCGAGGGCGTTCCTGTGGAGGACCTCAACGGCAACGCCGGCAACCAGGAGGGATTCCGGCGTCCGGGATTCGCCGTGGCCCTGGAACCGGGCATCAGCTGGATGCCGGGGAAATGGAATGTTGCCCTGAACGCCCCGTGGAGGCTCTACGCCAATCGCGAGCGGAGCTACTGGGACCAGCAGAAGGGCCGTCATGGTGACGCGGCATTCGCCGACTACCTCCTCTCCTTCTCGGTTTCCAGGATCTTCTGAGAAGGGCGGTCACTCGGAATCCCCGCCGGCAAAGGCGATCCGCAGACGCGGTCGCCTTCGGCCGCGGGGATTTCCTCTTTCCGACTACCCAGTCCAATTCGGCCCCGTTCAGGCCGCCATCGGCATCGGAACCGCCTCCAGGCTGGCGAGGGTGCCCGCGCTCTGGATGTCCACCCGGCTCGGGACCTCCGCATAGCTGAGCACCGTCAGGTCGCTGAAGGTCGCCTCGAAGAAGCGGCGGAAGGCGAGGCGAAGATGCGGCGCGCACAGCACCACCGGCGCACGGCCTTCGGCGAGCAAGGTCTGCATCTGACGGGAAAGCTGCTCCACCAGGTGCCGCGCGAGCCGCGGCTCCAGCAGCAAGGCGATCTCGGTCGCGGTCTGGCGCACTCCCTTGGAGATCTCCTGCTCGAGCCGGGGATCCAGGGTGATGGCGCGCAGCATTCCGCGGTCATCCTGGTACGGCTTCACGATCTGCGATCCCAACGCACGGCGCGCGTGCTCGCTCAGCTCGTCGGGGTTCTTGGTCATCGAGGCGTAGTCGCTGACCTTCTCCAGGATGGTCGCCAGGTTGCGGATGGAGATGCCCTCGGACAGGAGGTTCTGCAGGATGCGCTGGATCTGTCCGACCGTGAGCAGGGCCGGAACGAGCTCGTTGACCACGGTCGGATGCGTGGTCTTGAGGTTGTCGAGCAACTGCTGCACATCCTGACGCGAAAGGACCTCGTGGCAGTTGCGCTTCAGCATCTCCGTGAGGTGGGTGATGAGGACGCTCGAGGCGTCCACCACGGTGTAGCCGGCGACCTCGGCGCTCTTGCGTTCCACCTCGGTGATCCACGTCGCCGGCAGCTGGAACACCGGCTCGATGGTGGGGATGCCCTTCAACGTGACCCGGCTGTTGGTCGCGTTCATCGCGAGTGAGTAGCCCGGCATGAGGCTGCCATTGGCGACGCTGTTGCCCTTCAGCAGGAACCGGTACTCGTTGGATCCGATCTGGAGGTTGTCGCGCAGCTTGATGGGCGGGACCACGATCCCCATGTCCTGGGCGAACTGCCGACGGACACCCGTCACCCGCTCCAGCAGGTCGCCGCCCTTCCGCGTGTCGGCGAGGGACACCAGTCCGAAACCAAGCTCGATCTGCAGCGGATCGATCGAAAGCAGGTTCTCCAGCTTCTCCGGTCCGGCCTGCGCGCCGGCACCGGCCTGTGCGCCACCGGCCTGCGGCGAGGACTCGCCAGCGCGTTGGGACCTGGTTCCCATGCCTTTCTTGGCCTCCACGGCGACGGCGGCCGCCTTCGCCTTGATCCGCTTGGCGATGAACCAGGTCAGGATCGACAGGGAAAGGAACGGGAACATCGGCAGGCCGGGGACGATCGAGATGAACCCGAGCAGCACCGACAGGATCGTCAGCGCCTTGGGATAGAAGGTCAGCTGACGGCCCAGTTCCTCGCCGAGGTTGTTCTTGGCGGCGGCCCGCGTCACCAGCATGCCCGCGGCCATCGAGGTGATGAGCGCCGGCACCTGGGAGACGAGACCGTCGCCGATCGACAGCAGGGTGTAGCGCTGGAGCGCATCGGCCATGGCCATGCCCTTCTGGGCGATGCCGATCGCGAATCCGCCCAGGATGTTGACCCCGGTGATCATCACCGCCGCCACGGCGTCGCCGCGCACGAACTTCGAGGCGCCGTCCATCGCGCCGTAGAAGTCGGCCTCCTGCTCCACCTTCCGACGACGCGTCCTCGCCTGGTCCTCGTTGATGATGCCGGCGCCGAGTTCCGCATCGATGGCCATCTGCTTGCCCGGCATCGCGTCCAAGGTGAAGCGTGCGGCCACCTCGGCGATGCGGCCCGCACCCTTGGTGATCACGATGAAGTTGATCACCACCAGGATCAGGAAGATGACCATGCCGACGACGTAGTTGCCGCCGACCACGAAGTTGCCGAAGGCGTCGATGATGTGTCCCGCGTTGCCGTGGATCAGGATCAGGCGCGTGGTCGCGACGTTGAGGGCCAGTCGGAAAAGCGTCGTGAAGAGGAGCAGCGACGGGAACCCGGTGAATTCGGAGGGGTCGTCGAGATAGAGGATGACCAGCAGGATCAGCAGCGACGACGCAATGCTCACCGCCAGCAGCAGATCCAACAGCCACGGCGGCACCGGCAGGATCAGCAGCATCACCGTCCCGAAGACGCCAGCCACCAGCCAAAGGTCCATCTGGCCGATCCGTTTCCAGAAGTTGTCCGTCGCGAGAGTCATCCTATCCACTGTTCCATCCCGCTAAGCAAGGCGCGGTCCAACTTGTGCAACCCGTTGATTCACAGAGCACTTTCCTGTTCCACGAG
>CAMASJ010000135.1 GCA_945860685.1 Akkermansia muciniphila
GCCGTGTCCCGGGACCGTCCACCATGCCCAACGGCGTGGCCTCGGGCGAGGTGACCCAGGACTCCGTGTTGCTCTGGGCGCGCAGCACCGCGACGGGCGTCCTCCGGTTCGCGGTCTCGACCAACCGGGCGATGGAACCCCTGGTGGCCACGGCCATGGCGACCAACCTGGTGCCGGAGGTTCCGGCGAAGGTGGCGGTGACGGGCCTCCAGCCGGGCACGCGGTACCACTACCGCGTCACCGACGCCGCTGGGACCGCTTCGTTCGGCACGTTCCGGACCGCGTCGGCCCCGGACACCTTTGGCGGCCTGCGCTTCGGTGTCAGCGGTGATTCCCGCGGTGACCTGGCGCCCTTCCCCTCGGTGGCGAACATCCCGGCCCGCGCCCTGGATTTCTACGTGAACCTCGGGGACACGATCTACGCGGACGTACCGTCCCCGGCCGTCACCTCGCCTTCGGCGACGACCCTGGAGCAGTTCCGGCGCAAGCACGACGAGGTGCTTGGAAGCCGCCTCGGCGTCCCGTCGATCCCCGATCTCCGTGCCAGCACGGCGGTGTTCGCGACGATCGACGACCACGAGGTGGTCAACGACTTCGCGGGTGGCGCGAGGGTCGGTTCGGACAGCCGGTTCGACACGAACGGCACTTACCTCAATGAGACCCAGCTCTTCCGGAGCGGCCTCCAGGCCTTCGTGGAGTACAACCCGATGGCGACGCGGACCTACGACGCGCCCTCCGATGCGCGCGTCCATGGCCGGACGAAGCTGTATCGCGCCGCCCGGTTCGGCCGAGACGCGGCGATGTTCCTGCTGGACTCCCGTTCGTTCCGCGACCAAGGGCTTCCCGGGGTCGCCAACCCGACGGACCCGGTGCAGATCGGTGCCTTCCTGGCCCAGTCCTTCGACGTCAACCCCCTCAACGGGCAGCCGCTTCCGCGACGCACGATGCTGGGGCGTCCCCAGATCGAGGAGCTGAAGGCGGACCTCCTGGCCGCCGAGTTGGCCGGGGTGGAATGGAAGTTCGTCCTGGTGCCGGAGCCGATCCAGAACCTCGGTGTCCTGGCTGCGAGCGACCGTTTCGAAGGCTATGCCGCCGAGCGCTCCGAGCTGCTGGGATTCGTCCACGACCGGCGGATCCGGAACGTGGTCTTCATCAGCGCCGACATCCACGGCACGTTGGTCAACAACCTCTCCTACCAAGCGGCCGGACCGCTCTCCCCGAAGACGCCGGTGAGTGCCTGGGAAGTGGTGACCGGAGCGATCGCCTACGACGCTCCGTTCGGTCCGACGGTCCTCGATCTCGCGTCGGATGTGCCCTCGGGAAGCGGTTCGCTGCTCGACCAGTTCCTCGGTTCGCTGGGTCTTCCCAACCGAGCCGCCTTCGACCAGTTGCTGACGCCGGCGCAGAAGAACGACGCGATCGCCGCTCTGGTGAATTCGCAGGTCCAGCCGCTGGGCTACTCGCCGGTGGGCCTTCAGGATTCCAGAGTCGACGCCCGGTTCGACATCGGCGGACCGGCCGCCGTGTTCACCTACGGCTGGACCGAGTTCAACATCGACGCGGCCACGCGTGCGCTCCAGGTCACGACCTACGGGCTCCCGTCCTACACTCAGGCCCAGATCAACGAAGACCTGCTCCTGACCCAGCCGGTGGCCGTGAGCCGGTTCACCGTGCAGCCGGAGCGCCCCATCCTATCCGTTCGCCGGGTGGCTGGGCGGGTGCGGGTGGCCTGGGCGCGGTCGATCGCGGGATTCCGCCTCGAGCGGTCCGTTTCCCTCGGGGATGGCAGCGACTGGCAACCGGTCGATTCCGTCGTGGAAGGGGATGAAAACGTCGCGGAGGTCGGAGAGACGACTGTCTCCTTCTACCGGCTGCGCCAGCTGTAAGGGTTGTTTCCCGTCGGATTCCATGAGGGGCGGATGTCCGGGTTCCTTCCGGATGTCCGCCCTTTTCCTTTGTCGGGGGCAACCGAGACCTTCTCCGCCGTTGCCTCGGGACGGGTCCGCTGCTTCCTTGGGCGCAAGGTGAACCGTTTCCGCGTCCTGATCTCCTCGGCCGCCGCCCTCGCGTTGGCCGCCGCCTCGTCCTGCATGCTCCGGGCCCAGCAGATTCCGGTGGTGGAGGAGACCCTGCCCAACGGGTTCCGGTTGCTGCTGGTGGAGCGACGCGGGGAACCGCGGGTGGCCGGCGGTTGGGTGGCGAGGGTGGGTTCGGCCAACGAGCGGCCCGGCATCACCGGCATCGCCCACCTGTTCGAGCACATGATGTTCAAGGGCACGCCGACCCTGGGCACCACGGACGCGAAGAAGGACCTGGAGATCATCGCCGAACAGGAGCGGGTGCGGGACGAGATGCGGGCCGAGGAGTCGAAGATGCGGGCCGCGCTGCGGCGGGGCGAGATCGGGGAGATCACGAGTCCCGAGGCGAAGACGCCGCGCATGAAGGAGCTGGAAGGCCGGTTCAACGAGCTGATCCGGCAGCAGCGGGAGATCATCGTGAAGAGCGAGTTCGACCGCGTGTACACCACGGCGGGCGCCTCGGGCATGAACGCCTTCACGTCGGAGGACATGACGGCCTACTTCATCAGCGTCCCGGCGAACAAGCTGGAGCTGTGGATGTGGATGGAGAGCGAACGGCTGCTGCGGCCGGTGTTCCGGGAATTCTACTCCGAACGCGACGTGGTCTTCGAGGAGCGGCGGATGCGGACGGAGTCCACGCCGACCGGGAAGTTCGCAGAGCAGTTCAACGCCCTGTTCTGGGACGCGCATCCCTACCACTGGCCGGTGATCGGCTGGCCGAGCGACATCCCGGCGATCTCGAAGAAGCAGGCGGACGACTTCTACGCGCTCTACTACCAGCCGCAGAACATCACCCTGATCCTGGTGGGCGACTTCAAGACCGCCGAGGCCAAGGAGATGGCGGTCCGGTATTTCGGCCGGATCCCGCGGGGCAGCCAGCTGCCGCCGGAGGTGATCACGCAGGAGATCCCGTCGTTGGGCGAAAAGCGCTATGCGGCGGAGGCCGAGACCAATCCGCAGGTGGAGGTGTACTGGCGTACGGTCGGGTTCGGCCATCGCGACGGCTACGCTCTGGAGGTTTTGCAGCAGCTGCTGTTGGGCCGGACGGGTCGTTTGTACAAGGGGCTGGTGGTGGGGCGTGAGGTGGCGACGGAGACCTACGCGCAGCAGGATTCCCGCAAGTGGGCCGGGGCGTTCAGCATCGGGGCGGAGGTGAAGGACGGCCACACGCCGGCGGAGGTGGAGGACGCGATCCATGCCGAGATCGCGCGTCTGGGGAGCGAGGAGGTCCCGGCGGAGGAACTGCAGAAGGTGAAGAACAACTTCGCCGCCGCGGAGTACCGGAAGCTGAGCTCGAACATGCCGATCCTGTTCCAGCTGATCTTCAACGAAGGCCTTGGCGACTGGCGGGAGGTCAACACGGCGGGCGCCAAGATCCAGGCGGTGACCGCCGCGGACGTGAAGCGGGTGGTGGGCCAGTACTTCACGAAGGAGAACCGGGCGACCGCGGTGTACACCCGGAAGCCCGGGACCGGTTCCGACGCGGAGGACCCCGATTTCGTCGGCCTGACGCCGGAGCAGAAGCCCGCGGCGCGGCAGATCGCGTCCTCGATCCAGTCGATGACGGATGTCGCCGCGCTGAAAGACCAGGTGGTGAAGATGGAGACCGCGCTGCAGTCGGCGGATCCCAAGCGTCTGCCCCTCCAGAAGTTTGTACTGAAGAAAGTCCGCAGCCGCCTCGCAGAGCTGGAAAAGCGTTGACGCGGGAAGCGGTGTCACAGGTTCGTTTCACAACGGAAACCCGGGTGGCACCGGCAGGTGTCAGAAGAGGATTTAAATCCGATCTAGTCATGAGTTCCCCGAAATTTGTCTCCTGTCTCGCCCTTTTGACGGCTCTCGCCGGTGTCCGGACTCTTGGACAGTTGGTGGTCACTGAGGTGCATTCGGCCGCCTCGGTGGCGACGGCCCCGTTCGTCCATGCCGACTGGTGGGAGTTGACCAACTACGGCGCCGAGTCGGTGGACCTGACCGGATGGCTGTTCAACGACACGACCGGCGGGACGACCACCGGGGTGGTGACCCTGCCGTCGATGTTGATCGCGCCGGGCGAGTCGGTGATCTTCGCCGAAGGCCTCGATGACGCCGCCTTCCGCACCTGGTGGGGCGCGGCGGTGGCCGCGGGGGTCCAGATCAACTCCTACTCCGCCTCCGGCATCGGACTCAGTTCCTCGGGTGACGGAATCCGGCTCTGGCGCCCTGGCGCGGCCGCGGACGCAATCCCGGTGGTGTCGGTCGACTTCGGCGCCGCGGGCACGAACACGGCGACCTTCGTTCCCGATTCGGTGACGGGTCTGCTTACGGGTCGGTCTGTGGCCGGTGTGGGTGGCGCGGCCTTGGCGGCCGACGGCTTGGACGCCGGATCGCCCGGGGTTTCGCCGGCCGCGATACCGCTTTCGGTGCTTTCCTTGAGCACCAACCAGGTGGTGGATCCTGGAGCGACGGTGACCCTCCAAGTGCAGGCTGCGGGTTTCCCCCGTCCGGGTTACCAGTGGTTCAAGGGCGATTCGCTGGTCGAAAACGCGACCTCCGCGAGCCTGACCCTCACCAACTTCGCTGCCGCAATGGCGGGTGAATACAGTGTCCGTCTCGACAACGGGCTCGGCAACCTTCGGAGCGCCGCGGTGCGGTTGTCCTTGGCCGAGGCCCCTGCTGCGCCCGCGTTCACGACCGTGCTGACGAACACGACCGTCTTCGCCGGCGCCACGGTCGAATTGGCCGTCGTCGCGACGGGCGTTCCCCAGCCTACCTTCGCCTGGTATTTCGGCAGCGAGCCCATTCCGAGCGCGGTCGGCCCGGTGCTATCCCTCGGCATCGTCACCACGAACCAGTCCGGTTCCTACACCGTGGTCGCCTCGAACGCCTCCGGTGCGGTGACCAACAGCGCGGTTCTCACGGTGTTGGGCCGGCCGGACATCCGCTTCACCGAGGTCAGCAGCGCCCGCACGATCCTGGATCCGGGCTTCATCGACCGGAACGGCTTCGGCGCCGAGGATTGGTGGGAGATCACCTCGTTCTCGCCGGTTCCGGTCCTGCTCACCGGATGGAGGATCGATGACAGCAGCGGGAACCTGGCCGTTTCGGTCACCGTCACGAATGCCGATCTGTACATTCAGCCGGGTGAGTCGGTCATCTTCGTGGAGCGCTTGACTCCTGCCCAGTTCCGGACGTGGTGGGGCACCAACGAACTCCCTGCCGGACTGAAGATCGTCACCTACACCGGCAGTGGGCTGGGCCTGAGTTCCGCCGGGGATGGCGTTCGCCTGTGGAACGCGACCGCAACTGCCAACAGCGACACCATCGCGTCCGTGGATTTCCCGGCCGGTGAACCTGGCGTGAGCTTCAACTACGACCCCGACACCGGGATCTTCGGTGCCCTGAGCGTCGACGGAGTGAATGGGGTGTACCAGGCCCCTGGGACTCTGACCGGTGTGACCGAACTGGGTTCGCCGGGTCGGATTCGGGCCGGAACCGTCGTGCTGCCACCCACCCCGCCGGTGCTGTCGGTGGAGAGGAACGACGGCTCGGTGCGGATTTCCTTCGCGGCCCAAGGCGGTCGGACCTACCGGTTGCAGCGCCGGCAGGAATCGGACGGCGTCTGGGTCGGTCAGGGTGCCGCCTTGCAGCCTTCCGCGGACGGCCGCGCCGAGCTCCTGGTCGAGGTTTCCGCGGGAAGCCCCGTCGGCCTCTTCCGCGTCACCGCCGAATGAAGGTTCCCTTCAGGTCTGTGGGGCGTTCCTCCGCCTTCACGCTCATCGAGCTGCTGGTGGTCATCGCGATCATCGCAATCCTCGCCGGGATGCTCCTGCCTGCCTTGGGCAAGGCGAAGGGGAGCGCGCAGCGGATCGCCTGCCTGAACCAGCAGAAGCAATGGGGCTTGGCCCTGCTGATGTATGCCGAGGACCACCTCGACCTGATTCCGCGGGAGAAGCCGGTCGGCCAGGACCAGCTCACCTGGCCGCAGGCGATGAACACCAACAACGCCGACCTCTGGTGCAACGTGCTGCCGCCGCGGATCGGCCTGCGGGCGGTGTCCTCCTACGGCACCAATGCGGCGGCGTTCTACGACAAGGCCTCGATGTTGACCTGTCCCTCGGGCCGGTTGCCGGCGCCGACCGTGCGGATCACCGCCCCGTTCTTCTCGTTGGCGATGAACTCGAAGCTGGTGCGGAACGATTTCCGTCCCCGCCTCGGCAGCGTGCAGCGTCCGTCGCAGACCGTCGCCTTCACCGAGGCGGGCCTGCCCGGCGAGACGAAGTACCATCCGAACCAGGCCACCTACAACGGCCAGCCACACGCATTTGCCAACCGCTATTCGGCCCGCCATTCCCAAAGCGGCAACCTCACCTTCGTGGACGGACATTCCGAGAACCTCCGCGGCAACCTCGTGATCGACACGGTCGCCGGCAGTCCGACTCTGGGCAGGGCGTTCGTGCCCCAGGCGCGGGTGGTCTGGACCGTGGATCCCGAGGAAGACCCGAACTGAGCCGGACCTTTCCGATGGGGGAAGGGGAAGGGACTCACGCCAAAACGCAAAGGCCCCAACGGGGGAGCAGGATCCGGGATCGAAATGGCTTCCGCCGTTGGGTGTTCGGCTTCGCCGGCGAAAACCCGTGGCTTCACTCACGTTCCGTCGCGGTTTTGCGTGCGGGTCTGGATTCCCTCGGACCTCCGTGATTCGCGGCAGTCCGCCCTACGAATCCAAACCATTCTCCGGGCGCGACTTCCCTCCGGGCGTGGGTCAAAGTGTCTTTGAAGCGAACGTCCCGCCGGACACGCTTCGACCGAATGGAAAGTCTCGCTCCGTCCGATCTGCTCCAGCCGCTGGGCAATCTCTATCGCCCGGCGGGACTGTCGCTGCCGGCAACCGAGGTCCTCGACGGCGCGTCGATCCCGGAGCCCTATCGCACGCTGCTGGTCCACACGCGGGACATGACTCGGACCCTGGAGTCCCATCATTCGGGGACGATCCATCTCCGGTTGCTCTCCACGTCCCTCGATGGGAATCGGTATCGCAGGACGGTCGCGCTCCAATTGGACGGCAGCGGACGGCCGGTCGAGTTCGGCGCCACCGAGGCGTTCTTGGACCGGATTCCCGAGCCGTGGCGCGAGCAGATCGTGGAGGGGCGTCGGCCTTTGGGTGGGATCCTGAACGCCAGCGGCATCCCCTATCTGAGCCGTCCTTCGGCCTATTTCCGGACCCGCGGCGACGCCATCATCCGCTCGGCGTTGGGAATCGGCGACGAAACCTGGCTGTTCGGTCGCCGGAACACGCTCTCCGACGCGGAGGGGCATCCCTTGGCCGAGATCGTGGAGATTCTTCCGCCCTGAGTCGGAGCCGTTCCACGGGAGCGAAGTCGGACTTCCAGCAAGAAAGCCATCGGGTGGGCTTCGGGCGTCAGCGGGTGATACGGCCGAGCATGTTGGCCTTCATCACCATCCACAGGACGCCCAGCGCGAGGGCGACCACGATTCCGAACATCAGGAAGGCCACCGCGCGGAAGGTCTTCACCTTGCGCTGGAATTCCTCGGCCTCGCGTTCGCGTTCCGCCTGCCACAGGGCCATCTGTTCCTGGACGACGGCATTGGCCTTGGTGGGGTCCACGAGGAGGATGAACCGCCAGCCCGAGCCGTCTCCGAGGAACGTGGCCCGGACCGCGGCGAGATCGTGAGTGGAAGGTGCTGCGAATCCGCTGGCGGTCCAGAAGGGATCGTCCTCCTGAGTCCAGACGCGATGGACCCCGAGGTTGCGGGCGACGATCTGGATCCGGCGCCAGAGGGAGGCGCGTGCCTCGTCGGCGTCGACGTCCGGGCGGAGCGCCTCGGTGTGGAGGAGGGCCTCGGTGCCTTCGACGAGTAGTCCGACCGCCCCGGCGGGATTCCCCTCGGCATCCTCCACCAGCTGGAATTCGGTGATGAACTTCTCCAGCTCCTCCCACGGGAGGCCCGCGGCCTGCCAGAGTCCTTGGAGTGCTGGAAGATCGTCGACGGTGGCGCGTCGTGCGGTGAGAGCGGGGGAATCCACGATCGGGAAGTTGGCCCCAGGACGTCCTCCGGGCAACCCCGGGATGGATCCGGTGGCGGGGTCAGTTCAGCACGATGCCGAGGCGGAGGTAGGTCGGCACGTCGAGGTCCACGCCCTTGTGACGGTTGCGCTCGGTGTTGTCGAAGCGGCCGCGCGGGGCGATGTCGAAGTTCATCACCATCTGGGAATCGGGCTTCCGGCGTCCGCTGCGGCCCTTCTGTCCTTTCAACACCCGTTGGCGTTGTTCGGCGTTGAGTTCCGGCGCGGGAGGTAGAAGGCGGGACGGCGCGAGGTCCGTGGGATCGGGGCTGCCGGGGAAGTCCTCGCCCGCGAAGGAAGGCGCGCCCGCAACGGGGCTTTCCAGGGAGGCGGACCTTCCGGCGGCGAGGTTCGTGGATTCGTGGTGCGAAGGGCCCACTGCGGTGCCGGGCTTGACCGCGATCAGGGTGACATGGAGCCGGCCCGTGAGGGCGGGGTCGATCGTGGCGCCGACGATGAAGGAAGCCTGGGGGCAGCCCTGCTGCAGGGATTCGAGCAGACGTTCGACCTCGCCGATCTGGAGGTCGGCACCGCCGGAGACGCTGACCAGCACCTCGCCGGCGGCGCCGAGGGCGGCTCCGGTGTCGAGGAACGGGTGGGTGAGCAGTTGTTCGACGGCCGCATGGGCGCGGTTGCCACCGGTGGCCTCGACAGCGGCGAAGGCGCTTTCGGCGTGGCGTCCGCGCAGGAGCCGTTCGACGTGGCTGAACTCGAGGGGGATCAGGCCCGGGGCCCCGAACAGGCGCCAGAGCCCGCAGAGCGTCTGCGCCAGCAGGTCGTTGGCGAACCGGTACAGCTCGTGGGGATGGGTCTTGTCGTCGTGCATCCGACGCACGCGCTGGTTGGAGACGGTGAGCACGGCGTCCGCCGCGGACTTGAGCCGCTCGACGGCCTCGAGTGCGTAGGCGACGCGCCGCCGTTCGAACTCGAACGGGGTGGTGGCGATGGCGAGGACCAGGGCGTTGGACTCGCGGACGGCGCGGGCCACGACGGGCGCGGCCCCGGAACCGGTGCCGCCGCCGAGGCCGGCCACGACGAAGACGATGCGGGCGCCGGTGGCGAACGCGCGGATCGCGGGGAGGTCCTCCTCGGCGCTTTGGCGGCCGAGGTCGGGGTCGCCTCCGGCGCCGAGGCCGTGGTTCACCGATTGTCCGAGCAGGATCCGGCGGGGAAGCGGGGACGAACGGAGCGCCTCCGGGCTGGTGTCCGCATGGGCGCATTCGATGCCTGCGGGTACGGCGCTTCGAAGGACCTCGAGGATCTGGGCTCCCGCATGGCCGACCGCGATGAAGCGGATCGGGGCGATGGGATCGTTCTCGGTGGGGTTCATGGCGGGCCTTTCAGCGGAAGAACGGGAAGACGTCGCGGAGGTTGAAGCGCGGACGGGGACGTCCCCGCAGCCGCATGCCGCCGTAGCGGGCGATGCCGATGGCGGTCGAGAACTCGGGATGGGAGAGGGTCGTGGAGTTTCCGGTGATGTTCCGGCAGGTGGCCAGCGTCACCGGCAGGTGGAAGACGCGCTGGGCGAGGACGTCGATGCCCGGGATGTGGGCGCCGCCGCCGCAGAGGAAGACGCCTGCCCGCGCCTCGTCGAGGAAGCAGCCTTCGGAGCACCGTTCGGCGATCAGCTCGAAGATTTCCTGCATCCGGACGGACATGATCCTGCGGAGGTGTTCCACGCTCACCTCGCGGGACTTGATGCCGTGGTCGTCCTCGCCGATCGGGACGCGGCGGCCGTGGCAGGAGGGATCGACCACGGCGCTGCCGCACTTGATCTTGAGGCTCTCGGCCATGCCGAGGTTGAGCTTCAGGCCGATGGCGATGTCGTTGCTGATGTGGTCGCCGCCGATGGCGAAGACGCCGGACTGGCGGATGCCCTGGCCCTGTTGGAAGACGAACTCGGTGGTGCCACCGCCGATGTCGATGACGAGCGCGCCGTTCTCCTTGTCCTCGGGGGTGAGCACCGCCTGGGCGTCCGCAAGGCCGTTGAAGACCGTGTGGTTGACCTCGATGGAGAGGGCCCGGACCAGGTTGACCGGATTCTGGATGCGGACGGCGCTGCCGTGGATGACGTGGACATGGGCCTCGACCTTGTGGCCGACCATGCCGACGGGGTCGTCCACGACCTCCTCGCCGTCGATGCAGACGCGCTGTCGGATGGTGTGGAGGACGGTGTGTTCCGCCGGGAGGGTGATCGCCTTGGCGTTGGCGGCGGCGTCGGCGATGTCCTGCGGGGTGACGAGGCGGTCGTCGGAGGCCACGGGGTGCATGCCGACGTTGTTGAAGCCCTCGACATGGCGGCCGGTGACCCCGAGGAAGAGGTTGCCGATGGTGACGCCGGCCTGCTCCTCGGCGTTGGCGAGGGCGGTCCGGACGTCCTCCTGGGCCTTGGCGGGATCGACGAGCTCCCCCTTGCGCACGCCGCGGGAGCGCGCCTGGCCGATGCCGAGCAGGGTGAACTCGCCGCGGTCGTTCTCCTCGCCGACGGCGGCGCAGATCTTGGAGGTGCCGATCTCCAAGCCGACGAGCAATGGGGCTTCGCTAAACATGGGTGCGTCTGGGGATGCGCTTCAGCCGGGGCCGGTTCTGCGGGGAGGCCGGGGCGGTCGCGGGTTGTTCGGGGGAGGAGGATTCCAGCCAACGGATCGGGGCGTTCTGGGACACGCTCAGGTCGAGGGTCCGGATGACCCGCTTCTCTCCGGAGGCGGCCAGTGCGGTGCGGAGGTCGCTCCAGCGACGGAGCTGCCGGTCAAGGGAAGCCGGCTCGCCACCGAAGCGGATCGTGGCGCCGTCGAACGTGGTGACGTCGAGCAGGCCCGGCATGGCGACGGAGACCGAGGCGATGTCGGGCAGGGCGCCCTCGGGACGCTGGGAGTGTTCCCGGAGGAAGCGCAGGGCGGCGAGGGTGTCGGCATCGGCCTCGGGCGATACCGTGCCGCGACCCGTGATCCGGGGCAGGGCGGCCTCGGCGGCGACCGCCGTCTCAGGGGCGGCTCCCGCGGAAAGGGGCATGATCACGTGGCCGGTCTCGTCGAGGAGATAGCGGGCCTTGATGCCGCTCCCGGCGAGGGGTTCCACCGCGGCCACCGGCAGGCGCTCCCGGATCTGGATCGAGAGGGTTCCTGGGAATTCGACGATGATCCGTGCCGAGGCGACGCGGGGGTGGAGTTGCAGTCGGTCGCGCAGCCGGGGCAGGTCCACCGAAAGGATGTTCCGGCCCAGGCGGATGCCGGCGAGCCGTCGGACCTCGTCCGGGGCGAGCACGCCGTCGACCTCGACGACGATCTC
>CAMASJ010000136.1 GCA_945860685.1 Akkermansia muciniphila
AGAACGCCGCGCGGGTTGGCGTCGCGGTGGTGACCTCGGTCATGGCGAGCACGGCAAGCTTCGCGGTCCAGAAGTCCGCACGGGTGCCGCCCTCCATCAGGGCGCGGGTCAGGTCGCCGTTCACGCGGGAGAGGATGTCGGTCCAACGACGGTCTGCCGGGTTGGCTTTCCACATCCAGTCTTCCTTGCCGTTCTGGACGTCGGTGTGGACGAGGTTGGCGAGGCGCCAGCGCCGGGCGATCCCACCGCGGGAGGCGTCGAAGTCGCCGGGCTTGCCCAGGCGCGAGAGGAACGCGAACAGGTCCACCTGGTCGGCCTCTGGCAAGGCATCCAGAAGCCCGCCTGGCATCAGCGACGCCGTCGCGGTGTTGCGTTGCTCGATGTTGGACTTGGGCAGGACCAGTTCCTGGTTGGCCGGGCTGCGGAGGACCAGTTCGGTGCCGGATTCGCGGACGACGGTGCCGGAGACCGTCTGGCCGTCCTTGGTCTCGACGATCACGCCGTGGTAGCCCTCCTTGATCTTGGCGTCGGGTTTGAGGACGGATTCGACGAGGTAGTCGGGCTGGGCGCTGGCGCCGATGGAGGTCATGTCGGGCCCGACGCGTCCGCCGGCGCCGCCGATGGCATGGCAGGTGACGCAGGCCAGCTCGGCCCGGCGGTAGACCATCTCACCGCGGTTCGGATCGCCAGAGGCGACGGCCTTGGCCGCGAGGTCCTTGATCCATTGGCCGGTGAACGCCTGGGCGTCCGAGGCGATTCCGCCGGCCTTGGCGAGGGCGGCGGCGAGGTCGACGTCGCTGCGTCCGCCCTCGCGGGCGGCTCGCATGCCGGCGCGGGCCGCGGCGGCGGGAAGCCCGGATTCAGGCATGAGCGGGGTGAGGGCCTTGGCGGCGCCCTTGACCGCGAGCAGCGACCGCCAGAAGGCGACCGCCCGATCCTCGTCGTCGAGGGATTTCAGGACCGTCACCACGGCGGGACCGGCGGCGGGGAGGTCGATGGCGGCCCAGGTGGCGACCGCGCGGGTCCGGATGGAGGGATCGGGCGCCGCGGCGAGCTTGGAAAGAACGGGACCGGCCTCGGCCGCGGGGAGGTACCGGAGGACGTCGAAGGCCGCGTTGCGGACCATCTCGGCGGCGTCGGTTCCGGCGAAGGCGTCGAGCCGGAGCTCGGCGGCGCCAAGGGACTTCAGGCTGCCGGCGAGACGCAAGGCCGCGGCGCGGACCTCGGGTGCGGTCGAATCCAGGAGCGTCCGGACCGCCTTGGGATCGCCTTCCGGACGCGTCTTGCGGTTGCGCACGCTGTTGTCGATGGAGGAGAGCGCCCGGGCGGTCGCCGCGGGATCGAAGCCTCCTTCCAGGGCCTGACGGTAGAGGGCTCCCAGTTCCTTGGCGCCTCCGGCCTCGCCGACCAGTTCGATCCAGGGACCGGATCCGTCGCGGGCCAGCTTCCTCTCGTTGAGCACCCGACCGAGCACCCGGCTCACCTGTTCCGGCTTCAACGACTTCAGGGCGAAGGCCAGCTGCTTCTCATGGCCCTCGGCCTTCCAGGCGCCGGATTCGAGTGCGGCGATCCAAGGTTCGGCGAGTTCGTTGATGGTCAGCCACAGCGCGTAGTCCAGGGCGGGATCCATCGGCTGGTCCAGCACCTCCAGCGCGAGCGCGGCGGATCGGGCGTCTTGGATGCGTCCCAGCGAACGCAGCGCCTCGAGGCGCACCTTGGGCTGGGGGTCGTGTACCAGGCGTTCCAGGGCTGCCAATCGGGCCTCGTCCCGGGCGTCGGCCGCTTCCGATGGGAAGCCGGCGAGGGACAACACGAGGGTGGCGCAAACCAGCGGGCGGATCATGGAGGGGAGGATCGGACGGTTTGCTCCGGCACGGCAAGGATGCGGTTGCCGGCTCCTCCGGCTGAATCGGCCTCCCGGACCAGCAACCGCAGCCGGACTGGCTTGCCGTTGGCGATGTTGATTCCGGAGGCCTCGAACCGACGCAGTCCCGGCCAACGGGACAGGATATCCCCCGTCTTTGGACCTTCCGCGACGAGGCACAACCTCGGTCCTTTCCCGGCGAGGAAGTCGTCCAGCTCGTCGGGTTCCAAGTGTCGGACGAAACCCTGTGTCCGGGCGCGCAGGTACCAGACGGCCGACGGTTCGTCGAAACCGACCGTCGCCACCTCGGAGTCGGGATCGATCCACGGGGACGCCTCTGCGACGAGGGCGCGGACCGGCAGCCGTTCCCGCAGGAGTGGCGTGCCGAAGAATGCGATGGCGGTGATGGCGGCGATCTGGGCGCCGGCTTTGAGGACGACTCCCTGCATCGGCGCGCCATCCGCCGCCAGACGGGTGGCGATCCAGACAGCGAGCAGCGGATAGGCTGGCAGTGTGTAATGGGGAAGCTTGGTTCGGACGAAGCTGAAGACCACCAACACCAGCAGCGAGGTCCCGAGGAGCCAGGCGGCGTCGCCTCCGTCGTTCCGCCATCGCCGGAGCAGCGGAAGCCGGCGTGCCAGTGGGATCGACCAGGGAAACAAGCCAGGGAAAAGCATCAGGAAATGGAAGGGGATTGCACCGAGGTATCCGAGGAATCCCCCGAGGCCGTGTCCTTCCATCACGGTGAAGGATCGGCCGATCACGTGCTTGCCGATGCCGACCTCAAGGAATCGGCCTTGAGTTCGTAGGAGGGCTGGAATGCCCCAAAGCCCGACGAGGAGCAGCACGAGGGGCACGATCCATGCCCAGCGGAAGCGGCGGAAGGGCTCGAGACGGCGGCCCTGCCAGACGGCGATGACGCCGGGGAGCCAGGCGACCGGGCCTTTCGCGAGGAAGCCGAACGCAAGGAAGACCGGGAAGGCAGCATGCCAAAGGCGTCGGGAGGAGGAGCTGCCGCTGCCAGTGGTGCATTCCCATCCGCTGCGGCAGGTTAGCACGAAGAACAGCACCATCGGCATGTCCGCGACGGAAAGGCGGGAGTGGATCTGCATCAGCGGCGCCGAGGCGAGGATGAGGCCGGCGTACCATCCCGCGCGTTCGCCGGCGATCCTCCGGGCCCAGAAGGCGCTGGCGAGAACGGTGCCGGCGGCGCAGGCGGCGGCGGGGAGCCTGGCGGCGGCTTCCGATTCCCCGAAAGCGAGGAATGCCGCGGCCTGGAGCCAATAGATCAAGGGCGGTTTGTCGAAGCGGTCCTGACCGTTGAGCCGCGGAACGATCCAGTCGCCGCTCTGGAGCATCTCCCGCGTGGCTTCGGCGAAACGCGGCTCGTCGCGGTCCAGGAGAGGCAGCGATCCCGTGCCAAGCAGGAAGAATAGGAGCACCGGAAACGCAAGAAGCCAGAGCTTGCTGGTAGGCTGATTTGTTCCGGATCTTGAGTCCGCCATGTCCGGTCCATCCTATCGTCGCCGACAGGCCGTCCCCAAGCGCGGATTGGGCTTCGCCGGATTGTCACCTCATGGACGACGAGTTGTTCCCTTGGTCTGGGAGCCTCGTTTCGGGATGTCAGCCCGGATTCCTGAGAACACCGTCGATTTCCACACTGCACGCACCGAGGGGCGCAGGCTCGCCGCCCTTTTCGCAGGGGCATTGCTCCTCTTCGGCCTTCTCCTCCGATGGGATGTCGCCTTGATGGCGGCGCGTCCCGTCAGCCCGACCTTGGAGAATTTGGCCCAGGTGCTCAGCCATTCTGCCGACGGCAAGGTCCTTTTCCCGGTGGGCGTCCTCGTGTTGGGCGTCTTCGCCGCGGTCCGGCGGATCGGTTGGGCCCGATGGATCGGTGCGATGCTGCTGGGTGCGATCCTCTGTGGACTGCTGGCGAACGTTTTCCGTGGCCTGATAGGACGAACCCGCCCCGAGGCTCCCGTGGAGCAGGGTTGGTTCGGTCCGCGGAAGGACGGCCATTGGATCGTGGGCAAACATGCCTACAGCTCGTTTCCCTCCGGCCATACCGCGGCTGCGGGCGGATTCGGCCTGGTTCTTTTCCTGCGTGGACGCCGCTGGGGCGTGATCGGCGCGGCCTACGCCCTTTCGGTGGCGTGGTCACGGGTCCAGTTGGGAGTCCATAGGCCCTCCGATGTCGCCGCCGGCCTCCTTCTCTCGGCGGTCGTCGTCTTCCTGGTTCGTGACCGCCTCCGCGCCTTCCTCGGGATCCATTTCCGTTCGGATTGGGCTCCGTTCTTCCCGATTGGCTCTAGGCCGCGGAAGGCGCAGGGTCTTGCGGATGACTCCCAGGACCTTGTCCCGACGTGACGTCTTCCGTGGTTCGGTGGCCATGGCGGCCTATGCTTTGGCTTCCCGTCCGATGACGGTGCTCGGCCTCGACGCCGACGCCGGCTTGGGCGAGGAGATCGTGCCCTTCCTCGACATCCAGCCGACCGGCCGGGGGCTCTATTGGCAGAAGCTCACCCGCTGGGAGACCCGCACCGAGGAACTGTATGAGGTCAGCCACTATGGGCGCCCCAAGACCTCGGCCGAGGGATGGACCGTCGACTTCACCGGCTTCCTGAAGAATCCGCGGACGCTGTCCCTGGACGAGATCCGGAGGCGTCCGAAGAAGACCGTCCACGCAACCCTCGAGTGTGGCGGCAACGGGAGCAGTCCCGGCTTCGTCGGCGCGATCGGGAACATGCGCTGGACCGGCACGCCGCTGGGACCGCTGTTGAAGGACCTCGGACTCGTGAAGCGTTCCAAGGAGGTGGTTTTCTACGGCGCGGACGAGAAGGTGGAGAAGATCCGCGACAAGGACTACCCGCAGCACTTCGCCCGGAGCCTTTCCATCGAACACGCCCTGCAGGACGAGGTGATGCTGGTCTGGGAGGTGAACGGGAAGCCATTGGACGAAGTGCACGGCTTGCCGCTGCGCTTGGTCGTCCCGGGCTGGTTCGGCATCGCCTGGGTGAAGTGGCTGAACCGCGTCGACGTCCTCGACCGCCGGTTCATGGGCAAGTGGATGGCCCGCGAGTACGTGACCATCCGCGGCGAGGAACATCCGGGGGAACCGACGAACTGGCGCGAGACCTCGGTCTGCAACATGAACGTGAAGTCCATCACAGCGCGGGTCGTGCGGCGACCGGACGGCGTCCATCGGATCACTGGTGCCGCGTGGAGCGACGGCACGCCGTTGAAGCGGGTCGAGGTGCGCATCGACGACGGCCCGTGGCGTCCGGCGGTGATCGAGAAGAAGCCGGTCCGGGACCGGTTCACCTGGAGCTTCTGGCGGCTCGACTGGAAAGACGCCACGTCCGGCGAACACACGGTGGTCTCACGCGCCATCGACGAGGACGGCCGTGTGCAGCCTTCCTCCGAGGATCCGGACATCCAGCTCAAGCGGACCTACTGGGACGCAAACCAGCAGTGGGTGCGGAAGATCAGGGTCGGGTGAGGTGGAAGGGTGGAAGGGTGGAAGAGTTGAAGAGTTGAAGAGTTGAAGGGGCGGCGTGGGACCGCGAACGGGCGCCAGCCGCAACCGACCACTGACAACGGACACACTACCCCCGGGTCCGTCGGGTGAGAAAGAGACTGAGCACGACTCCGACGGCGATTCCGGAACCGCAGAGCAGCGCCCACAGTCCCGGTCTGTCGGGCAGGCCGCTATGGATTTCCATGCCGAAGACGGAGGCCAGCGCGGTGAGGGGCAGGAAGATCGCGGCAAGGATGTTGAGTCGGTGGGCCGTCACGCTCATCTGGCGCGCGGTCTCGGCCTGTGACTCGGCCTGCTTGGCGACCGTGAAGTTCAGGCCGAAGTGGGCGTCCTGCAGCAACAGTTCGGCGTTGCGCTCGATTGAGGCGGCTTGATCGCGGAAGTTGATCAGGTTGCGGTCCGACTTCACGAGGTCACGCGCCTGCTGGAGAGCCCTATGCAGACCGCGCGAGGTGCGGACGACCGGGGCCAGTTCTTCCAGCACCGTGTGGTACTCGGTGGCGGTGGAGGCCTTGTGCTCGGCGAGTTCCAGTTGGACGATCTTCTGCTCGAATGCCACGAGATGTTCGTTGAGGCAGGCCAGCGCGGCGCCGCCGAGGTTGGATCGCCACTCGCCTTCCGGTTGACGCCAGAACAGGGCGGGGCGGCGCTGGAGTTCGTTCGGCGCTGGAATCTGATGGAGGATCACCAGCAGGTGCCCTTCCTCGTGGATCGAGCGTTGGGGACCCGCGTCGCGTCCAAGCCGGTTGCGGATGGCGTCGGGCAGGGACCAGGTCTTGGGAAGGAAGCTGCTTTCGTTGGCCATGCACCGTCCTGATACCGGGAGCCGCACACGGCCAGAATCGAAATCGTCGTCGGACATTCCAACGGACTCCCTCCCGAGGATTCGTCAGGGTGGCGAGAACCTCCTAGCGATCGACTGCCCGCAGCAGGAGGCCTTCGCTGTCGGACTGCGGCAGGTTTTGCAGGACTCCGGCGATGAGGATTCGTCCGGTTTCGTCGGTGGTCACCGAGCGGGCTCCGATCCAATGCCGATACCGGTGCAGGTCGAATCGTGCCGTTCCCAGGCCGGCGAAGGAGGTGTCCCGGAGGCCGTTCGGCGTCAACCGGAGCAGTCCGATCCATCCCGGTTCGCGCAAGGTGTCCGACTCGCCGGTGACCAGCAGCCGACCTTCGGAATCCAGGGTTGCCGCCGTGCTGGCGGCGCTCGACTGGATTCCGAACCCGGCGAAGCGTCCGCGGAACCAGCCGGCCGCCCCGAAGAAAGGATCCACCAGGCCCCGCAGATCCAGCCGCAGCGCGAACAGCTCCCTACGGATCGAGGTCGGATCCTGGGTGTCGCCGACCACGAGGATCCGGTCCTCCCGGTCGACCTGCACCGAAGCGGCCCGCACGCCGGGCAGTCCCTTGAAGAACACCCTGCCGTCCGAACCGAAGTCCGGATCCGGCTCCCCGTCGGGTCGCATCCGACTCACCACCAGAGCCGTGCCGTCCTTGAGACGCAGTGTGCCCGCGGCGACGAGCCGGCTTCGGGAGTCCACGGCGAGATGCTGGAACGGGGCGGCTGGGGGCATCGTCTCGACCGCGAACAGCCCGTCGGGTCCGAAAGTTGAGCCGACCGTGCCGTCGGCGTTCCGACACAGGATTCCGGAATGCTCCACCTCCTCGACGTCGGTGGCGTAGAAGCTCAGGAACAGCCTCCGCGTCGCCGGGTCCCAGGCGATCGCGTCCACCTCCGTGACGTCGAACGGTCCCCGATGGTTGCCGACGGAGACCTGCACAATCCCGTCCCCGCCGAAGCCGGGGTCGGCGGCTCCGCTCCGGGCGTCGATGCGGGTGAGTCCGATCGCGTTGGGAAACGACCTCCAGGAGTGGCCGGCGACAAACAGGTGGCGGGATTCCCGGTCCATCACCGCCCGCGAGGCACGGGCCTCCTCGAATCCGAAGGCCTCCAACCGGTCGCCGGTATGGCCGAAGTGGCGGTCGGGCCTGCCTCGCTCGTTCCACCGGCGGATCAGCCCGAGGACCGCGCCTTCCTGGGTTTGCACCGGACCAACCGTGATGGCGGCACATCCGTCGCTCGCCACGACGGTCCAGCCGACGGAGTGGCCGAACGCGGGCTCGAGGCAGTAGCCATGGTTGTCGTCGCCGAACGCGGTGTCGTACGGCGGACGCTCCAGAGGCGCCGGCGGCGTCCCTGCGAAGCAATGCAATGTCCGGAGAGGCAGGCCTGCGGATGCGGAACGGAACATGGAACCCAGCATCCGGGAACATCGACGCGGCAGGAGATGGGGAATCGGCGCCCGTTGGTGGATGGCAGGGCAGGGCGGGCCGAAGGTGCCGACGGGAGGCCGTTGGACCTCGGGTGGGTCCAGTCAGCCGCCGCCGAACAGGGCCGGGGCGATCTGGCGCGCCAAGGCGCTGCTCTGGGCGTGGATCTCCGCGGCCGAATCGCATTGCAGGGCGAACTCGGCCAACTTCCGCGCCTCGGGCAGCTTCAGGCGGCGGAGCAGGAACTTCACCTGCGGGACCAACGCCGGTGTGGCGCTGAGTTCCTCGACACCCAGGCCCACCAGCAGGGGGACCAGCGCGGGCTCACCTGCCATCTCGCCGCAGACACCGGTCGGCTTCCCCAGCTTCCGGCCGGCCTCGACGGTCATGCGGATGAGCCGGAGCACGCCGGGATGGGTGGGCTGATAGAGCGGCGCGACCCGCTCGTTCATCCGGTCCACGGCAAGGGAATATCCAGTCAGGTCGTTGGTCCCGATGCTGAAGAAGTCGACCTCCCGCGCGAGCATGTCGGCGATGACCGCGGCGGCCGGGATCTCGATCATGGTGCCGACGGGCATGGATTCGTCGAAGGCGATCCCCTCGGCCCGGAGTTCCTCGCGGCAGGCGGCGAGGTGCGCATTTGCGGCGCGCAATTCCTCGATGCAGGAGACCATGGGGTAGAGGAGCCGGACGCGTCCGTGGGCACTGGCCCGGAGAATCGCCCGCAGCTGCTGCCGGAAACCGGTCGGGTGCCCGAGGCTGATGCGGATGGCCCGCCAGCCGAGGAACGGATTGGGCTCGCCGGTTCGGGCTAGGTCCCCAGGCAGCTTGTCTCCGCCGAGGTCCAGCGTGCGGAGCACGGCGGTGGCCCCGGGTCCAAGGCGTTCGGCCACGGCCTTGTAGGCCAGGTATTGTTCCTCTTCCCCCGGCGTGTCGCGTCGGTTCAGGAAGAGGAACTCGGTCCGGAACAGGCCCACCCCTTGCGCTCCGCTCGAATGCACCGCTGCCATGTCCTCCGGGGCATCGATGTTCGCCGCGAGGGTCACGTGGTGACCGTCGAGCGTGACCGCGGGCTGTTCCCGCAACAGCGACAGCTTCTCCTCGAACTGGGCCCGGCGCTGCTTCAGTTGGCCGTACTCGAAAAGGGTCTGGTCGGTCGGATTGACCGTCAGGCCGCCGCCGTGGCCGTCGAGCAGCGCGTACTCGCCGTCCCGGACCTCGCCCAACAACGGGCCAAGGCCGACCACGGCCGGGATGCCGAGCTTCCGCGCCATGATCGCGGTGTGGCTGGTGCGGCCGCCGGACTCTGTGGCGAAGCCGAGCACGTGCTCCCGGTCCAGAGTCGCTGTCGTGCTGGGGGCCAGGTCGTGGGCCACGACGATGCACGGCTCGGAAAGACGCCTCAGGTCGCGCGGCTCACCGATGCCTTGCAGGTGATCGATCACCCGGCCCGCAACATCCCGCAAATCCGCCGCGCGCTCCCGCAGGTAGGCGTCGTCGATGGCCTCCAGTGCGGCGACGTACTTCTCGCTGACGACATGGAACGCCGCGTCCGCCGCGAGACGTTCCGAACGGATTTTCCGGGACACTTCGTCGAGCAGCGTGGAGTCCTCGATCACGAGCAGGTGGGCCTCGAAGAGGCCGGCCTCGTTCGCCCCCATGGCCGCGGCCACCTGTTCCTTCACCGCGGTGATGTCCCGTCGGGTTTCGACGAGGGCGGTGTTCAAGCGTGCCAATTCGGCCTCGACCTGTTCCGCCGGCACCGGCGTCGGATCGACGTGTCGGCGGGCTTGCCCGATGGTCAGGATCCGGGCATGGGCCACCCCGCCCGACACCGCGATTCCCCGGTGCGTGCGTTCACCACCGGTATGGGTGCGATCGGCCATGTCCGCGAGGCTAGCCGTCTGGAGCGGCCCCCGTGAAACCTTTTCCGATGTGCCTGGAGCGGGCGCACCGCCGTCGAGATTTGGCCAGGGAGGCACGGAGGACACGGAGAAGGGGATTTTGTCCGTTGTTCGTCGTTGGCGCGGACCCACTTCGTTTCCGATCACGGCACCGGCGCCCATCGGCGGGTTTCACAACCAAGTGGGCAGATGGAGCGATGAGTTTCCGGGGTACGGAGTCCCGGCTTTGGCCGGCGTGACCTTCCATTGTAGATCGACGCTGGGTTTCGATCACCCGCTGGGGCCGGGAAGGTTCAGACCGCCTGAAGCCGGGACTCCATACCTCCGAGCGCTGAGAAGGGCTACGGAGGCGAACAGGTGGGTCGCCTCTGGTGATCCAAGAGGGCCCGAGGATACGGCGTTCGGGCGGAGGTTCCCGCCGCGGTGGCACTCGTGCCTTGACCCCCGCAGTCGGCCCCGCGACAAGGTCTCCATGCACCGTCCCTCTCCCCGTGCGTCCGGCCTCGTCGCCGCAGCCGCCGTCCTTGCGACCTCCTTGGCCGGCTGCGCCTCCGGCAACGTCGGTTCCTCCTCCAAGCCGGTCCTCCACTCCTTCACCAAACAGCAGTTGACCGACGAATTTTGGAGCGAGGGCGCCTGCTTCGCCGACATCAACCGCGACGGCGTCACGGATGTCGTCTCCGGCCCCTTCTGGTACGAGGGTCCGTCCTTCGCGACCCGCCATGAGTTCGCCCCGGCCGACAAGGTTTCCAAGAGCACCAAGAACGGGCAGGAGGTCACCTTCCGCGGCTACAAGGGCGCCCTGGGCAACGAGAACGAGTACAGCGCGAACTTCTTCGCCTACTCCTCCGATTTCAACGGCGACGGCTGGGCCGACATCCTGATCCTCGGTTTCCCGGGCGAGAACTCCTGGTGGTTCGAGAACCCGGGCAAGACCGGCTCCGCCCACTGGAAGCGCCACGTCGCCCTCGACGTCACCGACAACGAGTCGCCGCGCTGGGTGGACATCACCGGCGACGGCAAGCCGGAGATCGTCTGCGCCAGCAAGGGCAGCTACGGCTATGCGGTTCCCGACGCGAAGAATCCCACGGCGCCCTTCACCTGGCACGCCGTGTCGCCGAACCGGAACCTGCACAAGTTCACCCACGGCCTCGGCGTCGGCGACGTCAACGGCGACGGCCGCATGGACCTGCTCGAGAAGGACGGCTGGCTCGAGCAGCCGGCGTCGCTCGCCGGGGACCCGGTCTGGACCCATCACAAGTGGACCTTCGGCATCGGCGGCGCCCAGATGTACGCCTACGACGTGAACGGCGACGGCATGAACGACGTGATCACCAGCCTCGCCGCGCACGGCTTCGGGTTGGCCTGGTACGAACAGTACCGCGAGGGCGTCGAAATCAAGTTCCGCGAGCACACCTTCATGAACAAGGAGGTCGCCGAGAACCCCTACGGAGTGAAGTTCAGCCAGCTTCACGCGATCGACCTGGTGGACATCGACGGCGACGGCCTCAAGGACATCGTCACTGGCAAGCGCTTCTGGGCGCACGGTCCGACCGGGGATCCGGACCCCGGTGCGGCGCCGGTCCTCTATTGGTTCCAGCTCCAGCGCAACGCCGACAAGTCGGTCGACTTCGTCCCCCACCTCGTCGACAGCCTCTCGGGCGTCGGCACCGAGGTGAAGGCGCAGGACCACAACAAGGACGGCCTCCCGGACATCGTGGTGGGCAACAAGAAGGGCGTCTTCGTCT
>CAMASJ010000137.1 GCA_945860685.1 Akkermansia muciniphila
CTCGATCTGACGCGTGCAGTACTCGATCCCGAAGTCGGTGACCGCGGCATCGTCGTCACCCAGTTCCTCGAGTCGGGCCAGGAAGGGTTCCGGCAGGCGTGCACCGCAGAGTGCGGTGAACTTCTTGGTTTGGTTCCGGGAAAGCACCGGCAGGAGGCCGGCGATCAACGGGACGTCCACACCGAGCTTCCGGGTCAGATGATCGCGGAACTCGAGGTAGTCGGCGTTGTTGAAGAACAGCTGGGTCACGACGAACTGGGCGCCCTTCCGGATCTTGTCGGCGAGGTGGTCCCAATCGACGTGTTTGCCGCCGGACTGGTTGATGTGGCCTTCCGGGAAGCCCGCGGTGCCGATGCTGAAGTCGCCGCGTTCCTTGAGGTAGGCCACCAGTTCCGAGGAGTAGCGGAAGCCGCCTTCGGTCTGCACCCATTCGCCGCCGCCGGGCGGATCGCCACGCAGGGCGAGCAGGTTCTTCACGCCGCGTCCGGCCGCCTCGTCCACCACCGAAGCCAGTTCCGCCCGGGTCGCATTCACGCAGGTGAGATGCATCATCGTGGTCAGGTCGAACTCGCGTTGGATGCGGTCGACGATCCCGATGGTCTTGTCGCGGGTGGTGCCGCCGGCGCCGTAGGTCACCGAGCAGTAGTCGGGCTTCGCCGCCACCAACGCCGGGATGGTGTTCTGGAAGAGGTTCCGCTCGCCTTCGTCCGTCTTCGGCGGAAAGAACTCGATCGAGAAGGAAGGACGTCCCTTGGAGTGGTTTTCCCGATGGATTTCGTGGATGTGGCGAGTCATCGAGGAAGACACTGCCGGGGTCGCCCTGAAAATCAATACTCAAATCAACGAATCAGGATGGGATGATATGTAAGTCGTCGAAGGGTATGTTCAGAAAAAGGGAGTGGGGTGTAGGAAGGCGGGCTTGAGTCGGGGCTGGGGACGGACTAGCAACGGGCATGACTCGCCGCCGCTTCATCCAATCGGGCACCCTTGCGTCCGCGCTCAGCTTCGTTCCCACGACCTTTGCCCAGGAGCGGCCGCTCCGGGTGGGCCTGATCGGCACGGGGTGGTACGGGAAGGGGAGCCTGTTCCGGGCGTTGCAGGTGGCGCCGATCGAGGTGGTCTCGTTGTGCGACACCGATAGCCGGATGCTCAACGAGGCGGCAGAACTGGTCGCCCAACGCCAGAAGTCCGGGAAGAAGCCGCGGCTTTACTCGGACTTCCGCAAGGCCATCGCTGAAGGGGATGTGGACGTGATGATGGTTTCGACGCCGGACCATTGGCATGCGGTGCCGGCGATCGCGGCGATGAAGGCGGGGATGGATGTCTACTGCGAGAAGCCGACCGGCGTGGACGTGGTGGAGAGCCAGTCGATGGTGGCGGCGGCGCGGAAGTACAACCGGATCGTGCAGGTGAACACCCAGCGCCGCAGCACGCCGCACCTGATCGAGGCGAAGGATGAGATCATCGCCGCCGGCAAGCTGGGCAAGATCCAGAAGGTCGAGATCGGCGTGTGGTGGCACATGCGGAACCGCGACACGTTGGCGACGGCTCCGGACACGGCCCCGCCCGAGACCCTGGACTACGAGATGTGGACCGGTCCGGCGCCGATGAAGCCCTATTCGAGAATCCATCATCCCCGGGGCTGGCGCGCGTTCAACGAATACGGGAACGGGATCGTGGGCGACATGTGCGTGCACATGCTGGACATGGTGCGTTGGCTTCTGGGCTTGGGATGGCCGGATGAGATCACCTCCTGGGGTGGCATCCTGAACGACCGCGCGGCCCGGGCGAACATCAGCGACACCCAGACGGCGATCTTCAAGTACCCCGACTTCGACGTGACCTGGAACCACCGGACCTGGGGGCGTTCGCCGGAGCCCGACCCGGACTTCCAGTGGTTTGGCACGATCCACGGAGAGAAGGGCACGCTGAAGTGCAGCGTCTTCAAGTACGAGTTCACGCCTGCCGGCGCCACCAAGCCGGAGCGGAGCCGGAAGGCGATGCTGGAGTTCGACAAGTATCCCGAGGACGAGACCGAGAAGGACCTGGAACGGCATGTGGCCTCGGCCATGCGCGGGCACTGGAGGAACTTCCTCGAGGCACGCCAGAAGCGGGGCTCGATGCTGCCCGTGGCCGACATCGAGCAGGCGCACATCTCGAGCAGTTCCTGCTTTTTGGCTAATATGTCGATGAAGCTGGGCCGATCGCTCAAGTGGGATCCGAAGGCCCATTTGGTGTTGGGAGACTCCGAAGCCAACTCGTTGTTGGCCAGGCCTTACCGTGGACCTTGGGAGCATCCGAATCCGGCCTCCGTCTGACCCTTTTCGGGTGGGGCGGGCGTTCCCAGCGATTCTGATAAAATAGCTCGTTTTTTGCGGCGTGGCTGGTGAAGGATGGAAGTGGTGATCCGTTCCTCTACCCATCCGGCGCCGACCAGTGCCGGTGTTCGTCGTACGCAGATTTTCACTCTGATCGCGATTCTGGTGCCGTGGCTGGGCTTCCTCACGGCGGGCGTCCTCGCTTGGAACCGCATCATGGGGTGGACCGATCTCGCATTGTTTTTCGTGATGTACCTGATTGCCGGCTTCGGCATCACGGGCGGCTACCATCGCCTGTTCACCCATCGGAGCTTCCAGTGTCCGACCTGGGTCCGGTTCCTCTTCGGGGTCGCCGGTTCGATGGCCGTCCAAGGCCCCCTGTTCTTCTGGGTGGCAACCCACCGGCGTCATCACCAGTACAGCGACGTCGATGGCGACCCGCATTCCCCGCATGAGCACGGCGAAGGCATGGTGGGCTTGGTGAAGGGGTTCTGGCACGCTCACCTTGGTTGGATGTTCCGGGGCGCCGACGCCATGGCCACCCGCAGTCTTCCCGATCTTTCCCGTGACGGCACGGCCCGCCTGATCCACCGGGGATTCCTCGCCTGGGCGCTGGCTGGCATGGTGATCCCGGCCATCTTGGGTGGCTTGATCCAGCAGAGCTGGATGGGCGCGCTGACCGGATTCCTCTGGGGCGGCCTCGCCCGCATTTTCGTTACGCACCATGCGACCTGGAGCGTCAACTCGATCTGCCATCTCTGGGGTACCCGCGATTTCGCGACCCGGGATGACAGCCGGAACAACCCCGCCGTGGCGCTCGTGTCCCTGGGTGAAGGGTGGCACAACAACCACCATGCCCATCCTCAATCGGCCCGGCATGGTCTCCGTTGGTTCCAGATCGATCCGACCTGGATCCTGATCTGGACCCTGCTGCGCCTGCGCCTCGCCTCGAACGTGCAGTTGGCGCGTGCCGGAACCGCGCCTGCCTGAATCGCTTCAGGCAGGCGAACGCCACGCTTGGGCACAAGTCCCTCGGAGGGGATGGAAAGGAAACCCGTGGGTTTCCGTTGAGAGAGCCGACCAAGGGCCATTGGTCGGCTTTTTTGATCCGTAGCGGACTCCCTGTTGGCGCCTTGATTCCCTGGCAGCGGATCCCGCCGAGGGCGTGGGCTGATCCCCGCGGCTGCCAACGGAAAAGGGCGTCCCTAAAGACGCCCTTTTTGGTTGGTTTGGTTCCGCGGTCCCACCCCGTGGGCGGGGTAAGCCAGCCTTCAGGCCTTGCGATGGAAGGGCTTCTTCACCACCTCCGCCTCGCAGAGGCGACCGCGGATCTCGATGTCAAGCCGGTTGCCCGGGGCGATCAGGCCCGGCGGGACATATCCCAGCCCGATGCCCGCGTTCAAGGTCGGACTCTGGGTACCACTGACCACGGTTCCCACCGGCTTGCCTTCGTGGTGAATGGCGTAGCCGGGGCGGGGCGGGGCGGACTTTCCGGCCATGCGGAACGCCACCAGACGCTTCGCCGCTCCCTGCTCCTTCTGCGCCAGCAACGCGGTGCGCCCGACGAACTCGCCTTTGTCGAAGGCCACGAAGAACCCCAGGCCGGCCTCGATCGGGGACGTCTGCAGATCGAGTTCGTGGCCGTACAGCGGGAAGCAGACCTCGGTGCGCAATGTGTCCCGGGCCCCAAGGCCGCAAGGCTTGATGCCGGCGGCGGCACCGACCTGGAGCGTCCGCTCCCACAGCGCGAGGATCCGTGACGCGTCGGCCACGATCTCGAAGCCGTCCTCGCCGGTGTAGCCGGTGCGCGCGACCCAGACGTCGGCATCGTCGATCCGCCAGCAGGCGATCTGGTTCTTCTTCAATCCGGAGGCGGTGGCCACCGGCGTCCCGTCGACGGGCGCGCCAGGGATGAGGGTGTCGATGAAGCCGGCGACGGCAGGTCCTTGGATGGCGATGGCTCCGGTGGTGTCGGAGACGTTCCGCATCGAGACACCGGCCTTGCCGGCGAACGCCTCCAGGCGGGCCTGAAGCCACGCCCAGTCGTCGGCGATCCTGCTGGCGTTGATGATCAGCAGATACCGTTGCGGGGCTGTCTGGTAGACGTAGAGGTCGTCCACCGTGCCGCCCGCCTCGGTGCACATCTGGGAATACTGGCCCAGGCCCGGGGCGAGCTTCGTGACGTTGTTGGTGAAGGTCACGTTGAGGAAGGCGGCGGCTTCCGGACCTTCGACCCACACCTCCCCCATGTGGCAGATGTCGAAGACCCCCGCGGCGGTGCGGACCGTCTGGTGTTCATCGACGATGGAGGTGTACTGGACCGGCATCTCCCAACCGCCGAACTCGATCAGCTTTCCTCCGAGCTTCTGGTGGGATTCGAACAACGGCGTGCGCAGCAACGACATGGTCGGAGAGTGCCCCAGCTTCGGATTTTGGGCGAAAGTTTTCCGGAGACCTCGCCAATACCCTGACGTTGGGTTTGGCGGTTGCCCGGACCGTGAGACCGGATGAAGCTTTGACTCCGCTTTTCAAGACCCATGACCCCCGTCCAAGCCGCCGAACTGCTCGACCGATTCCAACGTGGCGAAACCGACCGCGACTCGGTGCTCAGGGAATTCCAGTCCGCCCCGGTTTCGGAACTCGGCTTCGCCGCGGTCGACCTGCACCGCACCCTTCGCAAGGGGTTTCCGGAAGTGATCTACGGCGCCGGGAAGACTCCCGAGCAGGTGGTCGCCATCGCCGAGAAGGTGGTGGGCGTCGACAACCGCGTCCTGGTCACCCGGGTCGGCTCCGAGCATGCGCGGCTTTTCCTGGAACGGTTCCCCGCCGGTGTCCACCACGCGGCGGCGCGTTGCCTCACTTTGGAAACCTCCCCGCTGAAGCCGCGCACCGGCGAGATCGCGGTGGTCGCCGCCGGCACCAGCGACCTGCCGGTGGCCGAGGAAGCCGCCATCACCGCCGAGTTCATGGGGAATCCGGTCCGGCGCATCTACGACGTCGGCGTCGCCGGAATCCACCGGCTCTTCGCACGGTTGCCCGAGATCCAGGCGGCCCGCGTGGTGATCGTGGTGGCCGGAATGGAGGCCGCCCTGCCCAGCGTCGTCGGCGGATTGGTGGGACGTCCCATCATCGGTGTCCCGACCAGCGTCGGCTACGGTTCCCATCTCGGCGGCCTGACGGCGTTGCTGGGGATGCTGAACTCGTGTGCCAGCGGCCTGACGGTGGTGAACATCGACAACGGATTCGGTGCCGGCTACGCCGCAAACGCGATCAACGCCCTTTCGGATTCCGCCTCGCGCTGAGCCGGAGCCGTCCATTGGGCGAAGACGGACCTCGCGAAAAGAAACGGTGGTCCGGGTTCAGGCGTCGGGCGTCGGGCTTCAGGAAGCCGACGGGTTCAGCCGGGTTGCCCGTGCGTGGTGCGGTAGAGGCCGTGGGATCGGATCGCCTCGGCGATTCCCGGCGGCACCATATGGTCGATCGGAAGCCCGTTCTTCACACGGGAACGGATTTCGGAGGAGGAAACCTTGAGCGGCCATCCGCGCAGATGCACGAGACGCCATGGACCGCCCCGTTCGACGGCGGGTTCGCCGGGGCGTGGGACCACGAGGAACGTCACCGCCGCCGCCAAGGCCGCCGCTTCGCGCCATTCGTCGAGCTTCGCCAAGTGATCGGCGCCGATGAGCCAGAAGAGTTCCGCCTGCGGATGTCTCCGCTGGAACTCGCGCACCGTGTCGATGCTGTAGCTGACGCCGCCGCGGTCGATCTCCAGCGTGTCGACCTCCATCCGGGTGCGCCCGGCCAGCGCCTGCCTCAGGAGCGCGGCGCGTCGTTCCGGCGGAGCCGGTTCGAGGCCCGGCTTGAACGGGGACCGGCCCGCCGGGATGAAGACGAGCCGGTCCAACCGCAACTCCTCCATCGCCGCGGTGGCCACCAGGAGATGGCCGAGGTGCACCGGGTCGAACGAGCCTCCATAGAGGCCCAGTCGCCGCAGTTGCGGTCGGAGGTTGGACTGGATCGGGCCTTCGGACATCGGTGGCGGAGGCATCGTCTGTCCGTGGGAACGCATCCGCAAGCTCGCCCGGTGAAGGCGGGGCGTCCGGCGACGTGGTGGTGACGCGCTTGGCAGGACTGTCGTCCGGTCCTAGCCTGAGGCCCATGTTCAATGCGTCGGAGGTCCAGCCATCCCTCGTCCGTCGTCCCGTGCCGCCCGAGCGGTTGGACTTCCTGTCCCGCGAGATCCTCGCGCTGAAGAAGTCGATGAACGCGGTGATCCTGGCGCACAACTACCAGGTGCCCGAGATCCAGGACGTGGCCGATTTCGTGGGCGACTCGCTGGGGTTGTCGCAGCAGGCGGCGAAGACCGAGGCGGACGTCATCGTGTTCTGCGGCGTGCACTTCATGGCCGAGACGGCGAAGATCCTGAATCCGTCGAAGAAGGTGATCCTGCCCGACCTCGACGCCGGGTGTTCCCTCGAGGCGAGCTGTCCGGCGCCGAATCTGAAGGCGTTGCAGGACACGAACCCGAACTTCTACACGATCGCCTACATCAACTGCTCGGCCGAGGTGAAGGCGTTGAGCGACTGCATCGTGACCAGCGGCAACGCGGTGAAGATCGTCGAGCACGCGCCGAAGGACAGGGACCTCCTCTTCGTTCCGGACGAGAACCTGGGCGGCTGGGTGATGGAGCAGACCGGACGTCCGATGACGCTGTGGAAGGGCGACTGCTACGTGCATGTCGAGTGGACCCACCAGGCGATCACGCGGATCCGCCAGCAGTTCCCGGGGGCGCCGGTCGTGGCCCATCCCGAGTGCCCGAAGGCGGTCCGAATGTTGGCCGACGAGGTGTGCTCGACCGAGAAGATGGTGCAGTGGTGCCGGAAGACCTCGGCGGTGGACATCATCATCGCCACCGAGGCCGGCATGCTGCACCGGTTGAAGAAGGAGTGCCCGGGCAAGAACTTCATCCCGGCACCGACCGACCGTTGCGCCTGCAACGAATGCCGTTTCATGAAGATGAACACGCTCGAGAAACTGCACGCCTGCATGCAGCAGGGCGGCCCGGAGGTGGTCCTGTCGCCCGAGATCATCGCCCGGGCGCGTCGGCCCATCGAGCGGATGCTCGAGATCAGCGCCTTGCCCGTGGAGAACGCCGGCTGAGCCCAGGACTGTACCCTTCCTTCATCTTCTATCCGACACATCGATGAATCGTCTCCGCTTCGCGCTCCCCGCGCTCCTCGTCTCCATCGTGTTCACCGGCTGCTGCACCCGTCTGCCGGCCGGCAAGCCGGATGCGGACACGGCCTTGGAGGCCGACCGGGCGTTCGCGCGGTTGGCCGCGGCCGAGGGACCTTCCGTCGCGTACGGCCGCTTCGCGGACCCGCGTTCGCTTCGGATCGAGCCGACCGGCCCCAACATCGAGGGCCGCGAATCCCTGATGAAGGAGCTGGCCGGGCTGGGACGTGGGGAAATGACCTGGACGCCACGGGCCGGCGAGCAGTCCGGTGGGCTCGGCTGGACCTGGGGCGATTTCCAGGTCGTCACACCGAAGGGGCCAAGGACCGGCCGCTACCTGACCGTCTGGAGGAAGACCCGGGAAGGATGGAAGGTCGCCGCGGACTTCGGTGCCGCGCCGTAGCCGGAAAAGGTTCGGAAGGGATCGGCAGGCAAGCGAAGCCGCTGGGGCGGGATGGAGATCCGGCTTACGCCGCCGTGGCCTGAAGCCGGGCTTCACAACCACGGGTACGAAGGGTGCGAAGTTGGACCTCACGCCGAGGAGGGGTGGTTTGGCGGCAAATGCGCTTGATTGGCCGGCCGTCGCTTTCGATGGTTTGGATCACCTCCATGAGCAAAGCCTCCCCGAAGAAGGCCGCCGTCCCGGCCGCCAACAACTTCCCCAAGCTCCACAACGCCATGTGGCCCGGCCTCGTCGGCAAGGGCGGTCCCGGTGCCGAGCCGTCCATCGACCTCGACACCATGCTGGACCTCACCGCCAAGGCGGAGGTGAACGGCGTGAAGTTCGACGGCGTGGACCTGTTCCTCTACAACCCGCACGTCGACATCGACATCAGCGACGACGGCATCAAGGCCCTGGCGGACAA
This sequence comes from Akkermansia muciniphila, assembly GCA_945860685.1. Lineage (GTDB taxonomy): Bacteria > Verrucomicrobiota > Verrucomicrobiia > Limisphaerales > UBA9464 > SXXZ01. The sequence goes on from CAMASJ010000137.1 coordinate 8,420, forward strand.
GATCCGGGCGCGTGGGTTCGTGGTGGGCTCGGTGGTGGCGCCGGTGTGGTTCGACGGTTCGGCGATGGGCAACGAGGAGCAGCGTGCGAACTGGGTGAGCTCCGTGCGCAAGGCCTGCAGTATCGCCAAGCGGCTCCGCGAACTCGGGGTCCGTCCGTACGGCGTCGTCCGCATCGACACCGCGGCGAGCGTGACCGCATGGGACGCCGATCCGAAGGGCAACACGAAGCTCATCGCCAAGACCTTCCGGGAGGGCGGCAAGGTGGCCAAGGAACACGGCGAACGGCTCGCCGCCGAAGGCGAGATCTGCTGGGGCGGCATGCACTCCTGGAAGTACATGATCCAGACGCTGGAGGAGACCGGCATGCCCAAGGTGGTCGGCTTCCAGGCGGACATGGCCCACACGCTCCTCTACACCCTCGGCTACAACGCGCCGGCCGCGCACCGGATCGTGCCGGAGAAGTTCCACTGGGAACCGGAGGCGTTCCACAAGGCGATGAAGAAGATGACCGCGGCGCTGCGGCCCTGGACGATCGACTTCCACGTCGCCCAGAACGACGCGACGGTGAAGGGCTCCGGCGACCACGAGAAGACCGGCAAGCACTGCCTCGCCACCGATCCCAACGGCAAGCTGAACATCGCCCGCGACGCCGGCTACTGGCTGCGGGATGACACGGGCAAGGTGACCAAGAAGTTCCAGCACATCTGCTGGGACGGCTGCATGTTCCCCAACGACGTCATGGGCAAGCAGGAGACCTGGAACCACATCCTGGCCTCGATGATCCAGGTCCGGGAGAACCACGGCTGGAAGGCCTGAGTCCAGGAGGACTTACCGCAAAGCCGGGTGCCTGCGAGACAGGGACCCGGCTTTGGCGTTTTCGGGGTTTGGGTGGGAGGGGGACTTCCCGCAAATCGACAGTCGGTGTGGATCCGGATGAATCCGTGGAATCCGTGTCCTCTCCCAAAGCGCGAGCGGACTCACGCACTCCACGACGCTCCCGCGAATCCAAAGGGGGCTCTCCTACCGGCCACTTTGGAGTGACCAGCCGGTCACTTCGAAGGGCACCGGCCGCCATGATTGCCACCAGACCGTCGTTTCCGCTTTCTGCATCGTGCCGCCGACCTTCACCGTGAGCTTGAGGGCGTAGTTCATCCCGGCCACGACCTGCTGCGAGGCCTCGTCGATGGAGACCAAGCTTACGGGCTTTCCCGAGTTACTGGAGGCGGACCTGACCGCGGCCTCGGCGGCCTTCCGGACGTTTTCGTCCTGGGCCGACACCTTGGACCATCCGCCGGTGATGGCGTTTTCGTTGGGCTGGGACCTCGGGTTGGGCTCGTTCTGGCAACCGGCGACTCCGATGAGGGCGAAGAGCGCGGCGAGTTTGATGGAGGCATTCATTCCTTGAATGGTCGGAACCAGCCGGGCCGGATTCATCGGGGAATTCTTGGGGACCCGGGACGACGGGCAACTCCGGAATGTCGGGGGCGGGTCGGGGAGCGATGGCAGCGGGCTTGCGGCCCTCTGGTGGAAGCGGCTTGAATGGCCGGCCCTATGGAATGCCTCCCCGGTTTCCGCGAATTCTATCCCGAGCCGCTGCCGCACAAGGACGCCTGGTCCTGCGACGCGCGCCAGCACATCTTCGACGCCTGGAGGTCCACTGCGCGCCGGTACGGATTCCGCGAGTTCGACGGTCCGCCCTTGGAGCCCTTGGAGCTGTACACCGCCAAGTCCGGCGCCGAGATCGTCGGCCAGCTCTTCAACTTCGTCGACAAGGGTGAGCGCGCCGTCTCGATGCGGCCGGAAATGACTCCAACCGTGTCCCGCATGGTCGCGTCGTCGGAGAGGGCCTACAAGAAGCCGATCAAGTGGTTCTCCATGCCCCAGCTGTTCCGGTACGAGAAGCAGCAGAAGGGGCGTCTCCGGGAGCATTTCCAGCTCAACTGCGACATCTACGGCGAGGCCGACATCGCGGCCGACGCCGAGATCGTGGCCTTGCTGGTGGACACGCTGCGTTCCCTCGGGCTCACCGAGGAGGACTTCGTCATCCGCCTGAGCAGCCGTCAGGCATGGCAGCGATTCTTCGCCTCGCGCGGCGGGGATCCGGCCCACGAGTACGAGTTCTACCAGGTCATCGACAAGGTCGAGCGGGAGGATCCGGAGGTCTCCGCGAAGAAGCTCCAGCCGCTGGGGATCTCGTATGACGACGTGCAGTCCTTCATCTCTGCCGCGGAGCCGACGCCCGAGCTTTCGGAACTGATCCGGAACCTGGAGGCCCGCGGTCTCGGCGGCTACCTGAAGGTGGACTACTACGTGATCCGCGGTCTGGCCTACTACACGGGCGTGGTCTTCGAGGCCTTCGACCGGAAGGGCGAGTTCCGGGCCATCGCCGGCGGCGGGCGATACGACCAACTGGTCAAGCTGCTGAGCCACGGGAAGGTGGATCTCCCGGCATTGGGTTTCGGGATGGGTGACGTCGTCCTGCTGGAGTTACTGAAGTCGCGGGGCAAGCTCCCGAAGTTCACCGCCGGCGTGGACGTCCTGGTGCTCGTGGAGGACGAGTCGCTGCGGCCGGCCTCGCTGGGTCTCGTCCAGGCGCTGCGGGAAGCGGGCCGGGTGGTCGAGTACAGCCTCACGCCGGCCAAGTCCGACAAGCAGTTCAAGCGGGCCCTCGAGCTTGGCGCGCGGTTCACCGCGAAGATCGAGGCCGGACCGGAAGGCTCCATGACGGTGAAGGTGAAGAACCTCGCCAGCCGGGCCGAGTCGGTCGGGGATGTCGCCTCGGCCTTGGCGGCCACAGCGTGAACCGACGTCGAGGGGAGGGAGCCGCACGCGAAGCCGCAAAGCCGCCATTGTCTGCGGAGAATCAGG
>CAMASJ010000138.1 GCA_945860685.1 Akkermansia muciniphila
CCAGGAGGCCCATGACAGCCTCCTGAAGCTGGTTTCGGGCAATCCGTCCGACATCCGGCCCCGGGCGGCCTTGGCCCTGGCCAAGCTGCAGCTCGGGGATCGCGACGGCGCCCAATCGATCCTGGAGACCGGAGGCGTGGACTGGGAGAAGGCCGCTCCGCGCTGGCAGGTGGTCCGCGCCGCGGTTCTGGAGGCGAACCGCCAGCCGGCCGAGGCCAAAAGGATCGCCGCGGGCTTGGTCAAGGCGCGCCTCAAAGCCCCGGAACGCCGCCTCCTGGAGCCGGTTCTCGGCACGCCGCGGAAGGTCCGGTAGCCGTTCCGTCCCCGTCCGGGACGATGGCCTGCCTGTCTGGCGCATAGGGATCGTCGAACCAGGGCACCGGCCGTCCGAGCGCGAAGTCCCGGAACCACGCCTCGGGTGGTGCCTCGAAGAGCCGCTCCTCTCCGTTCCATGGGAACCACAGGCGTTCCGCATGGAGCGCATGGTAGGGCAGGAGCAGCCTCCGACGGTGTTCCTCGGGCAGCCGCCCCTCGACGAAGTCCAGGTAGATGCGTTCGTCCGGGCCGTAGATCTTGTCCCCCACCACCGGATGTCCGAGGTGCGCCAGGTGGATACGGATCTGGTGCTTGCGCCCGGTGTCGATACGCACCCGGACCACCGAGAAGATCCCCTCGGCGCGTTCAAAATGGCCGAGGCACCGCCAACGGGTCCGGGCCGGCGAACCGTCGGGTCGGACCCGGTCCCGCACCGCCACGGCGCTTTGCTCGTCGCGGCCCAACGGCGCTTCGACCAGACCTTCCCCGAGGGGCATGCGCCCGTGCACCAGCGCGGTGTATTCCTTGGTGACGAACCCGCCCTCCCAGTGACGCCGGATCTCCAGACCCGCCTCGTCGGTGGTGGCGAAGACCATCACGCCACCGGTCTCGCGATCCAGCCGGTGCACCATGTGGCCCTCGCGGCCGAGGTGGATGCGCACCCGGCTGACCAGCGAGGACAACGGACCGGCCTTGGTCGGATGGCACACCAGCCCGGCCGGCTTGCGAAGCACCAGCAGGCCGTCGGATTCATGGAGGATGTCGAACAGCGTCAAGGACGGCCGACGCTCGGGCGTCCGCATCGCCGGTTCAACCCGGAAGCGGAACCGACGGTCGGGTCCCTGAATTTGCGGAGGAGGAATGCTGTTGCCAACCCGACGGTCCGATTTGAGGTTAAGGGAAGCGATGAGTTCGTGTTCGTCCAATGCCGGTGCGTCCGGTGCGGTGGTCCAGTCCCCGATCCTTCCTAGGAAACGGCTTCCGGAATGGCTCAAGGTCCGTCTCCCCACCTCCAGCGCCTTCACCGCGACCCGCAGCCTCGTCGAGGACCTCTCGCTCCACACCGTCTGCGAGAGCGCCAAGTGCCCCAACCACTGGGAGTGTTGGAGCAAAGGCACCGCGACCTTCATGATCGCCGGCGACCGCTGCACCCGGGCCTGCGGGTTCTGCGCCGTCTCCACGGCCAAGCCCCTCGCGCTTGAGGACGACGAACCGCGACGCGTCGCCGAGGCCACGCGTCGACTCGGCCTGAAGCACGTCGTGATCACCGCCGTGGCCCGTGACGACCTCGCCGACGGCGGTGCGGAGCACTTCCGCCGCACCATCGAGGCCGTGCGGGCCCTGAACCCGGGTGTGGTGGTCGAGGTGCTCACCCCCGACTTCCTCGACCGCGACTTCGCGATCGACAACGTGCTCACCGCGCGGCCGGAGATCTTCAACCACAACCTGGAGACCGTCCGCAGGCTGACGCCCTCGGTGCGCCATCGCGCGACCTACGAACGTTCCCTGACGGTGCTGGCCAAGGTGAAGCAGCGGCTCGGCTCACAGGTGCACACGAAGTCCGGCATGATGCTCGGCCTCGGGGAAACCCGGGAAGAAGTCCTCGAATCCCTCCGCGACCTCCGTGGCGCCCGCTGCGACATGCTGACGCTCGGCCAATACCTGCAGCCGACCTTGAAGCACCTGCCCGTCGTCGAGTTCATCCACCCGGACGTGTTCGCCGAGTACGCCGAGATCGGCCGCTCGCTGGGCTTCGTCCATGTCGCCTCCGGCCCGCTGGTCCGCAGCTCCTACCACGCCGACGAGTTCAAGCCGGCGTGAGGTGGATCCAGTCGGCCGGGACCACCCGTCGTCGCACCGGACCGTTGGGTGCGGCCTCCTTCACGAACCGCGCGCCGTTGAGCCGGAAGAGTCCTGCGGTGCGGTGGAATTGTCCGTGGTCCGTGGATTGTTGTCCGTGGCAGAGACCGGCCCGTCGCCGCCAGTCTTTCTGCGATGCCTTCCCCCATCCTCTTCAACCCTTCAGCCCCTCATCCCTTCGACCTCTTGCTCCTTCACCCGCCGCCACGGCGGCATCCCTCAATGGTCCACGGGAAGCAGCCACGCCGTCTCGGAGACCATTGAGGACGCCGCCATCGCATCTCTCAGGCGGCCATTGGAGACCTGCTGCACGCTGCCGTCGCCCAACAGGATGTTGCCGGCATTCCTGTGCATCGTCCGGGCACCGAATCCAAGAGAACGAAACGCCTTGGGATCACGACCAGTTACCCACGCCGGTGTCGTTTCCACCACGTCGCTCCCGTTCAGGCTCCAAGGCGCGGCATTCGTCACGTTCCGGTCCCCGGCGAGGATGGACTCCGGCTTCTCCTCGGTGGACCCAAGACCGACGAAGTAGCTCAGGTTCCGGTGGCTGCTGCGCGGATGGGCCGCCACGTAATCCCAGCGGTTGGTCGCCAAGCCCGGACGGAGATCTGTGGGGCACACCAAGATCTTCGGCGTCGAAAGCTCGTTGCTCACGGACAGGAACAGCCCGAGCAGATCCGTCGAAACCCTATTGGCGAACGGAACCTTTGGATTGAAGACGTTGGTACCATTCACCGCAGTCTTCGCCTCCAGCCACGGGTAGGCGCCTTGGTAGTCCACCGCGTAGGTCCGGAAGGCGATTCCGATCTGCTTCAGGTTGTTGACGCAGGCGATGCGGGGACTCCTTTGCTTGTTTCCGGCAAGCCTCGGCAGCACCTGGATCACCAAGAGCCCTCCGACGACAATCACGACGAGCAGTTCCACGAGCGAGAATCCTCGCGCCAAGCGACCAGGGCATCGGGGGGTCATGGACATGGCTTAACAGGTTCGGTGCCAGGGAGTCCGTCGTCCGTGGATCGTTGTCCGTGGCAGAAACCAGCCCGTCGCCGCAGGGCCTTTCGCGATCCATCCCCTTCAACCTTTCAGCCCCTCATCCCTTCAACCCTTCCACAGAGGCAGGTTCACCTACCGGGGCAGCGCGACCCGGAATCCCTTCGCGATCGCCGCGTCGAGGCTTCCGCCCTCCAGCAGGGCCACATAGGCCGCCTCGTCCAGACGGTGTGTCTCCGAAGGGGTTCGGATGAGATGCCGGAGGGCGTCGAGCTCGGCGGTCCAACGATGGCCGTTGAAGAATTCCACGCCGTCGAACTGGGTCTTGTAGAGCGCCCGTTCCGAGTAGCAGGTGCCGAGGTACAGATGGGTGTGGCCCGACGCCGCGAACAGCTCCGCCGCACGGGTCATCATGAACATGCCGAGGTTGCGGTCCTTGCAGCCGAGGTCGTAGAACGCGAAGTGGTAGTAGGCGACGCGGGGCGACTCGAGGTGGAGCAGGACGGTCCCCAGTTCGGCTCCGGTGGCGAGGTCGGCGAACTGCAGCAGATGCGAGATCACCCGGTTCGACATCAGCCGTTCGAGCCGTTCCGGCGGCATGGCGCCCGGATGGAACCGCTCTGCGGCGTAGGCCAACCATGAGGCGCGCCGCGCCGGGGTGTCGTCGAACTCCGCCCGCGGGATCAGGCGACACTGCCAACCCGCGCCCTTCCGGAGGATCCGCCGGTTCTCGGAGTTCGGCTTCCATCCGGCCAAGGGGAGCCGGAGTTGGCGGCCGAGGTAGAAGCGGGTCAGGTCCGGCAGCGACGGGAGGAAGCCGGCCTCGAAGAGGTCGGCCGGCGTTTCCCCGGGTTCCGGATAGGCCCAGACCACGTAGGGATACAGGTAGCGCGCGTAGTCCGGCGGCGCCTCGGAGAACAGGAGCTTCATGCGTTCGACGGGGCGCTCCCGCCGATCAGAAGTCGCGGCCGATGTCCTGCGACAGTTCGAGCGTATAGCCGAAAAGCTTGGCCGGGATCCATCGGGCGCTGCCGTCGAGGAACGCCGCGTTGTGGCCGTCACCCTTGTGGTTGTCCATCGGGTCCGGACGGTCGTTCTGCGCCTGCCGCCCGTTGTAGAAGCCGTCCTCGTCCGCATCCACGAAGATCCAGATGTTGGCAGGCCCGGGAATCGTTCCCTGGAGACCGAACGCCGAGTTGCGGTGGACGTAGGTGTTCACCGTCTGCTGGGTCTTGGGAATGGAGCCGCCGCTCTCGGGTCCGATGCCCCACATGTGGCCGTAGATCTCGTAGCTGTAGCCGTTGGTGAACGGATGCTGGGCGACGTCCTGCAGGTCCACAAGGCCGAGGTCGGCCCCGGTGATCCGGTCGCGCGCGGTGTTGGTGCGAACGTTGTTCCGGGTGCTGGGACAGACATAGGTCCGCACCGAGGGAACGTAGCGGGGATAGAGGAAGTTGATGTCGTCGTCGCGGTAGTCCGTGAGCGGGGTGAAGCGTCCCCGCGGATTGTCGTCCGCGTACATCTGGCACCCGTAGCCCATCTGCTTGACGTTGTTGATGCAGGCGATGCGCTGGGCCTTCTCCTTCGAGCGGGCGAGTGCGGGGAGGAGCATGCCTGCGAGGATCGCGATGATGGCGATGACGACGAGCAGCTCGATCAGCGTGAAGGCGGACCGTCGGGAAGACATGGCTGGAACTGGGGGTCGGGTCTGGGTCACCGGGCCGTCCGAAAGGGGCACCGTGGCGGCCGGGTGGTCAAGGGCGGCGGGACGGAAAAAGGGGGTTCCTCCACGAATCGGAGGAACCCCCTCTGGAAGCGACTCAGTTGCTGGTCACACGGAACAGCGAGGAGCTGTTCGTCGTGGGAACCGCCACGTTGGTGGCGCTGGTGGACAGCAGGTTCTGCCACGGGGAATTGAGCAGCAGACGGTACTGGACCTGGAACGGCGCGGAGCCGCCGGACCAGGAGAGACCGACACCCGTCGGCGCGCCGGCGATGGCCACGCGGATCGGCGAGGTGGGGGGAACGAAGCCGCCGAGGGTCGCGGAGAACGGCGTGGTCACGTAGGCCGCCGGGACGGCGATGGTGGTGTCGGTCGCCGGCGAGGCGATCACCTTGTAGCTGGTCGCCACGGTCACGCGACGGAGGTCCGCCGCGCTGATGCCGTTGGTGGAGATGTCGATCGACAGAGGGCCGCCGTCGAAGGTGCCATCGAGCTCGATGTGCTTCACGAACACCAGGCCCTGCACGGAGGCGGGCGTGGCGGCGAGACCGGTCGGGTCGGCAAGGTAGACCTCGATCGAGATGGGCTCGATCACGCTGGCCGGATTGCGGGCAGGGGCGGTGACCTCGAGCTGGTTCGTCGTGCTGGTGGCACCGATGACCGGAACGGTGGCGGCGGTGGAGTCGGCGAGGGCCAGCGCCAGGAATTTCTGGGCGGTGAGACCGCCGGAGGGATCGATCGGCGCGTTGCCGGAGTTGCCGGTCATCACGTTGCCGCGGAAGGAGACGCGGGCCGGCTCGGCGGCGTTGGCGTTGCTGCCATGGTAGCGGAGGATCGGCGCCCCGAGGCCGTAGATGTAGTTCGCCTCAAGGGCGGCCGTGGCGGCGGAGCCGGTGAAGTCGGAGCCGACGCGGAGCGTGGAGAAGCTGCGGACCACCGCGATGGCCGTGGGCTGCTGGTTGGTGTAGAGCACCGTGCCTTCCGGGCCGTAGCCGAAGTAGTTGCCGGCGATGACCGCGCCGGTGGCCGTGCGCCAGAACTCGGCGTAGACGTCGTACTTCAAGGGACCGAAGAGGTTCCGTTCGTTGGCGTCGTTGACGCGGTTGCCGTCGGTGCCGATCAGGTTGTAGTGGCCGCGGCCGTTCTCGAACGACTCGAAGTCACGTCCGTCTTCAAGATAGCCGGGGACGGCGGCGTAGTTGAACAGCGAGTTGTCCGGCAGGTAGTTGAACTTGTTGCCGGAGACACGGACGTCGGGGGTCTCGAGGTGGATCGCCAGGAGCTGGCCGGTGAGGAGGTTCTGCTCGGTGACGTCATTGAAGCCGTCGGAGTCGGTGCCCACGACGAGGCCCTCGGAGGTGATCTCGTTGTCCCACTTGAAGGAGGCCACGGCGGCGCGGCCACCGCGGACGCCGGTGGCGGTCGGATTGGCCGGGTCGATGCCGAACCAGTTGCCCTGGATGCGCGCCTGGGTGGCGCCCTTGATCAGGGCCACGGCGTAGATGAACGGATCCTCGCCGGAATCGCCGCCGGTGGCGCTCAGGACGGAGACGCCGCGGAGGGTGAAGTTGAATCCGTCGAACACCGGCAGGATGGCGCTTTCGGAATCGCCGAAGCCGTTGCTGCCGAAGTCGGCAAGCGAGGTGCGGCCGCCGGCACGGGAATCGATCACGATCTTGATGGCGGCGTTGTTCGGCGAGAGGACGTTCGCGGTGTTCCGGGAGGCGCCGGGCTGCGTGTAGCCGTCGATCACCACGTTGTCGGCACCGATGAGCGGATAGCCGGTGGCCGGGGTGACGATGTAGTGCGGACCGGCGCCCGGGATGTTGAAGTGGATGCGGTCGTTGTTCTGGACACCGGTGAGGGCCTCGGCCAGCGAGGTCTTGCCGTCACCGGCAGGCGAGGTGTTGTCCGCGGTGTCCACGACCACCGTGCGGATCCGTTCCACACGCAGGTTGTCGATCAGCAGGAAGGTCTCGTCCTTCAGACCGGCGACGCTGGTGAAGTTGTCGACGTAGCCGACCAGCGGACGGCCCGAGGTCCACGCGCTGGTGTTGGTGCGCATCGCGATGACCTTGCCGTCGATGGACCACTTCAGGACGTTGCCGACCTGGCTCAGTTCGACCTGGAGCCAACGCTTGCCCATCACACCCGGGGACTCGAAGGGCGGGGTGGGGAAGGCGCTGATCAGGTAGGGCTCCCCGGCGTCGTCGTCGCCGAGTCCGTTGCCGTCGCGGTCGATCACGCCACCCGACGCGCCGTCGAGGTAGGTCGAGACACCACCCGCGTTGCCGACGAACGACTGGAAGCCGCGGAGCGCGCCGTCGTCACCGACGAACTGGAACCACACGCCGTCGCTGCCCTTCCCGGCAAGGACCGAGGAGGTGGCGAAGGTGCCGGCCATGGAGGCACCGGAGGTGACACCCCAGTTCATGTTCGTGCCCGAGTGGTTCAGGCCGAAGAGCAGGTACTCGGTGGTGCCGATGCCGCTGTCCGCGAACGAGCCGTGGCTCAGGAACGCGTCGAACTTCAGCACGTAGTCGCCGCTGGCCGGCGCCATCTTCGGATACAGGTTCACCGCGAACCGCTCGGCGAGGTCGTCGATCTTGTTGACCGTGATCTTGATGCCCTTGGACTCACCCGCCGCGGAGTTCGGCGCGAGGGGGATCGTGCGCAGGTCCGGATCGGAGGTCGCGGAGGTGAAGAAGTTGTAGGTCGACTGGCTGTAGTCGAAGGCCCAATCAATGGTGTAGTCGTTGGTGACCGACCCGGCGTAGTGGTCGACAAACAGGTCGTAGTTCGCGGCGGAAGGCGTCTCGAACTTGTCCAAGAACAGCGTCTGGGCAAGGGAACCGGGAACCAATCCCAGGGCCGCGGCCACCGTGGAGGCGAGGATGATGCGGGGGGGTTTCATGATCAGGGGCAGTGGTGAGGTGGGCGAATGCCCACGAACCTGTCCTACGCCGTTCCCCCGTCGCGTCTAGGCTTTTTTCAGGATTTGCCGCTGAACGCAAAAAAGAGGTATCAATGGAGTCCGGATGCGTATCACGAACCTCAATCCCGACTCGGACATCGGCGCCAGCGCGTGGATGACCACCATCGACGGGCACACCCTGCTGATGGACACCGGCACGCATCCCAAGCGGGAGGGACTCGCGTCGTTGCCGCTCTACGACAAAGTGAAGGACCTCGAGGTGGACGCCATCGCGCTCTCCCACTGCCATCACGACCACGTCGGCTCCCTTCCGGTTGCCCTCCAGTATTTCCCGCATGCCCGGGTGCTGATGACCGACCTGAGCTACTTCATCGTGGAGCGCATCCTCCACAACTCGGTCAACGTGATGACCCGTCAGCGCGACGAGTTGGGCATCCGTGAGTATCCGCTCTACACCCACGAGGAGGTCGACGACCGCGCGGCCGTGTTCCAGGGATTCGGCTACCGGCGCGAGATCGAATGGGCCCAGTTCCCGAAGGCCGCTCCAGGTCAGCGTCATCGCGGTCCGACCCTCGAGTTCTTCGATGCCGGCCACGCGCTCGGCTCGGCCGGCATCCTCGTCCGGGGACGCAGGCAGTCCGTGTTCTATTCCGGCGACGTCTGCTTCCACGATCAGACCCTGCTGCGCGCCGCGGATTTCGAAGGCGTGAAAGCGGACGTCCTCGTGATGGAGACGACCCGCGGCAACCGCGCCGTGTCGCCCAGCTTCAAGCGGTCGGACGAACTGAACCGCCTGGCCTCGGCCATCGAACGGGTGTTGGCCCGCAAGGGCACGGTGCTGATCCCGGCCTTCGCGCTCGGACGTTCCCAGGAGATGCTCGCCTTCCTCGCCCAGCTCATGCGGGCCGGAAGGATCCGCGAACAGCCGGTCTACATCGGGGGCCTCGGACGGGTTTTCACCGAGATCTACGACCTGCAATCCGCGCGGACCAACCGCTCGCTGCCGTCGCTGAAGCTCACCAACGCCCTCAACCTCCAGGTGCTCTCGGCCACCGACTTCGAGGCCATGTCCCTGCGCGGAGGCAAGATCTGCGTCCTGACCTCGGGCATGATGAGCGAGAACACCGGCGCCCACGCCCTCGCCCAGCGCCTGCTCGAGGACGAACGCCACGGCATCTTCTTCGTCGGCTACGCCGATCCCGAGACCCCAGGCGGACGGGTGAAGGCGGCCAAACACGGTGAACGGTTCCTGTTCAGTCCCTCGGTCGGGAAACTCAGCCGCCGCTGCGAGGTCATGGAATTCGACCTGACCGCCCACGCCAACCGCGACGACCTGTTGGGCATGGTGGCCGACATCAATCCCCGCACCGTGGTCCTTGGACATGGCGACCACGACGCCCGCGCCTGGATCGCCAACGCCATCACCGAACGGCATCCCAAGATGAAGATCCTGCAGCCCGGGCCCGGTCAGACCGTCGACGTCTGAGTCCGCCACCGCGCTTCCGGAATCCCTTCGGCCTCCGCGAGCATGACCGACCGCCAGAGCCTCTTCGCCGTCCTGGTGGTGGTCTATCTCACCGAATGCCTGCTTTGGGTCCGGCGCGGCGGCGTGGTGTTTCGACGCGGGATCTCGGGATGGACGGTCCAGGTCGAGGGAGAACTGGCCCGCAACGACCGCGGCGATCTCCATTGGGCTTGGCCCCTGCCGCCGTTTGGCGGATTGGCGGTGAGCTACGGAATCCCCTTCTCATTGGGGCCCAAGGGTTTCCTCAATGCGAGTGGTGCTGCGTTCCACCCTTCCGGACGCTCCCTCCAAACCGCCGCCTTCCTTGCCTGGGAGGAGGTTCGGAAGGTGGAAACCGAAGGCCGGGCACTGAAGGTCAACGGCGCCGGATTCTGGAGGAGCGATTCCCCGCTCGAGTCGCTTCGGCTCGGCAAGCTGATCCAGGAGCTTCGCAAGGCCGATCCTTCCAAGCGCGGAGACGCCATCCGAGAAGTCATCCGCAAGTCCTTCGACCTGGGAATGATCCGCTCGCGGATCCAGGCCTTGGAGTCCGCCTTGGGACCGGTGCGCCAATTGTCCATGGCCGTGGCGGCCTTGGTGTTCGTGGCCACCCCGTTGGCGGTGACGTTGTCCGGTTGGTTCCCAACACTCTACATCGTGGTTCCGCTGCTGTTCGTGATGACCGGCCTGTTGGCGCGGCTCGCCGGGAAGGCCCATCGGGCGCTCCAGCCCGAAGCGGAGGACGAGCGGTTCCGTCTGCTGATGACGCTGTTCCTTTCACCGGCGGCGGCGATCCGGGCCATGGATCCCCTGCAACGCACGCTGCTGGAGGAATTCCATCCGGCGGCCTTGGGCTGCGTGCTTTTGGAAGGCGAGGCCCGGCGGCGGTTCCTCTCGCAAGTCTGGCGCGACCTGCGGTTTCCGCGTCTTCCAGAGTGCCCGTTGGAACTCAAGGAAGCCGTTGAAACGGAACGACTTCACCGCGAGGTCACCATCGGCTTCCTGGAAGAGGCCGCCCGATCCGTCGGGATCGATCCCAGCTACTTTGGCCGGGCGCCTCAATCCTCGGATCCGAGCCATGTCCGGTACTGCCCGCGCTGCGAATCCCAGTTCACGGCCAGCGCATCGGTCTGCCGGGAATGTGGTGGGAGGGCCTTGATTGACCTTCCCTCTTCGGCTCAGAAGTAGCCTTCGAAGGTGTCCCGCTCGAACAGGCCGATGAAGCCCAGCGCCTCGATCCGGCGCCGATTCGCGGGTTCCACGTGGCCGTCCAGAAACCAAGAGTTTGCACGACCCGAGTGACGGCCGTGGATCTCGAAGTCCTCGCGGATGGAAAAGGTGTGGAACTGCCGGGCGGTGATGCCGAACCGACCGCGGCTGGTGGTGTCGGCGATGTGCGGGTGGTTGGCCGGTTCGGCGACCCGCTCGGTCTGCAGGAACTCCTTCAAGGTGCCCACGATCCATTCGTTGGGAGGATCCACCCAGACACCGAAGGTCATGAGCCAGTTGGTGTTCTGCGTCGGCGGATAGGTCGGGCACAGGAAGATTGCGCCCGGAAGGTTCTGATTGGTCGCCAAGACGCGCGCCCAGGTGTTGGTCAAAGCCAACGGATTCTGCAAACGCACCAAGCCCCGGTTGTCCTGCGCATACAGGAGCGTGGAAAGGCCGGTCTGCCGGAGATTCCCTTGGCAACGGATGGCGCCGGCCTTGGCCTTCGCCGAACCCAACGCCGGCAAAAGCAGCGAGGCCAGGATCGCGATGACGGCGATGACGACCAGCAATTCCACCAAGGTGAAGGCTCGCCGTGGATGGAGGGTTGGGGTCATCGTGGCCTGCACAGGCTAGATTCCCACCGGCCACAACGCCAATGCTGTTCAACTCCGGAACGTTTGCGCTGTTCTTCGCCGCCTTCGCCGGCCTGTATT
>CAMASJ010000139.1 GCA_945860685.1 Akkermansia muciniphila
CCCATGAGACTGCACTCCGAGATCCTGTTCGCCCTCGCCACCGCCACCGCCCTTTCGGCCGCTCCCTTGAGCTTCGACTTCAAGGATCCCAAGGGCGTGAACAACGCCGTGTTCAAGCTCGACGCCCCGCTGGAGGCGATCAACGGCACCGCCAACGGCGTCTCCGGCACCCTTTCCTTCGACCCGGAGAACCCCTCCAAGACCTCCGGCTCCATCGTGGTCGGCACCGCGTCGCTGCACGTGGCGAATCCGATGATGAAGGACCACATGCTCGGCGCGCAGTGGCTCGACGCCGCGGCCCATCCCGAGATCCGCTTCGAGATCGCCCGCATCGGCGCGGTGAAGACCGAGGGAGGCTATTTCAGCGGCGAGGTCACCGGGAAGTTCACGCTGCACGGCGTGACCAAGGAGATCTCCGTGCCGGTGAAGGCCACCTACCTGAAGGACAAGCTCGGCATGCGCGTGCCGAACCAGAAGGGCGACCTGCTGGTGCTCCGCAGCACCTTCACCGTGAAGCGCAGCGACTACGGCATCAACCCGGGCGCGCCGCAGGACAAGGTCTCCGACGAGATCGAGATCACGCTGAGCCTCGCCGGCGCCTCGCCGCGCTGAAGAGATCGGCACGCAAAGCCGCAAAGCCGCTGGGATGGCGGGGAGGCCGTTGGATTCCCGTCGCGGAAACCAACCCCGCGTGGCGGTCGCGGCTTCGAATCGGGATCCCGCGCGCTGTTGGCGCCTTGGCGTTTTTGCGTGAGGCACCCTTCGAATCGTCGGCTCAAAAGGGCATGCGGTCGAACCCGCCTGCCCGGTCCACCAGCCAAGCGCAGGCCAGCGATCCCACGGCGATCGAAAGGCCCGGCACCAGGCCGCGACGGTAGAGGGTCGAGCCGCGCAGGAGGAACGCGACCGGGAAGAAGACGAGGACGCAGGCCATCTGCCCGAGTTCGACGCCGGCGTTGAATCCCAGGAGCGGCAGGAGCACTCCGCCCGGCTCGAGCCCCATCTCGGCGAGGACGCCGGCGAAGCCGAATCCATGGATCAATCCGAACAGGAAGGCCACCGCCACCGGGCGGCTTGAGAGCCACCAGAAACCCCGGGCCCAACCCGACGGGTTCGCAGTGGCGGACGCACCTTCACCTCGGGTCCTTCCCCGGATGTTCCCGACAGCCGCGAACAGGATGCTGGCGGCGATCGCCGATTCCACCCAACGCGAGGGCGGCCGCAGGACGTCGAGGGCGGCCAGCGCCAAGGTGATGGAATGCGCCGCGGTGAACGCGGTGACGATGCCGAGGATCCGGACGAGGGCGGAACGGAATCCCTCCACCGCCACCCAGCCGTTCCCGGACCTCTGGAGGACCGCGGGTAGTAGAAGAGCCAGCAGGAACGCGAGGTGGTCGTATCCCGTCCAGATGTGGTGCAGGCCTTCCTTCAGGAATCCCAGGAACGTCGGTCCCCCGTCCCGATCGCCGACCTCGAACTCCACAACGGGCACCACCCCCAACACCGCGGTGCGGACCCCGCCGGGATCGGCGAACCGGACCAGCGTCCGATGCAGGGGATCCCGTTCCCGGAAGACGGTGTACTCGATGCCGACCTGCCGCGGCTGGATCCCTGGAATCGCCTGCCGGAAGACCGCGAAGCAGCCCTCGGTGCGCCGTTCGACCAGCAGGGACGTCGCGACCGCGCGGGTCGGCTGTCCATCCGCCGTGAACCGCACCCGCTCGGACACGTAGCGCGTCAACTCCGCCTCGCGACCCTTCAACTCGCTCCAGACGATGTTGCCGTCGCCGTCGCCGTCGAGACCCGCCAGATCGTCGAGGTCGCGGATCGCGAGGAGGATGTCCGCGGTCAACCCGTCGTTCCCAACCCGGATCTCCAGATGCCCCGTGCTGGCCGTGTGGGCGGTCGCCGAAACAACGAGGAAGCGGCAAAGCCAGGCGATCGCCAGCGTCGCCAGTCTCGAGACCCAGGTGGAGGTTCTTCTCATCAGGAACGCGGGGGCAACCCGAGCGCGATGTCTTCCAAACCTTGTGCCCGAAGCGTCTCCAGAAGCCGTCGTGCGGACTCGGCGTCCCCGGCGGCCTTGGCGGCTTCGAGCAGCATCCTCGCGTCGGCCGGTTCTCGCTGAACCTTCCAGTTATCAACAGCCAACCCCAACGCGCCCGTGGCGTCGCCGAGGAGCCGCAAATGGAAACGTGCCTCCTCCCGGAGATGCACCCGGTCGCCCCGGGCGCGGTTCAATTCGATGCCCGACCGGAGACGGGCCACGACCCGGGCCCGGGCCGACTTGTCGGTCTCCGCCTCGGCCACCCGAAGCTGCAACGCGTCCACCTGGGGGAACTCCGCCAACAACGTTCCGACTTCCACGCCCCGGCCCTGATCGATCAGGAAGTCGGCGTAGGCACCGAGGATCTGCGGATCCCGCGGTGCCAGGGCCAGCGCGCCTCGGAAGGCAACGTCTGCCAGGCTCCGCTCCCCGCGGCGCATCCGGATGTCCGCCAGCAACGCGAGGCACCAGGAGCGCATGCCCGGAGTCGCCGAAGGGTTGCGGCCCACGGCGGTCTCCAGCATCCGCGCCGCGCCGGCCGAGTTGCCGGTGAGGGACGCCACCTGCGCCGCCGCGGCGGTCGCGACCAGTTCATCGCCGGACCGCAGCAGCCGCGCGGCGGACCGTCGGGCCCCTTCGAAATCGGACCGCACACATTGGATCGTCAACCGGGCCAGCCAAGCGCCGACATGGGTCGGCTCCGCGGCCAGCGCCGCGTCGAGGTCGGCCATCGCGCCTTCGAAATCATGGACTCCCTGACGGACCGCGGAACGGAGCACCCGGGCTTCCGTGGAGACCCGGGAGCCGGTCAGCCAAGGGGAAAGCACGGCTTCCGCCCGGCCAAGGTGGCGCGGATCCGCGTCCTCACGGGCCAACCCGATGTGCACCTCGGCGAGGCGGAGCGCCGCCGCCGTGTTCCCGGGATCCGCGGCGACCCACCGCTCGAGACTCCTCATCTCCTTGCGGAGGGCGACCGTTCCCGAGGCCTTCACCGCCTCCAGGACGAAGTCGCCGTCGGGGGGTACGAACGGTTGGGCCGCGACGGACACCACGAGCAGCATCGGCACGAGGATCCGGAGCCGGGGAGAGCTTGTGTTCATGGACGAATCCGAGGCGGGGAGGTGGAGCGGGTGGGGTCTGCTCCGGTCGAGCCATCGCAAACCCCGCCTGCATTCCGATCATCGGTTTCCACCGACGTGGACCTTTATTCGACCCGGGCGGAGATTCTGCCGTCCTCGAACCGGACCTGGCTCAGCCGGAGCTTCCCGTCCGACTCCAGGGAGATGAATCCGGTGCCACCGGAGGGCGCGGGAACCGAGATCCGTCGCGTGGCGGGATCGTAGCTGCCGGCCACCGGAGCCGAAGGACCTCCGAGCGAAGCCGAAGCGGACGGTTGGACGAGGATCTCCGGCGGATTCGGGGATCCCTTCACCGGCGAGGCGAGGTACGGGAAGCGGTCCGGGAAGAAGGAGGCGTTGACGGTCGCGCCGTCCGTGAAGGGAAGAGCGCCGCTGGGCGCGTTGGTGGCGGGAAGGAGCGCGCCCATGACGACGCGCAGGGCCATGTCCACGACGTCGTCGCCGGGGCGACGTCCGTTCGGGAATCCGGCGAGGTCCCCGGCGAGCACGCCCATGTTGGCCTGCCGCTCACGCGGCGTGGGCGGGATGGAGGTGTTCAGCCGCTGCATCTCGCCGATCGAGCCGTTGGCGTTCAATCCCGCGACGCCGGTGACGAAGACGCTCAGCAGGTCGTTCCTCGGGAAGCTGATCGGGGCGCGCACGCCGGCGGCGCCGTAGAGCAGCTCGATGATCGCAGGCAGCGTGGGATGGGTGACGTAGTCGGCGAACTGCAGGTCGTCCTTCGGCTCGCTGGCGTTGAAGCGGTCCTTGTCGCGGAGGCCGATGACCACCTCGTTCACGAGCGGCATGGAAAGACGGGAGACCTGGGTGGAGGTCTCGCCGGACACGCGGCTCGCCGTGGTCCAGGCGCCGATCACTGGGCCGTTGGTACCCACGAGGAACTCCGTGGGAAGCTCGAGGACGAGGGCGGTGACGTTCTTGTAGCGGAGGCTGTCGCGGTTGGCGTCCTCGGGCCCGAGCGGGCTGGTGGAGATGTTGATGAGGTCGAAGGTCTCCCCCAGGTTGACCACAAACGGGTCCTTGCGCTGCCCGACGAAGAGGCGTCCGCGACGGTCGGTTCCCGGCAGGGCGATCTCGTAGATGTAGGCGTTCGCGTAGGCGTCGTAGTCAGGGAAGGTCTTCGTCCCGACGAAGTCCTGCGGCTTGGTGAAGGTGGTGGAACCGCCGGCCGCGTTGGCGATCGGCGTGACGGCGCCGATGCGGCGCGGGCCGCGCACAAGGCCGAGGGTGTAGGTTTGGTCGACGAGGAGCGCGCCCTGGTCGGCGGCGGTCACCGGACCGACGGCGAGCACCGGGACGTCGTTGGTCCGGCGGTTGCCCTCGGGACCGACCGGCAGGCGGAAGCCACGTGGGGTGTTGGTGAAACGGAACCGGAAGGTGAGGTCCTCCACGGCGTCGCCGTTGTTGTCCACGTGGATCTCGTACACCGCGTCCGGATCGAGCTGGAAGTAGTTCGGGCCGCCGTAGGCGTCCTGCAACGGCAGGTAGTTCGCGACCAGGGTCACGTGGTTGCTCCGGCCGGGTTCGTAGCTGTTGAACAGGTAGAAGTCCGAACAGTCGAGCTTCGGCGAGGCGGTGATGAGCGGGGCTTCGCGGTGGCTGGAAGCCAGCACGACGACGGGGCACAGGGCCACGATGGAGGCGGTCAGGAGTCGTTTGAGCATAGGGATCCTTGGAATCGCCCTTCGCGGGCGACACCACCTCAACGCCGGCACGGGTCAGTTGGATGCATCGGAAAACGAGATCGAGGGAATCCACACCGAGGCGGTCGGTGGGACCACCAGGCGGCCGTGGACGTCCGCACGGGACCGACACCGGATCCCAAAGGCGGAGCCTTCGACGGGGAAATCCTGCATCCCGAACGGCCCGGGCGGCGTTGTCTCCGGCATGCGGCCCCTGTTGCGAAGGTCCGGCTGCCGCGCACGGCCGGGGAATTCGGGATTGGCGCGACGTCCGCCTCCGGCGAGGTTCCCGCCTCAAGGCATGGAGAAGGTGGAACCATTGGACGACGTCGCGTTGTTCGCCCGGATCAAGGGCGGCGACGCGGACGCGTTCGCGGAGTTCTACGACCGCCACTCGAGCCTGCTCTTCGGCGTGGCGATGGGGATCCTGGGCGAATCGCACGAGGCGGAGGACGTCCTCCAGGACGCCTGCGTCCTGCTCTGGGAGCGCGCCCCGCTCCATGATCCGCGCCTCGGGAAACCGCTGGCCTGGGCCGTCACCCTCACCCGCAACAAGGCGATCGACCGGCTGCGCGCCCGCCGGAGGGCGACCGGCCTGATGGAGGCCGTGGCGGCCGAGACCGAGCCGGTGGTTGCGTCCCAGGAGGAGACGTCGCGGACGACCAGCGCGGGCGAGGAGGCGGAGGCGATCCGCAAGGCCCTCGAGACGCTGTCCGCGAGCCAGCGGGAGGCGCTGCGGCTGGGCTACTTCCTCGGGCTCACACAACAGGAGATCGCCGGGCGCCTCGGGTTGCCTCTTGGCACTGTCAAGGCGCGCATGCGCCGTGGCATGATCGCCCTCCGGGACGCGATGGAAGGCCGCCTATGAACTTCACGAACCTCCAGGAACTCGCCGTCGCGTACGCGCTGGGCGCGATCGAGCCGCGCGAGGCCGCCCTGCTGGAGCAGATCGCCGCGGGCAATCCCTCCGTCCAGGCCGAACTCGGCGCGTTGCTGGAGGCCGCGGCCGCGCTGGCCGCCTCGCAATCGGTCCGCGTCGCCCCGGAGCTGTCGCTCCGCGGACGCATCCTCGACCGGATCCGTTCGACCCCCCAGCTGCGACCCGCTACCCCCGACACTTCCCTCGCGGCCACGGGCTTCCACTTCAAGCCCGCCGGCTCCGAAGACTGGAGAAAGGGACCCGGCAAGGGCCTGAGGTACCGTGTGCTTTCGGTCAGCAAGGACCTCGGCTACTGGATGCTCCTGCTGGAACTCACACCCGGAGGCGTGATCCCGACCCACGACCACCGTGGGTCCGAGCAGGTGTACCTGCTTTCGGGCGACCTGCAGACCCAGGGTCGGACACTGGCTCCGGGCGACTTCCTCCATTCCGAACCGGGCACGCTCCACCAGGAGCTGGTTTCGCCCAGCGGCTGCATGGCGATCCTGGTCGAGAAGGCGCCGGAACGGGTCCTGACCGCCGTCTAGCGTGCGGAGATCCTTCGGGTCCCGCCGCCGCCTTCCCGGCGAATCCGCGGCGTTTTCCGCCTGTCGGCAACTTTCCCAACGCGCCTCTTGAATCCACTTCACTCGTTCCTAGAGTGCCGCCCTCCGCGCCGACTTCCATGAGCGAACCGAAACCCGCCGTCCCGACTCCTCCCGCACCTTGGGACATCGCCGCCGCACGCACCCTATACAACGTCGACCGTTGGGGTGCGGGCTACTTCGACATCAACGCCGCGGGCAACGTGATCGCGACGCCGCTCCGCGACCGGGGCGCCGAGGTCGAGATCGCGAACATCATCGAGGAGGCCCGCGCGCGGAACCTGAAGTTCCCGCTGCTGATCCGGTTCCAGGACATCCTCCGCGACCGCGTCACGCACCTGAACACCGCGTTCCGCAACTCCATCGCGGAGTTCGGCTACAAGGGTTCCTACCGCGGCGTCTTCCCGATCAAGGTCAACCAGCTCCGCGAGGTCGTTGAGGAGATCCTCGACGCCGGCAAGCCCTTCAACTTCGGCCTCGAGGTCGGATCCAAGCCCGAGCTCTACGCCGGCATGGCGCTGCAGGACCAGCCGGGCGGGCTCATCATCTGCAACGGCTACAAGGACGCCGCGTTCATCCGCCTCGCCCTCCAGGGCATCAAGCTGGGCAAGAAGGTCATCATGGTGGTCGAGAAGCTCGAGGAGCTCCGCCACATCATCACCGTCTCCAAGCAGGTCGGCGTGGAACCGATGATCGGCATCCGCGCCCGCCTCCTGAGCAAGGGCGCCGGCAAGTGGGCCGAGAGCGGCGGCGAGAACGCCAAGTTCGGCCTCAGCACCGCCGAGCTGCTCGCGGCCGCCGAACTCCTTCGTGCCGAGAACCTCACCCAAGGCTTCCGGCTGCTGCACTTCCACATCGGCTCCCAGGTGCCCGACATCCTCACGGTCAAGAAGGCCGTTCAGGAGGCCACCCGATTCTACGCGAAGCTCCAGAAGATGGGCTTCCCCATCGAGTTCATCGACGTCGGCGGCGGTCTCGGGGTGGACTATGACGGCTCCCGCAGCGCCTTCGACAGCTCCACGAACTATTCCCTCCAGGAATACACCAACGACATCGTCTATTACGTCGCCGACGTCTGCAACGCCGAGGGGGTGCCCCACCCGGACATCGTCAGCGAGTCCGGCCGCGCCCTCGTCGCGCACCACTCGGTGCTCGTCGTGGAGGTCTTCGGCTCGATCGACAAGACCCGCCAGGAGATCGAGTTCCAGTACGGACCCAACGAGCACCGTCTGGTGAAGGAGATGCTCGATATCCGCGAGAACCTCGCGAAGCTGAACAAGCTCGAGGCCTTCCACGACGCGTTGGAGCGCAAGGAGGACGCCCACCAGATGTTCACGCTCGGCGTGCTCGAGCTGCCGGAGAAGGCCAAGATCGAGACCCTCTACTGGGACATCTCCAAGGCCGTTGTGGAGACCTTCCGCGGACAGGCCTACATCCCGGAGGAGATCCGCAAGCTGGAGGACAGCCTCGGCGACCAGTACCTCTGCAACTTCTCCGTGTTCCAGTCGCTGCTCGACCACTGGGCCCTAGGACAGCTGTTCCCGATCATGCCGGTCCACCGGCTGCTCGAACGCCCGACCCGCGAAGGCACCCTGGTGGACATCACCTGCGACTCCGACGGCTGCATCAACAAGTTCGTCGACCTCCGTGACGTCCGCGACACGCTGCCGCTGCACGAGCTGCGTCAGGGTCCCGGCGGCCAGGAACCCTATTACCTCGGGTTCTTCCTCATGGGCGCCTACCAGGACATCATGGGCGACCTGCACAACCTCTTCGGCCGCGTGAACGAGGTGCACGTGTTCCTTGAACCCGACGAGCCGTGCGGCTACTACGTCGAGGAGGTCATCGAGGGCAACACCATCAGCCAGTGCCTCACCTCCGTGCAGTACGACGAAGGGGAGCTGAAGCGGCAGATGAAGGCCCAGGTGGACGCCGCCATCAAGAGCGACAAGCTCAAGCCAACCGAGGGCATGCGGCTGCTCGACGAATACGAGCGCGGACTCAAGGAGTACACCTACCTGAACATCCATCCGACCTGAGCCAGCGGATCGGGAAGCCGGTGGAATCGCAGGGGGATCCGCCTTCCCGGATCCCGGTCGTTTGCGGATCGATCGGAATCGGCACTCAAGGACCAGGGGATTGGGTCCGTTGAACCACTACAGGTTTCAGCCTCTTCCCATGTCCCGTCTCCGACCCGATCCCCGCCGCGCCGAGCGGAAACGCCAGCAGTCCCTCCAGGCCGGGACCTTGTTCCTTATCCTGGCCGGCTTCGCCGGGGTGATGGTGTTGGTCCGATGGGATTCCCAGCAGAACGGCGGGTCCGAATCCCCCCTTCCCCCGGCTCCGTCCACGAACGCGGCCGCCTCCTCCGCTACCGCCTCGGGCCCAACGAATCTGGATTCGGCCGTCCCGACGAAGACGACTCCACCGGCGACGAATTCCGGACCCGCCCAATAGGGTCGGACCGCCGGCAACCTGCCGTCCCAAGGCCCGCTACGGATTGCCGGGCGGCTCCACGAGCACGCCGCGGTAGTAGCGGCCTTCCGACACGTCGTCCGGCTCGGTCCACACCGCCTCGCCGGTTTCCAAGGTCAGGGTCCCACGCGTTTCCCAGGTGGTCAGGTTGGTGGACGACTCCAGCCGCACCTGGGATCCCTCGGGTCCTGCGATCCGCAGTTCCGGCATCGACTTGCCCTCCGGACGTCGGAGCGACAGGCGGAATCCGTCGACGACCGCGCCCGCGCCGCCGTCGTTGTCCGTCAGGGTCACCGTCATGCGATTCAAGGTTCCCAGGGTCGTCTCCCCGGTCTGCGAACCCAAGGCGACCTGGAAGGTCTCGCTCGCCTCCGGTGTCGTGTCGTCGCGCAGGGTGATGAAGATCGGCTTGGCGGTCTCGCCCACGGCGAAGGAGACCACGCCGGAGGCGGCAACGTAGTCGCTCCCGGCGGTGGCGGACACGCTGACGGTGGAATAGCGGACCGTGGACGGGATCAGCACGCCTCCGGTCCGGGTTATCCAAACCTCCGCGCGCCCCGCGTTTTCCGCGAACGACCGATCTGCGTAGAACGCGAACTCGCTGTCGGTGTTCCGGAGTGTCAGAACGGCCGCCGCCGGGGTTCCCAACGAGGCGCCCACCGGCGATTCCAAGACCAGGTTGACCGTCTCATCCGAATCGATCACTGCGTCGTTCACCACAGGGATCGTGACCGTCCTCGAAGCCACACCCGCGGCGAGGGACACGCTGACGGTGGTCGCGGTGTAGTCGCTGCCCGCGGTGGCGGTGCCGTCGGAGGTCCTCAGGGTTGCGCTTGCCGGGAGCAGGGTTCCGCCCTCGCGCTGGACGACCACGGAAGCGAGTCCTGCGTTCTCGAGAACCGTGTAGTTCGTTGTGGAGAAGCGGAGGCGGCAGTCGTCCTCGAGGATGGTGACCTGGGCGTTGGTGGGTGCGACGACGAGTGCGCCCTCGGGGTTCTGCAGGCGGACGGAGAACGTCTCGTTGGCCTCGACCGAGGAATCGTTGAGGACCGTGACCGTCAGGGTCTTCAGGACCTCCCCGGCCGCGAAGCTCAGCGTGCCGCTTGCCGAGGTGTAGTCCGATCCGGCCGTGGCCGTGCCGTCCGCGGTGGCGAAGTCGACCGTGGCCGTGGCGTTGGTGTCGCCGCTGCGGCGGACGCCGAGCACCACCGTGTTGGTGTTCTCCCCGATGGCGTAGACGGTGGCCGCCAGGGACAGGCCGACGTCGTTCTCGACGATCGTGACCCGCGCCGTCGTGGCCGTCCCCAGCACGCCTCCGCCGGTCGGCGTTCCCAGGACGACCAGGAACGACTCGTTCGCCTCCACCGCGGTGTCGTTGAGGACCGGGATGTCCACCGTCTTGGACGTCTCGTTGGCCGCGAAGCCCACCACCGTGTTCACCACGGTGTAGTCCGCACCCGCCACCGCCGTCTCGTTGCGGGTCGTCGCCACCACCGTGGCGGCACCGGAGGTGTTGCCGGTCCGCGTGACCGTCAGGCGGGCGGATCCGCCGTTCTCCGCCAGGGACACGGCCGTCGCGGAGAAGCCGAAGCCGAACAGGTCGTTCTCCACCACGGTGACCGTGGCGATGTTGGCACTCCCCAGAACCGCCTCGCCGGTCGGTTGCGACAGCGCCACGGTGAACGCCTCGTCGCCTTCCACGGACAGGTCGTCGCGCAGGGCGATGTAGATCGGCTTCGCGGTCTCCCCGGCCGCAAAGCTCAGCACCGCCGTCGCGCCGACATAGTCGCTCCCCGCGGCCGCCGTGCCGTTCGCCGTGGTGTACCGCACCGTCGCCGGCGCGCCCACTCCACCCGTTCGTGTCACCCACACTTCCGCGCGCGCCGTGTTCTCGGGAAACGACCGGTTCGCGTAGAAGGCGAACTCGCTGTCGTTGTCCACGATGCGGACCGTCGTCGTGGAATTCGTCCCGGACACGGTGCCGCTGAAGGTGTCGAGCCCCACGGCCACCGTCTCCTCGGACTCCATGGCCGTGTCGTTCAGGATCGGGACGACCACGGACTTGCTCGTCTCGCCCGGAGCGAAGGTGACGGCGGTCGTGGTCGCGGTGTAGTCGTTGCCTGCGGTGGCGGTCCCGTCGGAGGTCCGGACGGTGGCCCCCACGCTTCCCAAGGTTCCTCCCACACGCTGCACGACGACGGTCGCGCGTCCCGCATTCTCGGCGACCGGGTAGCTGGCGGAGGCGAACTGCACCAGGCAGTCGTCCTCGAGGATGGTGACCTGGGCGTTGGTGGGTGCGACGAC
>CAMASJ010000140.1 GCA_945860685.1 Akkermansia muciniphila
CTGTACGACGCCCACAACCACCTCATGGACGAGCGGTTTTCTGGCGTCGAACACGACCTGGTCTCCGCCGCCGCCCAGGTCGGGGTCGTCCGGATGGTCGTGAACGGCTCGTGCGTCGACGATTGGGAGGCGGTCCGGCGCCTCGCCCTTCGGCATCCCGAGGTGCAGGCCTCCTATGGTCTCCAACCTTGGTACCTGCCGACGCGCCCCGCGGACTGGGCCATGGAACTGGAGCGCCGGCTGGCGGAGGATTCCACGGCCGGCGTGGGCGAAACGGGTCTGGACCGCTGGATCCTCGACCTGCAACCCGAACTCCGGGCCCGATGGCATCCGGACCTGGCGGCATTCGAACCCGCCGGCTTGGACGAACAACGCGAGGTCTTCCGATGCCACCTCGGGATCGCCGCCCGTTGGAACCGCCCCCTCTCGGTCCATTGCCTCCAGGCCTGGGGACCGCTCCTGGAGGACCTCCGTCGCGGCCCGCTTCCAGAACGGGGATTCTTGCTGCACAGCTACGGCGGTCCTGTGGAACTCGTTGGCCCGCTGGCGGAACTGGGCGCCTTTTTCGGTTTCCCCGGCTATTTCCTCCACGCCCGCAAGGAACGTCATCGGGACACCTTCCGAAACATCCCCGAAGAACGGCTGCTGGTGGAAACCGACGCCCCGGACCAGCCGCTCCCTCCGGAACGCCGGACCCACGTGCACCACGGGGCGGATGGCCGAGAATGGAACGTGCCCGCCAACCTCGCCGCCGTGGCGGCCGGACTCGCCGAGGTCCGCGGAACCAAAACCGAAAACTTGGTCCCAATCCTGGAAACCAACTTCCTCGGCCTGTTCGGCGAAATCGCGAAACTCGACACCGGAACCCCGGTGCCAGCCGGCGTCACAGGGCCTTCTTGAGCCTGACCAGTTGGCGGAGCAACGCCGGCATCTGGTCGAGCGGGATCATGTTCGGTCCGTCGCTGGGCGCGTTGTCCGGATCCGGGTGGGTCTCGATGAAGAGTCCCGAGGCCCCCGCCACCACCGCACACCGGGCCAGCACCGGCGCGAATTCCCGCTGTCCGCCGGAACGGTCGCCCTGCCCTCCCGGCAGCTGCACGGAATGGGTCGCGTCGAACACGGTCGGATAGCCGAAGGAACCGAGGATCGGCAACGACCGCATGTCCGCCACCAGGTTGTTGTAGCCGAAGGTCGTCCCACGCTCGGTTACCAAGAGGTGCGGATTGCCCGCCTCCGCCGCCTTGGCCAGAACGTTGCGCATCTCCTGCGGCGACAGGAACTGCCCCTTCTTGATGTTCACGATCCGGCCGGTGGACGCCGCGGCATGGATCAGGTCGGTCTGACGGCACAGGAACGCCGGGATCTGGAGCACGTCGCAGACGCGTCCCGCGGCGATCGCCTGCTCCCCCGTGTGGACGTCGGTGACGACCGGCACCCGGAGCGCGGAACCGATGCGGCCGAGGATCGCCAATCCCTCCTCGAGGCCCGGGCCGCGGAAGGACTTGCCCGAGGAACGGTTCGCCTTGTCGAAGCTCGCCTTGAAGACGAAGGGGATCCGCAGACGCGAGCACGTCGTGCGTAGCGAACGGGCGATGGAAAGGCAGAGTTCCTCGCTCTCGATGACGCACGGTCCGGCGATGAGGAACAGGCGGCGGCGCTGGTTCAACGCGCGCCACAACGGGGCTTGGGCGACAGGCACGGCGAGGTCATCGGCGGCGGAAGGACCCTTGGCAATCCCGGAATGGGTCGGCGCAAGACGCCGGAAACCTTCCGCAAGCCTCCGACAGCAACCATAGGCCGGCTTCCCTAACGTCGCCGCCCTGATGAACCGGACCCGTGCCGTCGGAACCGCGCTGATCCTCCTCGCCTGCCGCCTCGCGCTGGCCGGCGACGCGACCCCGCAGCCCGTCCCCTTCTCCCTGCCCCGCACGGTGGTCATCGGCGAGGCCGATGCCGACGATTCCGTGTCCCAGCCGTTCCCGGCCGAGGTCGAGGGTACCAAGGTCTACGCCGGCAAGAAGGTGACCGTCCTCGACTTCGACTCCCTTCCGCAGATCCAGACCGACAACTACCGGCAGGCCTTCTCCCAGATCCCGGGCCTGCTGGTGAGCGAACTCAGCAACGCCAGCCTGCTGAGCCTCGGCTACCGCGGCATCGGGGATCCGCACGAGTCCCAGAACCTGCTGGTCCTGAAGGACGGCCTCCCGTTCGTGGTGGATCTCTACGGCTACCCCACCGTGTACTACGCTCCCCCGTTCGAGTCGGTGGACCGGCTGGAGTTCATCCGCGGCGGGGCCTCGCTCATGTACGGCCCACAGCCGTCCGGCGCGTTGAACTACGTCACCCACGAACCCCGGAGGGACCGCCAAGGCGCCCTCCGTACCCAGCATGTCGTCGGCAGCTACGGCCTCTACACCACCCACAGCCTGGCCGACGGCACGGTGGGACGGCTCGGGTATCTCGTGAGCTTCGACCACCGCCAAGGCGACGGCTTCCGCAGGGACAACAGCGACTTCGAACTCAACGGAGGATCGGTCCGCCTGACCTACGCGCTCTCCGAAACCAGTCGGGCGACGTTCGACTTCGACGCGACGGCCGCGGACAGCGGCGAGCCCGGGGGCGTCACGCTCGGATCCGGGGCCGGACTGCTCGACTACGCCACCGACCGGCGCGCCACCCAGCTCCAGTACGACCGTGTGCGGGTCCAGCGCTACGTGCCGTCCGTCGGCTTCGAACGCTGGTTCGGCGAGTCGACGTTGTTCACGGCGAGGGCCTGGGGCGGCTACTATGAACGCTATTCGAAACGGCAGCGGAACTCCGGCGGCAGCGCGTTCGGGCGGGTCGACAACCTCGTCGACTCCAACACCATCAACACCCACCGCTACCACAGCTTCGGAGCCGAGGCCCGCGCCCGGCACGAATGGGAGGCGTGGAACGGCGCGCACACCCTCGTCGGCGGGATCTCCACCTACGTCGCCGACTCCCCGTTCGAGGTCGACCGCGGCGCCACCGCCTCCGCGGACACCGGCACCGCACGCCAGCGCTCGCACCGCGAGACGGTCGCGGGAAGCGTCTTCGCCGAGAACGTCTTCCGGTTCGGACGCTGGAGCCTCACACCCGGCTTCCGGCTGGAGAACATCCACCAGTCCATCGTCGAGACCCTCAACCTCGACAAGACCTCGCCCCTCCTGAGCGACAGCTCGGTGGACCATGTCCCGCTCGTGGCCCTCGGCTCCGCCTACACCCTCGGCCGCGGGGCCGAGGCCTATGCCAACGCGAGCCAAGGCTACAAGGCCAAGACCTACGCCGACGCCGTCCCCCTCGCCAACAACACCGTCGTCGGCGACCAACTGGAACCGGGTCGCACCTGGACCTACGAGGCAGGGCTGCGCGGACGTCCGTCCGACTTCTGGAACTACGACGTCAGCGTCTTCCTCGTGGACTACGACGACCGCTTCGGATCGGTGACCCGCGGCGGCGTCACCCGGGTCGAGAACGTGGGACGCTCCATCAACCGCGGGATCGACCTCGCCACCGAGCTCGACTTCATCGGGCTCGCCGACCGCCTCCACGGAACCCGGCACGGGGAGGACTGGGGCGCCCTCAGCATCTACGCAAACGCCTCGCTCCTCGACGCCGAGTTCGTCGCCGGCCCGCTCGACGGCCGCACCCCGCAGTACGCCCCGGACTTCATCGTCCGCACCGGGCTGATCTACCGGCTGGCGGGCCGGCTGAAGTTCTCCTTCCTCGGCACCTTCGTGGACGACCACTTCGCGAACGACAACAACACCGCCGACTTCCAGATCCCGGCCTACCAAGTCTGGGATCTCACGGCGGAGTTCACCGTGTGGAAGGACCGCGCGAAGGTCATCGCCGGCCTCAACAACGTCTTCGACGAACGCTACTGGTCGCGCGTCCGCATCAACGGCATCGACCCGGCCATCGGACGGAACGTCTACGGGGGCGTCTCATTGCAGTTCTGACGCGGCGGAGCACGTCTGGAAACGGGATCGGGAGCCTCCAATGGGCGTCGGATCCGGCGCCGTGGTTGGATCGGTGGCGATGAATAGGAAATCCTGGAATCCGGTCCTCACCTTGTTCCTCGGCGTCGTCCTTTTCGGCGCGCTGTCCTCGGCCTCCACCTCCACCACGGCCGCAGCCGCCGAACCCGACGCGCTCCGCGCCGTCCGGCGCTTGGCCGACGTCCGCATTCCCGACGCACCCCTCGCGGGGACGATGCTCGGCGAGTCCTGGAAGGTCTCCCGTGCTGTCCTCAAGGGGGACACGCTGACACTGTATCGCGACGCCCAGGGCGGTCCTTCTGTCGAGATCGCGCGCCTGGCCGGTGCAGCCCGCCACACCCTCGCCGCGCCGCTCCTGGACAAGGCCTTCAAGGGCGACGCCGCCGCGGCCGAGAAGCTCGGGAAAATCCCGAAAAAGCCGGAATTGGAGTCGATCCGCATCCAACTGGACGCGTCCAGCGACTTCATGGAGGTGTCCGCGTCGACGAAGAACAAGGTGCTCCGCCCCGGTCAGTCCGACTATCTTTGCGATCTGGCCCTTCCCATGGTGCTCGAATTCGGCGCGGCGAAGGACGGCAAGATCCCGCTGAAGGCCTACTTCACGCACGAGTTCGGCGACCAGCGCATCCTCCTCGGCGGAACGATCGACGTGGAGAAGCGCTGAACGGTTTCCGCGCCGCGGTGGCGCCCGGGGCAATCCGGTTTGCCCCGGGCGCCGCGTCCGCGACTATCCGCGGCGTGGAATCCACGGCGACGACGACGACTCCCGCCATTGGGCCGGCGACGGGCTTGCTGCTGGCGCATTCCGAGCGGCAGGCGATGGACTGGGGACTGGTTCTCGCCAGCCAGGGGATCGAGGCGGTGATCGAACCGGCCTCGCCCTCCGGTGCTTGGACGCTGCAGGTGCCGGCAGGCGACCTGGAACGGGCCCGGGAGGCGATCCGGTTGTTCCGTCGGGAGAACCGCCGCTTCGCCTGGCGCCGCGAACTGCCATCCGCCGGCGTCGTCTTCCACCACGGCGCGGTCCTCTGGGCTGCGGCGTTGATCCTCGTCCACGTCTTCCGGGATTCCCTGCTCTCCGCGGGACGCTTCGACTCGGAGGTTGTCCGCGCCGGTGCGTGGTGGCGGGCCTTCACCGCGACCTCCCTGCATTCCGACGTCGCCCACCTCGCGGCGAACACCCTCACCGGCGGTGTCGCGATGGGCTTCGCCATGGGACGCTTCGGTCCCGGCACCACCCTCGCCCTCACCCTCGCGGCCGGGGCCGCCGGCAACGCCTTCGCCATGGCCGCTCGCGGCACTCCGTACCTCGGCCTAGGCGCCTCAGGCGTGGTCATGGGCGCCGTCGGGTTGCTCACAGGGCACGCCGTGACGTGGTGGAAGGTGAGTCGCCACGCCTCACGGCGTGTGCTCGGCGGCCTCGCCGCGGGTTCGTTCCTGTTCCTCGTGGTCGGCGTGGATCCCGCCGCCGACGTCCTCGCCCACCTCGGTGGATTCCTCGGCGGCACCGTCCTCGGGGCGCTTGTCTCCTGGTGGCGCTGGGAACGTGGCGACCGCGCCTGGATGGCCGCCTTCGCCGCCACGACCGCAGCCGCCTGGACGCTCGCGATGCTGCGTCCCTAAGCGCCCCACCTCCCGCAAGAAGGGACCTCAGGCAAAGAAGCAAAGTGGAAGCCGATAGACCTCGGGCGTCCGATTCAGAAATCCGCGGGATCCGTGGGAATCCGTGTACGAATCGCGGCATCCGTTCCCTTGGCGCCCTTGCGGCTCCGCGTGAGGCTCCCTTCCTTAGCCTCAGGGCCGCAGACGGAAGAATCCCGGGCTGTTTCCCGGCGTCTCGCGGAACTCCCGGCGGCCATCCGGCAGCACCCCGGTCGAGACCGGAACCCAGACGCCGAGGTCCACGGAACGTTCGAGCACCTCGTCCACTCCCGGACGGGGTTGGAACCGAAGGACGACGCCGGTTCCCTCGAGCGACGCCGCCAACAGCGGTTTCGGGACGACCGCCGGCGATCCGATCCTTCCCTCCAGCACCACGTCGTCGCCAACGCCGCCCAAGCCGGTGAACTCGAAAGGTCCGTTCCCATGGAGATGGATCCGAAGGACCACCGGGTCCGCCACCGCGGCGAGGAACCCCAGGGCGCCGAGCTCCACCAGGAATTCGCCGTTCCCGTCGAAGGTCGGCGTTCCGACCGCCGCCACCGCCACGAAGTCCCGTCCATTGGTGCTGACCGAAACGCCCGCGCCCCTCGGATCCGTCTCGCCGCCGAAGACGTTCTGGAAGTAGGGCCGGAACCTCAGCGCCTCAAGGGTGAGCCGACGTCCGGCCGCCGGGGCCACGGTCCATTCGTAGTGCTGTCCAGCCGCCATCGACGCGGCCAGGTCCTGCGCGTAGCGGTCCCCTCGCGCCTCGCTTCCGAAGGTGTTCCGCGCGAAGTCGAGATAGGTCGTCGGCACCAGTCCGGGACCGCGGACCAACGGACCCGCAACCACGCGCGAAGAAATCCGACCCGGCGCCAAGGACACCTCGTTCCCCATGGCGCCGGTGAATTCGAACGCCACCAGACCCACCCGTTCTCCATCGGCGAAAGGCGTCGCGGACACCTCCGCCGAACGGCGTCCCTGCCCCACCGCGTTGCGCGGGAAGACCGCGAAGTAGTGGGGCACGCCGTTCGACAGTCCCGTCACCACGCTCTCCCGGGCCGCCCCCACGTCGATCGATCTCGGGTAGTTGCCCGAGGTCGTGCCGTACCGCACCTCGTAACCCGTGGGAACCGGACCCGAGGTCGGCTCGGACCAACGCAGCGTGATCCGGCCATCGCCGTCCTCGACGCGGAGCGCCGGCGAGTCCGGCGTTCCGTCCAGGGCGACGTCGAGCGACCGCACGACGGGTTCGCCGGACAGCGCCTGGACGCGGACGGAATGGAGCCCACGCCCCCAACGGACTGGCAGGACGACGATTCCGCCGGCGTCGACGCCTTCCGCCGCGGTCAGGCCGTCCACCAGCACCCGCAGGCGCCCCGCGTTCGTGGTCGCGACTTCCAAACGGTATTCGCCCGCCGTCCGCGCCAGGAGGTTCCAGCCGATCCAGCCCCCGGGTCCTGAGATCCGGCCGGAGGCCGGCTCCGCGGACAACGCCCAGCGCGCCGCCGAAGTGGTCAAACGTGCCGGCACATCGACGCCGTTCGAAGGCTCGGGCGGGAGCGAGGATCCATGCTCGTCCACCCCGATCGTCAGCGGGAAGAGGCCGGCGTCCTGCATCGAACCCCGGGGCCACGTCGTGTAGGTGCCCCAGGTGTAGAGGGCGCCGCCGGAGCGCGCGAAAAGGTCCATCGAGTCCACCGCCGTCCGCCGTGCCCGAGGATCCCGGAACTTCGCCCAGTTCTGGATCGGCACCGCGCCGAAATCGCCGCCCAACGACCAACCGCCCTCGTAGGCGACCACCTCCAGCCCGAAGGCCTGCGCATAACGGGCCTGCGAGGCCACGGCCGCGGCGTGGGATTCAAGGCGTTCCGAGGGCTGCCCGTTCGCTTCGCCGCCGGAAGGAATTCCCCCGGCGAAAAGGGCGTCCACCGACACCACCTCGAACGCGTCGAAATAAACCGCCCGATCCGGATTCACGGACACTTCGAACGGATTGAAGTACCGCGAGTATCCGGTGGAGGTGACCCGCAGCGTCTTCGGCCCGGCCTCGGCCACCTCGAAGACGAAGGACCCGTTGTTCTCGAACCGACGGGAATCCCGGTTGAAGCCGATTCCCGGCACCCAGTGCTCCCCGACCGGCCCCTCATGGGAGGCCGCGCGCGGCGTGATGTTGCGGCCGTCGATTTCGAAGAACACTCCGGTCTCCCGATCCGGCCGGGCCGCCGCCTGGAAGCGCAGCGCATAGGTTCCCGGCAATGCGAAGTTCACGACCCGGCTGACCGAACTGGTCCCGGCCAACCACAGGCCCTGCGCCCCCTGCGGCGGATCCGGCGGGAATCCCGCCAAGGGCGGATTCGCCGCCACGACGACCCCCATCACCAATGGTCCGTAGCTGGATCCCGGTGGACCTTCGGGATGCACGGTCCAGGTGGCCGGTTCCCAGTCCGGTTGGCCGTATTCCGCTCGGACCGCCCCGTCGATGGTGATCCCGTGCAGCCCCGTCACGACCGTGTTCGTGCCGTGCAGGGTGTCGCCGGCCTGATCCTCGGAACTCAACAGCAGGTAGGACGTGTTCGGCTCCAAAAGCGCGGGAGTTCCCAGCCTCACCACCGAGCTCACGTCCACCAAAGGATCCGCGGTCGAAGTCCGCCCCTGGGCCACGACCGACCGGTCGGACGCCCGGAGCAACCAAAGGTCGTGGTCCCGCTTTGGTCCGTGTGGGATCCGGCGACCCAGCTCGTACACCGCCAACGGCGTGGCGCCGGTCGTGAAACGGAGTCCCAGGAGCCTCCGGACATCCGGCGCCGGGATCACCGGGCCGAACGTTTGCACCGAGAAGGCCGACGGGGCGGACCTTCGACCGAACAATCCTGCCGTTCCCTGCGCGTTCCACCCCGATCCCGCGGGCATCGCCACCGGCGCGCCGTCCGCCAACACCGGCGCCTCGAAGCCGCCGTCCACCACCGGCGTGTGCGACTGCGTCCCCTGCGGGTTGCCCGAACTGTAGTAGACCGCACCACCACCACCCCAGAAGTCGCGTCGCACCGGATGGGGCTCCGCCACGTGGGCCACCCCGTCCGCGTTGTTGAAGTACCGGTCGAGGAAGTCGAAGGCCGTCTCCGCGGTGCCCTGGAAGTTGTCGTACTGGTACTCCAACAGGAAACGCACCCGCGTCCCCATCGCGCCGTCCCCGAACTCCGAGCGGAAGATCCGGCTCATCCGCAACGAACGCAGCGCATGCCACCGGTAGAAGGAGTCACCCGTCGGATTCATGCCGTCGAAGTCGAGGATCCAGCCTTCCTCCGTTCCCAACACCACCTCCCGCCTGCCGTCCTCCGCGTTCTCAGGCCCTTGGCTGAAGGAGAAGTTCCAGATCTCGTTCCCCCGCTCCAGGTACACACGTAGGTTCGGATTCAACGGCGGATGCACCGGATCCACCCGCGGCGCGCCATACGGATCCACGCCGTCCGAACCGTTCCGAATCAGCCGGGCCACCTTGCGCACGTAGTCGTCGTCCGCCCGGTGGGGAATGCAGGCGTAGAGGTCCTTCCCCGTCTCGTTCGACAGCTGGACCATCAGCTCCCAGTGACGCAGCGAACCCACGTCGCGATGCGTCGAGTACGCCGGACGGACGCGGTCCGACCAGGTGCGTTCCGTCTCGAAGTTGCTGATCCAACGCAGGGCGGAGTAACGCCCGAACGCGCGCAGGGCGCGGACGTCGAACCGGCTCCCGGCCGGCTGCGGAACGGCCGATCCCACCGACTCCGGTCGCTCCAACGCGATCCGTCGGACTCCGGTCGCGGCTGTGTCCGAGGGCGATCGCCGCGTCTCGGTCAGATACAGGAAGAGGATGTCCAACGGCTGGATGCGGACCTCGGCGACCGTGCGGTTGGACGCGGCATCCCAGCCCGCACCGAATGGCAACACGTTGCCGACGCTCCGTCCGTCGACGAAGAACTCCCCGGCCACACCCTGGAACGCGGCCCGGGCCCGACCCTCGAAGCTGAGGCGGTAGGTCCCGGCGACCGACGCGGGCTCGGCGCCTTCCCATACGATGATCGCACCGTCGCCCCGCGGCCATCCATCGGGGTCCCGTTGCGGCCAAGTCGCCCGGTCCTCGCCGAATCCCGGATCACGCCACTCGTCGCGGGCCCCATCCATCGCGTTGGCCCAGATCTCGTCGGCGTAGGTATCCATGTTCAACGCCGCGAGCGACGCCACGTCCAAGACCTGCTCCGCGAACCCCGGACCGCTCCAGAGCAGCCGCATCCGAGCCGGACCCGAGTCCTGGCGGTACTCGATCCGCAGCTCGTGCCGGACACCCGCCTCGAGGGTCACCTCCGCCACGTGACGACCGGGCGTGGACCAGGCGTCGATCCGGCGCATGTACGTCGCCTCTCCCTCGCGTCTCAGATCCAAACGGACGCCGTCGTCGGCCTCGACCACAAGCCGGTGGACCCCGGAATTGCGCGGCATGAACCTGCCGGACCAGCGCACGCTGAAACGTTCGGCGCCCACGGCTGCGAAACGGGGCGAGGCCGAGCCGCCGGGCCGGATGCCGGCGGGCCAATCGAAGTCGAGTCGGACGTCGCGGCGATCGAAGGCCGGTTCGCCCTGGAGGTCGGCATTGGCGAAGTAGTGTCCGAGCAGACCGCCATCCAGCAGGCCACCGGAACCCGTTCCCGCCCGAAGGCGGACCAGGGGAAACGACCCCAGCAGCAGCAGGGCGAACAGCACCCGAACAAGAAGCCCAATCCGGAACATGAGCAGGACGCTAACCCAGGAACCGCTCCGGAAAAACGTCACGATTGCGACATCGTCGCCGAGTCTCCTGACCCCTGCACCTGTAGGAGACGACGTCAGGAGTCTCTCGCCCCCCAGTCCACGACGCTCGACCAAGCAAGGCGCCGGGGAATGACAGAGACTCGTCACCTCGTCTCCTACCACGTGCACTCGTAGGAGACGACGTCAGGAGTCTCTCGCCCTCAGTCCCGCAACCTCCGACCGAGCAGTGCGCCGAGGAAGGCCACCCTGGCTTTTCGATCCTTTCCCCGGTTCAACGCTCCCGGGTGAGACGGCCGTCGCGGCCAACGCGGTAGCGGATGCCCCGCCACACGACCTGGTCCCCGAACAGCGCCGCGGCCCACACCGCTACGCCCAGCAGATCCCTCGGCACCGCCATCGCGAAGACCCAGCCTTCGGTCGAAGGCGGGCGGCCCGGGATCGCAGCCAGACTCGCGGCCAGGGAACGTGCCATCCAGGACCGGGCGAGGAGGAAAAACGCGAACAGGCCCAGAAGCCGAAACGCCCAGGGATCCGGAATGGCCGCTGTGAACCAAACCGCCACCGCCGCCAGCAGGGGCCAGAGCGTTCCGTTCGAAAGGATGCTCGCCGCGTAGGGCGCGGGACGGCAGACGCGGATGGTGCGGTTCCACCGCACCTGAT
>CAMASJ010000141.1 GCA_945860685.1 Akkermansia muciniphila
CCTCCCATTCCAGGGACCGGGTCGCTCCCTTCCCTGGGGTTTGCGTTTCGGTCCGGAAGACCGCTTCACCCCGGAGTTCCGACTCCAAGACACCATCGGATTCCAGGCGCCGGACCGACAGCAGATCGGCCCGCAGCCAGATCAACGGCGTGCGGTCGGGAACGGGCAGACCGCCGGACGTCGGCGCGAAGGCGGACCAATCCCGTCGTGCGGAAGCCTCTTCCACGCGGGCCGCCAGCGCGGACTCCACGCGGACATGGGGCTCGGTCGCCGACCAGACCGTGCGATCCGCCTCCGCCTCGGCGTCGCGCAAGCGCAGGAAACGACGGGCGGATTGCTCGGCCTGGAGCTCGCGGGCGGCCGTCGGACTGGCCTTGGAAGATCGACGCCAATAGGCCGCGATGCCGGCCAGCAGCAGCAGCGACAGCAGGACGAGGAGGCGCGCGTTCATCTTCGGAAAACGAAAAAGCGCCCGGCGAACCGGGCGCTTGAAGGGAACAACGGCACGTCAGCGACCGTTGAGGATGCGCGCGAGGTTCTGATACGCCTCGCGGGCGGCTGGATCGCTCGCCGCGGCCGCGGTCAGCTCATCCTGCAATTCCAGCGCGCGCGCCCGCTTCTCGTCGGTCATCGGACGCTGCATCTTGATCTTGGCGATCTCGGACACGACCGCGTTCCAGTCGCGCTTGGACGGCGCCGCCTCGGCGGGCGCGGCTTCTGGAGCCGCGGCTGCGGCCTCGGCAGGCGCAGCTTCTGCCGCAGCCGGGGCCGCTGCGGCCGGGGCCTCCTCTTCCTTCTTGGCACAGGCCGACAAGGAGAGGGCCAGAAGGAGGCTCAAGGTGATTCGATGGGAATTCATGGAGATTTACGCGGACGGTGATCAGCGCTTGTAGGCGGGACCGATCCAGACGTCGTTGGCCTCGGAGGCGGGCGGGATCGCGACGAATCCGCGCGGCATGCCGTCGGGCGTTCCGCCACCCATCTCGGTGAACTGCTTGAAGCGGATGAAGCTCGCGCTGCCGTCCATGCGCCCGATGGCTGACTGGCCACCCCAGTCCTCATTGAGGACATCGCGGCGGTAACGGGAGGCGCGATGACGCTGGGAGATGCCCTCGGTCGGCTGGTTGCCGGCGTCGTTGAAGAGGAACGGGTCACCCTCGGCAGTCTCCCAGAACAGAATGTCCTGGGGACGGAACTGGGTCAGCTTGCGAGCACGGCCTTCAGTGTAGCCCGAGAAGTTCCCGAGATCGATGATGCAGCCGTTGAAGGTGTAGCTGGTCAGCTTCACGGAACGACCGGCCCACTCGTTCTTCTTCTGGGCGCCGATCTCCGCCATGTCCTTCGGGCAGAAAAGCACCTTCGGGGTCGTGAGGTAGCGTCCGAGTTGCCCCATTTGGAAGAAGGGCTGCTGGGCCAAAGACCTCGAACCGGCCGAGAACGGGGCGCGGTTGTCGCCGGCGCCATCGGGCATCGAGGCAGGAACGGCCTGTCCCGGGGTCAGGGAGGTGGCCGTGCCGTCATTGACGGCGGAGTAGGCCCAACTGGTCCTGCAACCCGTCAAACCCCAGGAAGGTCCCGGAAGGTCGTCCTGGTTGTCCGTGGCGAACATCTGCGAGCTGAGCATGATCTGCTTGCAGCCGCTCAGGTCCACGGCGGCGAGGGCCTTGTCCTTCGCCTTGGCCAGCGCCGGCAGGAGCATGCCGGCCAGGATGGCGATGATGGCGATGACGACCAGCAACTCGATCAGCGTGAAGCCTCGACGTTGGATCCGTCGGGATCCGGGTGGGATTTGGAGACAAGTCATGGTTGGGGATGGAGCTTTGTAGGCTCGTGTAAGGTAGGCAGGTGTTGGGATTAAGGATCCGTTGCCCAAGCGTCAATCGCCGAGTTGGAAGCTGGCTCCGATCGAACCCTTCAGACCGTCCTTCTTGGTGAACTCCACTCCCGGTTTGGAAGGAAATGGGGTCCGCAGCGCGCCCGCCACAGCCACACAACACAAACCGCCTTTGCAACGAGACCCGAGCGATCCAGAGGAAGCGAACGCCAACCTCACCAAACCACGCGAAGGAGCCACGGGGAGCCGAATCCTGGAGCGAACCAGCGATACCCACTCGGTGTACGTTGAAATCACGGGAAACCGCAGGGTCCCTCCCCTCCTCAGCGGCTTGGCGTGCCGATCCCCTCCGAATGAGGCCGGTCAGGCCGGTGGTGATTCCGTCACTGACCGCCGAACCGCGTGCTGTCTCCGGGCCGCGGCAGGGTCCGCCAGCTCTCGAGTCGACCGTTCTTGAAGACCAACTCCGCGCTGACGTAGCTCCGGAAGTCGTACGTGCGGTCGAGGAACCGTTCCATGTAGACCGAGCCGTCCTTGCGCGGGTACTCGCGGTAGTTCCAGAACAGGTACTCGTCGGTCGTGTTGCCGTGGTACAGCCAGGTGGTGGTCCTTCCCGAGGAGTTCTCGCTCTCCAAGACCTGCGCGGGTTTGCCCCAGGCGATGTACACGGCGTCCGGCACCAGCCCGACACGGATCTGCCCCTGGTCCACCAACGCGCGGTCCTCGGCGGGCAGCGCCGCATAGACCGTTGAACGCTCCACCTTCCGCGTGTCCACGGTGGAGGTCGTGGAGCATCCGGCCAAGGCCAGCGCCGCGACCCCGGACAGGATGGCGCGAATCAGATTCTTCATCGGAAAGCGGTGCGGGGATTCCACGGTTTTCATGGAGGACACGGTTCGTTCACGTCGGGACGGGAGCGAAGGATGCCCCGAATGCGCGCCATTGGCGAGGCGCGAGCCGCCCCTGAAAATCCGGATGCCGCTCGCGCCTTGGGGTGCCAATCGCCTTCCACCGGAGCCTGCGTTCACCCGGGGACGCCACCTCGCCGCCTCAACTCGGCCGCCTGCGCGCGGATGAGGCCCAATTCCTCCGCACCCAACCGGTCGAGGTTCTTCACCTGAAGGAACATCCTCTGGTTCCGGGATAGCAGGTCGCGGTGTCTCGCGAGGAAGTCCCAGTACAGCGTGGTGAACGGGCAGGCCTGCGGTCCGGTCGCCTTCGACGGATCGAAGGCGCAGCGGCCACACTGGTTCCCCATCCGCTGCAGGTACTTCCCGGAGGCGACGTACGGCTTCGAGGCCATCACCCCGCCGTCCGCGTGCTGCGACATCCCGAGCGTGTTCGGCAATTCCACCCATTCGACGGCGTCGACATAGACCGCGAGATACCACCGGTGCACCTCGGACGGATCCACGGCCAGGAGCTGGGCGAAGAGGCCGGTCACCATCAGGCGCTGGATGTGGTGGGCGTAGCCGTGGCGCAGCGTCTGGCGGAGCGCATCGGAGAGGCAACGCATCGGGACGTCGCCGGTCCAGTACCACGCCGGCAGCGGTTCCTTCGCTCCGAGCGCGTTGGCGGAGGCGTAGCCGGGCATGCGGGTCCAGTAGATCCCGCGCGCGTACTCGCGCCATCCGAGGATCTGCCGGATGAACCCCTCCGCCGAGGCCAGCGGAACCTGTCCCCGACGGAACGCCGTCTCGGCCGCAGCCAGAACCTCCGTCGGATTCAGCAGCTTGAGGTTCAAGGCCGCCGACAGCCGCGAGTGGTACAGCCACGGCTCGCCCTCCCACAGCGCATCTTGGTAGCGCCCGAATTCCGGGAGGCGGTTCCGGACGAAGTCCTCCAAGGCCAAAAGCGCATCCACACGCGTCACAGGCCAGTCGAATGCCTCCAACGAACCCGGATGCCCGCCGAAATGCCGTGCGACGTCGGCGAACACCTGCCGCGTCACGGCATCCGGCTCGAACCGGACCGGCTTCAGCAACAGTCCCGGACCATTCCGGCCAAAGCTCTCCCGGTTTTCCGCGTCGAAGTTCCACGCGCCACCGACCGGCTCCCCGCCGTCCATCAGGAGGCCCGTCTTCCGTCGCATGTCGCGGTAGAAGTACTCCATGCGGAGCTGCTTCTTCCCGCGGGCATGGCGGGCGAATTCCTCGACGGAACAGAGGAAGTGGCGGTCGACTCGAATCTCCAGGCCGACGCCTGCCGACGCCGCGGCCCGCCTCAACTCCTCGCGCACCCGCCAGTCGCCGGGCTCCACCACGCACCATTCCGCCGCGGGCCGTTCCGTCTGTGCCCGGCCCAAGGCCTCCGTGAAGTCCCGGCACGGATCCGGGTCTCCGAGGGAGAAATACCGGACGGACAGTCCCGCCTCCCGCAGCTCTGCGGCGAAGTGGCGCATGGCGGACAGGAACAGCGCCGTGCGCGGCTTCGAACTCCAGACATGGGTCGCCTCGCCGAGCACTTCGGCCATCCAGACTTCGTCTTGCGCAGGATCGAAGCCGTCGAAGGCGGCGGAGATGCGGTCGAGCTGGTCGCCCAGGACCAGGACCCGCCGCCGCAACGGTGCGGGCTTCATCGCGGCTGCACCGAGCCCATGCCGCCGTCGACGCCGAGCACCTGTCCGGTGACCCAGGACGCCTCCGTCGAAAGCAGCCAGGCGAGCGCGGCGGCGACGTCGTCGGGTTCGCCGATGCGGCCGAGCGGATGGAGCGCAGTCGAGTACTTGAGCGACGCCTCGTTGCCGGTGATGGCGGCCGCGAGGGGGGTCCGGACGAGGCCCGGCGCGACGCAGTTCACGCGCACCTTCTGGCGGGCGTAGGAGGCGGCCGCGGACTGGGCGAGGCCGATGAGCCCGGCCTTGGCCGCGGCGATGGCCTCGTGGTTGGCGAGCCCGCGCTGGGCCGCCACCGAGGAGACGAGGGCGATGGAGCCGCCGGACTTCATGGCCTTCACCGCCGCGCGCACGACATGGAAGGCGCTGGTGAGGTTGAGCGAAAGGGTCTGCGCCCACTCGGCGTCGGTCGTGAGGTGAGCCGGCTTGAGCAGGATCGAACCGACGCAATGGGCCACGCCGTCGAGCCGGCCGTGGCGGGCGACGACGTCCGCGACGACGGCATCCACGGCGGAAGACACCGTGACGTCGCACACGGCCGATTCCGCGCCGATGGGATCGGCCACGGCGGCGAGCCGTTCCGCGGAACGTCCGGCGAGGACCACGATGTCGCCGCGTTGACGAAGGCGTGCCGCCAATGCCGAGCCGATGCCGCCGCCACCGCCGAAGATGAGAACCACAGAAGACATGGGCGCCACCGTGTCACGGAAAGCCCGCGGGACAAGGGAGGGAAGATTCGCGATTCCTGATTCCCGTAGCCGCGGCTGCCAAGCTGCGGACGATCGCAGCCCATGCGGCGCCCTCCCTGCTCCCTGCTCCCTGCCTTCCCGAAGCCCAAAGCCGGAACCACTTTCCCATCACGCTTCCGAACAGGAGGAGGGGATTAAGATTACGATTAAGATCAAGACTGCCTCTTCCCGAAGCCCCTTCCCTCCTTCACCCCCGTCCGCT
Source organism: Akkermansia muciniphila (assembly GCA_945860685.1). Lineage (GTDB taxonomy): Bacteria > Verrucomicrobiota > Verrucomicrobiia > Limisphaerales > UBA9464 > SXXZ01. The sequence continues at coordinate 5,400 of CAMASJ010000141.1, forward strand.
CATCACCCCTTCACCCTTCAACCCTTCAACCCTCCCCCTGACAGACTACATCCTATCCGTCGTCTCGATGCCGAGGGTGTTCAGGCCCAGCTTCAGGACGCGGGCGGAGAGGTCGCAGAGGCCGACGCGCGTCGAGCGGGCCGGTTCCTCGGCCTTCAGCACGGGGCAGGCCTCGTAGAAGCGGCTGTAGTGGCTCGCCAGCTCAAAGAGGTAGTTGCAGAGGTAGTTCGGACGGCACTCCTCGGCCGCCGCCTGCAGCGTGAAGCCGAAGTTCATCAGGTGCTTCGCCAACGCCAGCTCGGCCGGTTCGGACAGGGTCACCGGCTGCGTGGCGTCACGGGTTCCGGCGTCGCGGACGACCTTCGCGGCGCGGGTGTACTGGTACTGGACGTACGGCGCGGTGTTGCCCTGCAGCGCGAGCATCTTGTCCCAGGAGAACACGTAGTCGCTCTGGCGGTTCGGCAGCAGGTCCTGCCACTTCACGGCCCCGATGCCCACGATCCGCGCGATCTCCTTCTGCTCCTCGGCGGTGAGGTCCGGACGCTTCTCCGCGACCACCTTCTGCGCACGCTCCTCCGCCTCGTCGAGCAGGTCGGCCAGCTTCACCGTGTCGCCGGACCGCGTCTTGAACGGCTTGCCGTCCTCGCCCAGGATCTTGCCGAAGCCGATGTGACGCAGCTGCGCCTTGCGAAAGTCGTCCGGACGCCACCGCGAGAAGACGTGGAACAACCCCCGGAAATGACCCGACTGGCGGTCGTCCACCACGTAGAGGATCTCGTCGGGCGACCAGGTCCGCAGCCGGTAGGCGATGGTGGCGAGGTCGGTGGTCATGTAGTTGAACCCGCCGTCGCTCTTGCGGATCAGGGCCGGGATGTCCACCCACTCGCCGTCCTTGCTCACCAGCAGCGGATCCTCCTTCGGCGGCAGCGTATGGTCGCTGAACACGGCGACGGCGCCTTCGCTCTCTCGGGCCACGCCGGCGCCGACGAGCGACTCAACGACGCCGGGAAGCTCCGCGTTGTAGAAGCTCTCGCCGAGGGTGACGTCGAACCGCGCCCCGAGACGCCCGTACAGGGTGTCGAACTGCACCTGGGAAAGCCGGATCATCTCCTTCCAGATCCCGAGGTTCTCCGCGTCGCCGGACTGGAGCCGGACGAGTTCGCGGCGGGCGCGGTCGAGGGTGGCCGGATCGGCGTCGCACCGGGCGTTCACCTCCTTGTAGAGCCGTTCCATCTCGGCGATGGGATCACGGTCGAGCGCGTCGCGGTCGAGCAGGGTCTTCCAGCCGACGAGCAACTTTCCGAACTGGGTGCCCCAGTCGCCAATGTGGTTGTCGGAGACGACGCGGTGGCCCAGCAGGCGCCAGATGCGCTGGAGGGCGTCGCCGATGCCGGTGGAGCGGATGTGGCCCACGTGCATCGGCTTCGCGACGTTGGGCGAGGAGAAGTCGATGACCACCGACCGCGGCGAGGCCGCCGGGCGGAAGAACAGGTGGCCTCCACCAAGCGCCTCCCCGAGCAACCGCGCCAACGCGCCGGGCAGCAGGCGGAAGTTCAGGAAGCCGGGGCCGGCGATCTCCACCGGCTCGCAGAGGTCGGCGATGTCGAGCCGGGCGAGCACGTCGGTGGCGAGCTGACGCGGGTTCAGGCGGAGCGCCTTGGCCACCGCCATCAGGGAGTTGCTCTGGAAGTCCCCGAAGCGGGCCTCGGCGGCCGGACGGACCTGCACCGTGGCCAGGTCGGCGGAGGGGGCGACGGCGGAGACGGCGGCACGGAGCCGCGTTTCGATTTCCAGGTGGAACATGGGATGGGATGCGCGCCGGGAGGGTTCGGCCCGGCACCGTGCGGAAGCCCGCTCAGCGGGAGCCCGCGGAGAAGTCCCGGATGATCTTCATCATCGCAGCCTCGTCGGGAGCCGCCTCGAGCGCCTTCAGGAAGGCCTCGCTGCGGAGCACCTTGGCGATGCCCGCCAACGTGTGGAGATGCTTCTGGAACTGGCCCGCCGGAACCAGGAAGAGGGTCACCAGGTGGACCGGTTGGTTGTCCAGTGAGTCGAACTGCACCCCGGCCTTCGAACGCCCGAACGCCGCCACCACCTCGGTGATGAGTTCCGTGGAGGCGTGGGGAATGCCGATGCCGAATCCGATCCCCGTGCTCATCGAGGTCTCGCGCTTCTTCACCACCTGGGTGATGGCCTCACGGTTCTCCGGGAGAACCTTGCCCGCATCGACAAGGCAGGAGATCAGCTCGTCGATGGCTTCCCAACGATTCTTCGCCTTCAGTTCGGGGACGATCTGCCGGGGGGTGAGGATGTCGCCGAGGTTCATGCGGTTGGGATCAAATGTGAGAGACATTCTGTCTACGCTGCTCCCCTTCGATTCAAGTGCCATTTGGACCGCAGTCCGGAAGCCTTGGAAGCCCCTACCAAGCGCGGCCAAGGAACCGGAACACGTCGATCGTCTTCCAGGCGGCCAGGCGCAGGGCCTCGGGGACCTCGCCGACCGCCCCCAACGCGGGAAGGGCGATCAACGGGACCAGGACGTTCCCGAACCAGATCACCACCGCCGAGAACAGGAACCCCTCGCCCACCAGGTCCGGCTGGCGCACCCGGAGGATCACCGCCGTCATGGTCACGTGGAACGCGTAGGTGAACCCGAGCCCGGCATGGAACACCGGCAGCAGCCAGTCGGGGCGTCCGAGCCAGATCCGGGCGCCCAGCGCGGCCAAGGACCAGAGGATCGCGTAGATCGGCAGGAAATACGGACCGAGCGCGATGATGGTATTGGACTTCGAGACCCGCACCTCACCGCCGCCGCGGCCCACTCGGAATCCCTGCACCTTCGCCCCAAAACACCAGGCACACAGCGCATGGGTCAGCTCGTGGCCGAACACGTAGAGCCACATCGGCCGCGGCAGCGCGTTGTACACCAGCAGCCACAGCGCGATGCCCAGCGACAACGGCACCCAGAAATGGAGGGCACCCACGGAATCCCGCACCACCAGGGCGAGCGCCCAGGTCATCCCCACGTCCACCGGCAACAGCGCCAAGGCCGCCAGCCAACGCAGGATCCGTTGTCCCCATCCCATCGACATCCGGAGCGGAGCCTGCGACGGAACCCGCCGCCGTTGAAGCGCGGGGATTCGGGAAGAGCGATTCTTGATTCCCGATTGGCTCTGCGCTCTGCGCTCCCCGCTCCCTGCTCCTACTCCCGGACGAATTCCGCGTGGAGCCGGGCGTAGGTGCCGCCGAGGGCGAGGAGCTGGTCGTGGGTGCCGCGTTCGACGACGCGGCCGTGGTCGAGCACGAGGATCAGGTTGGCGTGGCGCACGGTGCTCAGGCGGTGCGCGATCACGAAGCTCGTCCGCCGGGTGAACAGCGTTTCCAAGGCCCGCTGGATCACCCGCTCGGTCCGCGGGTCCACGGCGCTGGTCGCCTCGTCCAGGATCAGGATCCGCGGGTCCGCCACCATCGCCCGGGTGATCGTCACCAACTGCCGCTCGCCGGCGCTCAGGTTCCCGCCGCGCTCCCGGATCGCCGTCGAATAGCCCTCCGACAGACGTGCGATGACCTCGTCGGTCCCCAACGCCTTCGCAGCGGCCACGACTTCCTCGTCCGTCGCGTCCGGCCGGCCGAACTTCAGGTTCTCCATCAGCGTTCCCGTGAAGAGGAAGTTCTCCTGGGTCACGATGCCGATCTGGCGGTGCAACGACTCCAGCGTGTGCGCCGCGATGTCGAGCCCGTCCACGAGGATGAGCCCGGACTGCGGCTCGTAGAACCGCGCCAATAGGCTGATGACGCTCGTCTTGCCCGAGCCCGTGTGGCCGACCAGGGCCACGGTCGACCCGGCCGGCACCTCGAAGTCGACGCCGTCCAGCACCCAAGTGTCGGCCGGCGTCGTGTCGTAGCGGAAGCGGACCCCCTCGAACCGCACGGCACCCGCGCCGCGCGGCAACGCCGCCGCGTCCGGCCGGTTCCGTACCTGCGGCTCGGTGTCGAGCAGCGCGAAGATCCGTTCCGCGCTCGCCGCGGCCGACAGCACGGCGTTGTAGAGGTCGCCCATGGTCTGCACCGGGCCGAAGAACATGCCGAGGTACAGGACGAACGCCGCCAACTCGCCGACGGTCAGCTGCCCTTCCCGCACCCGCCAGCCGCCGTAGCCGAGCACCACCGCCGTCGCGGTGCCGGCGACGAGGTTCACCAGCGGCATGTAGGTGTGGAAGATCCGCGCCGAGGCGACCCAGCGTCCCGTGAAGTCGTCGTGCAGCCCTCGGAAGCGCCGGAGGTTCTCGTCCTCGCGGACGAACGCCTGCACCACGCGGACGCCGGAGATGTTCTCGGCCATCGCCGCGGTGACCCGTGACATCGTGCCGCGGAGGCTTCGGTACGCCTCGCGGCCGCGCCGGTGGAACCAGAAGGTCAGCCACGCCAGCGGCGGCAGCACGGTGCTCACCGCAAGGCAGAGACGCCAGTCGTAGCGCACCATCAGCGCCACCACGCCGACCAGCGTCACCAGGCTCGACAGCGCCTGCGCCGCACCCCAGGTCAGCACCCGGTCCAGCGAGTCCACGTCGGAGTCCGCCCGCGCGATGATCCGGCCCTGGTGGGTCCGGTCGAAGAAGTTCAGGGAAAGCCGCTGGATGTGCTCGAACACCGCCAGCCGAAGGTCGTTCATCGCCCCCTGCCCGATGGCGATCGAGGACCGCACCTGCCACACCGAAAGTCCCCAGCCGAGCAGCAGGTTCCCGAGGTACAACACGCTGACCCACGCCACGCCACCGAGCGCGGCCTCCGCCGTGCCGCCCGCCAGCCCGGGCGCCAGGAAGGCGTCGATGCCGTGCTGGATCATCTTCGGACCCAGGAGCCCGGACGCCGTCGCGAACACCGTGAGGAACAGGTTCAGAACGAACTTCCGCCGGTACGGCCGCACGTACGAGAACAGCCGCCGCATCAGCGATCCCCGCATGGGCGCCTGCGCGAACTCCTCGTCCAACGCGATGTCGTCGTGTGTGGCCATGTCAGTCGGAGCAATCGGGTGAGGCGGAGACGGTCCTCACGCAAAGACGCCAAGACGCCAACGGGAACCCGGAGCCGAAGTCACAACGGCAGGCTTCGCGCCTCGGAAGTCGGCGGCAACTTCCCCGCCCCTTCGCGGCTTGGCGGCTTTGGGTGAGGCTTCCCATCGGCGGGTTCCGGCTCATGCCGCCTCCCCTTCCACGGTCTGCGCCGCGAAGAGCGTCCGGTACAACGGGCTCTCCGACATCAGCGAGGCGTGGGTCCCCGACGCCACCAGACGGCCGCCGTCCAGCAGGAGGATTCGGTCCGCCCGCCGCACGGTGCTGAGCCGGTGGGCCACCACGAAGGTCGTGCGTCCCCGGCACAGCTCGGCCATCGCCTCCTGGATCTCGTGTTCCGTCCGCGGGTCGATCGCGCTGGTGGCGTCGTCCAACAGCACGATCCGCGGGTCCGTCAGCAGGGCGCGCGCGATGGCGATGCGCTGACGCTGGCCGCCGCTCAGCGAGACGCCGCGTTCGCCGATGACGGTGTCGTAGCCCTTCGCCAGTTCCCGGATGAACCCGTCCGCACGCGCCGCACGCGCCACGCGCTCGACGTCTTCCCGCGGCGCGTCCGGACGTCCGAAGGCGA
>CAMASJ010000142.1 GCA_945860685.1 Akkermansia muciniphila
TCACCGTGCCGCCACGGCCATGGAAGAACTGGATGCGTACCTCGGACTCGGAACCGGTCCGGGAAAGCCGCACCTGCGCCTTCTGCAACGCCCATTGGCTCGCGAGGATGCCCGAATCCTTGTTGGAATCGGAGTAGCCGACCATCACCTGCTGGACCAGGTCGCCCGCCCGGCCATCGCGCCTCGCGTGGAAGGCCAGGCTCTGCCGCGTGACAGGGAACTCGAGGAACGTGCGCAGGATGTCCGGCCCGCGCTCCAGGTCGTCCGCGGTCTCGAACAACGGCACCACCGGCAACAGGCAGACCATGCCCTCCGGATACATGCGGAGGAGTCCCGCCTCCCGTGCCAGCACATACACCACCAGCAGGTCCGACACGCGGCGCGTCATGCTCACGATCAACGCACCGACCCCGTCCGCGCCGTGACGCGCGATGTGTTGGGCCAGCACCCGGTGGCTCTGGAGGACCGCATCCGCCTCGGGCCCGGCGGAGGCGCTTGGATGCAGGAAGGGCCTGGGCGACCGCAGCTCGCGTTCCAGGAACCGCAGCCGCTCCGGCTCCGACCACTCCTCCCACTGGGATCCGTCGATGCCTGCGGCCGACATCAACTGCGACAATGCACGGACATGGAAGGCGGAGTTCTGCCGGACATCGAGCCTCGCGAGGTGGAAGCCGAACACGTCCAGCGTCCGCCGCACGGGACCCACGTCGTGGTCGGCCAGTCGTCCGGCGCCGGCCTCGACCAGTGAGGCATGGAGCGAGGCGAGGTCCGCGGCCAGTTCCCGCGCCTCGGCATAGCGCCCGGAGCCCTCCTGGATGCGCGCCAGCTGGCCCTGGGAAACCTCCACGGGAAGTCGGGCCAGCATCAGTTCCACGCACTGGCGCCACGGTTCCCCCGGGTGCAGCTCCAGGACCCCCCCGGCCTCGGCGCCCAGGGCGGCGACACATCGTTCCCTCAGCTCCGAAAGCGACCCCGGGGCGGGCTGTATCCATTCGGACAGCGGCAGGCGTTCCGCCAGCTCGGTGAGCCGCCGGTGCATCACCACCAAGGCGTTGGCCCGGAGCCTTTCCAGCGTCTCCGCGGTCACCTCGGCGGTGACGCCCGGATGTCCGTCCCGGTCGCCCCCCACCCAGGTGCCGAAGCGGAGGCGCGGCAGGGACTGCGGGTCGCGGAGGTACGAGGCGTCGAATCCGGCGGATTCCCACGCCGAACGCAACCGGGCGTCGAGCCCGGACAGCACGACCGGGAACACATCCCGAAGGTAGTGGAGCACGTTGCGGCGTTCGTCCGTGACCGTGGGCTTCTGAAGCAGGATCTCCCCGGTCCGCCAGAGACGCTCCAGCGCCGCGCGGATCTCGGAAAGCAGCTCGGAGCGCCGGGCCGGCGATTGGTCCGCGGACAGCCGTTCCACCAGGCCGGTCATAACGCGATGCTGCTCCAGCACCGAAAGACGCTTCGCCTCGGTGGGATGGGCGGTGAGCACCGGCTCGACCTCCACACGCCGCAACGCTGCGGCCACGGAGGAGGCCGTCTGCCCGCCTTCCCGGATCTCGGAGAGCTGCGCCGCCCAGAGCCCACGCTCGGCAGCGGGTCCTTCCGACCGTTCCCGAAGGATCCGCATCTCCGCCGCGACCGATTCCTCGACCATGTTCAACAACTGGAAGGCCACCGAGTACGCCAACCCAAGACGACGCGGCAACGGCCCGGTCGGAAGGGTTCCCGCGCCACCCCGCCATGGAAGCCATTCCGCAAGCCCCTCCTCACCCAACTCGCCGAGGACGGTCGCCAGGCAGCACGACAGCTCCCGGATGTCCCGCTCGATGCGGCGGAATCCAAGATCAACGTAGTCGGGAGCAGGCATGGGAAGGGTATCGGAGGCTGGAGGGGTCATGTCCATGGGCCTAAGCCCACCGAAACGGTGAAGCCTTCCGGGAAAAGCTCAACTCTTGGGGGACGTTGAAGCGTTGAAGGGTGGAAGCGGGAATCGTCGCCGATGGCCGCATTCCAGCATCCCCTTCAACCTTTCGACCTTTCGACCTTTCAACCCTCTAGCCACCCAGCCCTCAAACCGGCGTCGAGGCGAGGGCGAGGCGGCCGTCCTGGGTTCCGGCCAGCACCTTGAGGTCATCCGGCGTCCACGCCAGCGCGGTGACCGCCCCGGTCAGGCGGATCTGCCTCAGGGCCTGCGAACTCTTCCCGGCGTTCCAGAAGAAGATCAGTCCGTCCTGCCCGCCGCTCGCCAACACGTGCCCACGGCTCTGGTAGGCCAGCGCGGAGACTCGGCCGAGGTGGCCTTCGAGGATCCGGGGCGTGCTTCCCGCGGGCCCACGTCCGCCGCAGTCCCAGACCATGATCTCCTCGCCGCCTCCGGTGGCGAGGTAGCGACCGGAATGGTGCCAGGAAAGGTCGCGGACCTTCCCCGCGTATCCAGACATGGCCAACTCCTCGCCCTCCACGAACGGCAAGGGCCAGATCTGCACGCTCATCTCCTGCGTGCCCGACACCACCCATCGGTGATCCGGCGAGACCGCCAAGGAAAGAAGGCTGGTCTTCCAGGGAAGGACCTCGAGCAGGTCGCCCGCGCCGGGATCGTAGACCGAGACCCCGCCGTAGCAGGCGGCGGCGATGCGGCTGCCATCCCGCCACCAAGCCAAGGCCGCGACGGTGCTGCGGTGTTCCAGGAACTTGTGGAAAATCCCGCCTTGGGCCCGCCAGAGGACGACGCCCTTGCCTGCCCCCGCGGCGAGCACGGAGCCATCCGGCGACCAGACCAACTGCTCGACCCACGCGGCTCCGGCCTGGAAACGTTCGATCTCGCGGACGTCCACCCCGTCCCAGATCCGGACATGACCGTCCTGACCCGAGGTCGCGAAGTGGTCTTCGCGGGGATGCCAGGCAAGGCGGAATCCGCCGCCCTCGTGGGCGCGGACCGTATGGAGTCGGCGTCCGGTCGCCAGTTCCACCACGATGGCGTGACCCTCGATGGTCAACGCCGCGGCACGGGAACCGTCGGGCGAGACGGAGACGGCCGACACCGGTTCATCGAGGTCGAGGATCCAGTCGGCATTGCGAAGCGGGGCGGAAAACGGCGGCACGGTGAGACGAACATCGGCAACCCGGCTTCCGGGTTCCAGCCCGATTCTTGTCCCGCCAGGGCATGAACCGGGCCTTCCACAGGCCCGTTCTTGAATGCAGCCTCCACCGGTGAGCTATCAGGGCGCGTCGGTTGTCAGTCCCCAGGCCAACATCGGCGGCGTCCGCTTCCTCGTGCCCGGCGCCATGCTCCTCGCCGGCAACGCGGGTTTCGTAAACGCCGTCGGACTCGGCTTCTTCCACGCCCCGGTCAGCCACATGAGCGGCGCGGTCTCACACCTCGGACTCGACCTCGCCCGGACCGCCTGGGGGGATGCCGCCTCGACCTCGCTGATCTTCGTCGGCTTTCTCCTCGGCGCCCTCGCGAGCGGAGTGCTCATCGGAGCCTCCCGCCTCGTCCCGGGACGCCGATACGGAACAGCCTTGATGGCGGAGGGGTTCCTCCTCGCCCTCTCGACGTGGCTGCTGGCGATCGGCTCGAAGTGGGCGCTGCCACTCGCCGCGGCCGCGCTCGGGCTACAGAACGCAATGGCCAGCAGCTACTGCGGATTCCTCATCCGGACCACCCATGTCACCGGTACGGTCACCGACATCGGCGTCATGATTGGCCATTGGATCCGCCATGGCGCGGTGGACCTCTGGAAGCTCGGCTTCCTCGTCACGCTCCTCGGCTCGTTCGGTGTCGGCGGCCTGCTGGGTGCCTGGGGCGACCGACGCTACGGCCCGATGGTGCTGGCGCTGCCGGCGGGCATGACCGCGTTGTCCGGTATGGTGTACTGGTTCGCCTACCACCGCGGACTCGTGGATCTCATCGCCGACGACAACCCAAGGTTGCCGTCCACCTCCAGCTTCCCGAGGCGTCAGGGTTGATTCCCGCGGGCATCGGTCATGACGGCCGATTCCAAGCCGGGCCGGACGAACAGCAGGTCGCCGAACTCTCCTTCCTTGAATTCGGAAGCCGGCCTGAACACCCCTGTGGCCCGGTCGATCCCGAATGCGGAATACCCCAACGAGGTCATGTACCGGTTTGCTTCGTTGCCGAAGAAGAGTTCGACGTAGAGGAAATCGACCCGGCGCTCGGTCAGCAGCCCCTTCATGCCCCGCATTACCTGGAGCTCGGCACGTTCGACGTCGATCTTGATGAATCCGACCTCCCCAAGGCCCTGCGCGGAACAGAAGTCGTCGATCGTGACCGTCCTCACCTCCATCGTCTTGCCGGACTCGTGGATCTCCTCGTGGAAATCCAACGACGACGTCCCGGAATTCAGCGGATCCGGGGAGAGGAAGAAGGTCAGGGCCTTCCCGGAAACGTCGGACACCGCCCGGGTGTCGACGTGGACACGGTCGTCCCAGCCGTTGGCCCGCACCGATTCGCCAAGCATGCCGGCGTTCCTCGGGTTCGGTTCGAAGGCGAACACCCGTCCCTTGGGTCCCATGACCGAAGCGCCGTAGAAACCCCAACTGCCCATGTTCGATCCGATGTCCAAAAGGACGGTTCCCCGACGCAACAGCGGCCGGACCGCGTTGGGCGGCATGTGTGTGCGCCAGAAGTAATGGGAAGAACCAATCCGTTCCCGGATGTTCACGCGCATCAGATAGCCGTCCATCCGGGCAGTGCGGTACTGGTCCACTTGGAAAGATCTCAAGTGCGCCTCAATCAGGGCCCCGATGCGGAGCAGGCGTCCACGTCTCTCCGATTGGCAGGCCCGGATCAGGAGCCGCTCCATCGCGTCCTCCCCCACCACCGCCTTGAGGAGGCGCACCAGGAACCTCGCTATGCGCTTTTTCGTACCCATGCCAGAACGTTGGTTTTTTTCAGAAAAACAGACAGTGAAATGCAGCTGTGGCTTAAGGGGCGGATCCGGACCGGCCTTGAGAAACGCCCGAAGGGAGGTGGACCTGCGCTGTCGGCGGTGGACGACAACAACGAAGTCGACGAGCTCGCCTCCAGCCGGCTTCGAGGGAAATCCCTCAGGCGAGGCAGCGCCGGAAGCCGGCGTTCAACGCCTCGCGGTCGAGGTTGCGGCCGATGAACACCAGCTGGCTCTTCCGCTCGGCCTCGTCCTTCCAGGCCCGCTCGGGCTTGCCCTCGAAGAGCATGTGGACGCCCTGGAAGACGAACCGGTTCGCCTGACCGCGGAGGTTCAGGATGCCCTTCATCCGGAAGATGTCCTGGCCCTTCGTCTGCAGCAGCTCGCTCAGCCAGGCGTTCAGCTTCTTGGCATCCAGCTCGCGACGCTCCTCGATGCCGACACTGGTGACGGTTTCGTCGTGGGTGTGCTCGTGGTGGTGTCCGCCGTGCTCGTGGACGTGGCCCGGCTCGATGGCCTTGCCGTCCTTCTCAATCCGGCCCTTGAACTCGTCGAGGCCATGCTGCGTGAACAGCGCGTAGTTCCCGTGGGCCGGGATGCGCACCGTCGCCGTGAGGCCGTCCTCGCCCAGGATCAGCTTGTGCAGGATCCGCCCCGGCTTGATCACCCCGCCCTGCCGGACCGCCGTCCCAATGCCGCCGAACACCACCTCCGCGACGTCCTCCGCCGCATGCAACACATCATGGAGTCCGCCATGGCAGTGCTCCCCGTCCCCGTGGTCATGATCGTGATCATGCTCATGTCCGTGGTCATGGTCGTGGTCGTGCCCCTTTTCCCCGTGGGCTTCACCGTGATCGTGATCATGGCCGTGATCATGATCGTGGTCGCAGGTTTCGTGGGAATGGGTGTCCAACTGGAGCAGGACGACGCCCATCACCGGGTCGGGACCGGCCTCGAGCCGCAACTGGTGGTCGCCGCCGTCGAGGTGGTAGGTGCCGCTCCATTCGAACGGGAGCGACTTCTCGAGGAAATCACCGTCGAGGGTCAGCTTGTGGTCGAGGTCGAAGGCGTGGATGTCGATGACTTCCTCCACCGACAGGTTCGACTGCTGGGTCCGGTGGAACTGGGCCACGGCGTTCACGGCCCGGAGCTGCTTCTCGAGGTGGGCCAGCTCGTCGGGCGTCACCAGGTCGGTCTTGTTCAGGACGATCCGGTCCGCGAAGGCCACCTGCTGCTTGGCCTCCGGTGCGTCGTGCAGGTGCAACGGAAGATGCTTCGCGTCGACCAGCGTCACGATGCCGTCGAGACGGAAGTGCTCCTTGATCTCCTCGTCGCTGAAGAAGGTCTGTGCGACCGGTCCGGGATCCGCGAGGCCGGTGGTCTCGACCAGGATGTAGTCGAAGCGGTCCTTGCGCTTGAGCAGCTGGCCCAGGATCCGGATCAGGTCCCCGCGGACGGTGCAGCACAGGCACCCGTTGTTCATCTCGAAGATCTCCTCGTCCGCCTGGATGACCAACTCGTTGTCGATGCCGATCTCGCCGAATTCGTTCTCGATCACGGCGATCCGCTTGCCGTGTTTGGCGGTGAGGATGCGGTTGAGCAGGGTGGTCTTGCCGGATCCGAGGAATCCGGTGAGGACGGTGACCGGGATGCGCGTGTCGTTCTTGGCGGCCATAGCAGTGTCCGCGGAGCGTGCGCGAAGCCTGGCGCGATGGCAAATGCCGGTGCCGGAACCAAATGGGGCACCGGGCTCAGCAGAAACGATTCAGGGGAGGCGAAGAACGACCTCAGGCCCATTCGCCATGGCGCCAACGGGGCAGCGATTCCGGGTTCGAAACCGCGATCTCCACTGGGTGGTTCGGTCCAGCGACGGGAATTCAGCGGCTTCCTTCCCCCTCCCGTGCGGCGTTGCGACATTGCGGCGTTGGGTGCCGATCCCTTCTGCCCCGTTCCTCTCAGAGGCCCAGGTCCAACTGACGGGAGGAGCCGACTTCATCCGGCCGATCCGAAGCGACGTCGAGGCCCCGGTCCCCGATTTCCCGATGCACCGCGGCGTCGCCGCGTCCCTTGCGGCTTCCATGCCGGAGTAACACCCGTCGGGCCTCGACACGGGTCCCAGCGGCCCGACGGATCACGGCCAGCCTCTCCCGGGCCTCCCGGTACGCACGGGTGAACTCCACCACCGGCTCCGGATAGTCCCGTCCGATCCGGCAGCCGACACGCGCCTGGATCGCCTCCGGCATGGATTCCGGCCGCGCCAGGTAGGCGTCGGGGACACCGGCCAGCTCCGGAACCCAGCGCCGGATGAAGATCCCCTGCGGATCCTGGTCGAGCGCCTGCTTGGCCGGGGAATAGATCCTCACCGCGTTGATCCCGGTGGTCCCGCTCTGCATCTGGAACTGGCTGAAGTGGATGCCCGGCTCGAAGTCGAGGAAGTGCCGCGCAAGGAAGACCGCGGTCGGCCTCCAGTGGAGCCACAGCAGGTGGCTGGCGACGCTCACCAACATGGCCCGCATCCGGAAGTTCAGCCACCCGGTCGCCTGCACGCACCGCATGCAGGCGTCCACCATCGGGAACCCGGTCCGGCCCGCGCTCCACGCCGCCAGCCGGCGACGCCCCTCCTCGGATTCGGTGTGCTCCTCGCGCAATCCGTCGTAGGCCCGCACGAAGTTGGCGAACTCGATCCGCGGTTCGTCCTCCAGCTTCTGCATGAAATGGCAGTGCCAACGGAGCCGCGACTGGAAGCTCCTCAGCGAATCCGACCAGCGCCGGTCCACCTCGATCCCCGCCGCCGGATCCCAACGGATCCGTTCCAACCTCTGGTCGGCGGCCTGGCTCACGGTGCGCATCGAGATGCATCCCCAGGCGAGATGCGGGCTCAGCCGCGAACAGGAGTCCCAGCCGTCCACCGGCGACGACATCGCCCGCCGGTAGTCCACGCCCCGGACTTCCAGGAAGGTCTCCAGGGTCCGACGGGCCTCGGCCTCCCCACCCCGTTGCGCGTCGGGCTTTCCGGAAGGCCCCAAGCCCAGCGCCTCCGGCCCCAGGATCCCCTCCGATTCGATCCCCACAACGGACACCAACCGCGACGGTGCCGCCACGGGCGCCGTGGACATCCGGTCGTTCCAGCGGGCCGCCCAACCGTCGCGGGAACGCAGCCGCCGGACCACCCCGTCCTGCCGGAACTCCCGCCATCGCACGCCCCGGTCCCGACACCACGCGGCCGCCGCGCGGTCGCGGCGGTAGGTCAGGTCGTTCCCGGTCTCCTCATGCGACCACAGCCCCTCGAACCGGGTCCGTCGCCACAGGTCCTCCAGCGCCTCCACCGCTTCGCGACGGAGCGTGACAAGCGCCGAGCCCCGGCGGCGCAACGAGGCGTCCAGCTCCGACAGGGACTCCGCGATGTACCGCGAATGGGAGGCGTCCCATTCCGGCGAGCGCAGCAACGACGGCTCGAACAGGTACAGCGGGACGACCGGCCCACGAAGCGCGGCCTCGGCCAACGGCGGGTGGTCGGAAACCCGCAGGTCCCGCTTGAACCACACGACCTGCACACGGCCCACGTTCATGCCGTCCCCCTCCCCTCCGATCCCGCTGAACCGGCGGCCAGGCGGATCGGTCCGTGCGCCCGGACGGGATCGACGCGGTCACCGGCCTGGGTCGCTGTCAGAAGGCCTTCCGCAACCAGTCCGGCGGCAACGGCGCGGACGTCCTCCATGTGGCGTCGCCAGTCCCGCGGGTCCAGGCGGCGGGCCGCCTCGGAAGGGCAGAACGTGCGTCCCCCGGTTCTCTCCGCGGCCAGCTCGAGCCGGATGGCACGCAGACGCGGCTCGAGGACGTTCATCGGTTCCGACGGGCCAGCGGATGGACGCCTCGACGACATGCGTCGGAGCAGTACTTCACGGATTCCCAATCGCGTTCCCACTTCTTGCGCCAGACGAACGGACGTCCGCACGCGACACAGTCCTTCGAAGGCAGCTGGGACTTCTTCATCGGAGGACCTCCAGGACGGAAGTCCCCTCGCCCGTGTTGCGAAGGCGTCGTCCGACGCGGTCCCAGAAGTCGAAGAAGCCCTTCCGGGCGAGCGGCCACAGCGCCGCGTCCCACGGCCTCCGGACCTCGATCCACTCGACGCCCTCGTCGGCCAGGGCCTTTCGGATCTCGTCCCGCTGATCCGCCAGCGGCCCCACCGCCAACTCGGCGCTGACCAGGCGGCGGAAGCCATGCTCCCTGGCCAAACCGGCCAAGGTCTGCGCCAGGGAGTCTACGCCGTCGCAGGCGCAATTCTCCCACCGATCCGGGTCGAAGTGCGAATTCGCACGACCCCAGGCGTCGCCCACGGCCCGGTCCCGCCAGGCCTTCGCCATCGGCCCCGGTTCGTCATCGGCGTCCGCGGGTGGGATCCCGATGTGCAACAGGATCGGATTTCTCAACGCGGCCAAGGACGAGAGTTCAACCGAACCGTCCTCCTCATGGATCCACAAGCCGGTGGCGACCTCCGATTCCCCGGGACGCTCCGGTCGTTCCGCCAAGGAGATCGGCCGGGTGTCGGCGTGCTCCTCGACGACGACCGCGCGGACCCGGTCGTCGTCGAGACGTCCGATTCCGGTGGCATCGGCGAGCAGTTCGGGAGCGGCGAACTTCTCCAGGTTGGAACGCCGCACGAGGTAGGTCTTGCCCGGGGTCTGCAACCCGGCGACCCAACGCCACGAAAGCGTGTTGCTGGCCGGGTCGAAGTCGAGCAGGTGCCGTTGGAAGTGGTCGGCGCCGAGTTCCCAAGGAAGCCCTTCGACATGGATCCAGAACGAGGCCCACCACATCCGGGCGTGGTTGTGCAGGTAGCCGGTCCCGAGGAGTTCCCGGGCGAAACGGTCCATGACCGCGACCCCGCTTCGGCCCGCGGCGACTTCCTCGGCGCGACGACGGACCGGCTCCGGGGCCTCGCGACGCAGGATCTCCACACGCCGGCGGAAAGTGGTCCAAACGGAGGGCCGCTGCTGGAGCCAACCCTTCCAGTAGGAGCGCCAGAACACCTCCTGGATGAACTTCTCCACCGGGCCGAACGGATGGGTCGCGAGCACCTCCCGGACGACTTCCTCCTCCGTGACCAACCGGGCCCGGATGGCCGCGGAAAGCCGGGATACGTCGTCATGACCCGTCAGGACCCGGTTGCGGGTTCCGGAATAGCGGGCAGAAACCGGAAGGAAGTCCGCCAGCCTTCGCAGGGCGGATTCCCGGGTCGCGGGGAAACGATCGACGTCCACCGTCGAACCTGTCCCGGCACGGCCGGGAATCAAGGCCGTCGGTCGACGGGGTCCGAGAAGGTCCGACGCCGAGGCCTACCGTATCGGGCGGGTGGACCGCTCCATCAGCCAGTACACGTCCTTGTTGTTGGCGGAGCCCACGTTCAGCGGGATCTCCGTCCCGCGACGCAGCACTGGGACCGTCCTCGGATCGAGCCACTTCTTGATCTCGGAATGGCCGTCCGCGAAGGACAGGCCGCCGGCCCGGCTGTGGTAGCCGGCGGGGTAGTCGACGATCTTCCAGAGCTGCGGCTGGTCGGGCCAACCGGTCATGCCGACGATCATCTCGCCGTCGTTGATGCTGTCCTCGCGTTCATCCATGAAGGCCCAGGTCATGGAAGGGCCCGGGTCGGAGAGGTCGGAACCCTTCTTGTAGATCCGGCAGTTCTGCCCGAAGCCCTGCACGTCCGTGGAATCGAACCACCCGTTCATGGCCATGCTGCGCACGCGGGGCCGCTTGACGCCGGCCACGGTGACCGTGCTGAGGTCGGCCGGGCACTTGAAGATGGCCTTGGCCGCGCCGACGTACCTCCAGAGCAGGCCGTTGGTGAGGTCACGGTCGGAGTAGTTGCTCGTGTTGCCCGGATCGAAGTTCAACGAGCCATGCACCCATTCGTTCGGACCGTAGGACTGCGGCAACCGGTCGGCGCTGTCGTCCACGTACAACTGCCAGCCGGTCATCAGCTGCTTGCCGTTGTTCATGCACTGGATGCCGACCGCCTTGGCCTTGGCCTTGCCCAGCGCCGGCAGGAGCATGCCGGCCAGGATGGCGATGATGGCAATGACCAC
>CAMASJ010000143.1 GCA_945860685.1 Akkermansia muciniphila
ATCCGTCGGTCATCGGCACCGTCGCCGGGCTCATCGCCCCGCAGAGCGGACCGGCCCTGCAGAAGGCCGTCATCGAGGCCCTCGGCTCCGCGCCGGAAGGCGCCCTCGCCCTGGTCTCCGCCTTCCCGCGGCTCTCCACCTCGCAGGTCGAGGCCGCCTTCGCGCAGATCCTCAAGCGCTCCGAGTCCACCGCCGCGTTCATCGAGGCCGTGTCCCGCAAGGACGTCGACGTGAACCTGCTCGGACCGGCCCGCCTGCACCGGCTTCGGACCCACGGCGACGCCAAGATCGCCGCGCGAGCCACCCAGGTCATCGACGACCTCAAGGGCCCCGAGGCCAAGGAGAAGGAGGCCCTCATCAAGCGCCTCGAACCCGAGGTCGTGGCCGGCGGGGACGTCGGCAACGGCAAGAAGGTCTTCACCGCCAACTGCGCCGGATGCCACGTCTTCAAGGGTGAAGGCCGCAACCTCGCCCCCAACCTGACCGGCATGGGCGCCCACGGACCCGCCGACCTGCTCGTCCACATCGTCGATCCGAACCGCCTGGTGGAACCCAACTTCATCAGCGTCAGCATCGAGACCAAGGCCGGCGACCAGTTCGACGGGATCATCGACCGCGAGAACGCCGCCGAGGTGGTCCTGCGGGACGCCTCCACGGACCACACGATCCGCACCGCCGACATCGCCAACCGCCGTTCCACGGGCCGCTCGCTGATGCCCGAGGGATTCGAGGCGCTGGGCGCGCCGGCGTTGCGCGACCTGCTCGCGTACCTGTGCGCCGACGACAACCGCTTCCGCCTGCTCGACCTCGGCGGTGCGTTCACCGCGAACAGCAGCCGCGGACTCTACATCACGCCGGAGAACCCCGACGACTCGATCGTCTTCCGCAGCTACGGCCTCAAGCGCATCGAGGAGGTGCCGTTCGACGTCGTGAGCCCCGAGAAGGCCGTCGCCAACGTCGTCGTCCTCAAGGGCGGCGCACCGGACGCATGGTCCCGCAAGAGCCTGCCCAAGCGGGTCGAGGTGAAGGTCGGCGTCGCGGCCTCGAAGCTGCACTTCCTCGGCGGCGTCGCCGGATGGGGTTACCCGGCCGTGGGCGAGAAGGTGGAGGCCCTCAAGGTGACCGCCCACTTCGCCGACGGCGGCACCCAGGAGATGGTCTTCCGCAACGGCGTGGAGATCGCCGACTACCGCGGACGTCCGGACGTGGACGGCTCGAAGGGACTTCCGTCCTGGACCAAGGGAGCGGGCCAGATCCGCTGGCATTCCCGGAACATCACCCGCGCCGGTGTGATCACGAAGCTCGTCCTGGAGAGCTACGACAACGACGTCGCCCCGACCCTCTTCGCGATCACCGCGGAGCTGGGCGCCCCGGCGGGTCCGGAACAGGCGGCGGCCCCGAAGGCCCTCCCGGTCCTGAAGTGGAACGCCGGTCTCAAGACGCTGCTCATCGGCGGCGGCGCCTCCCACGACTACCAGAGGTTCTTCAACCTCGCCGACGTGGCGATGCTGAACGGCTCCGGCCGGGTCAGCGCGAACTACCTCGAACCCCAGGACGTGAGCGTCGAGTCGGTCAAGGCCGCCGACGTCCTCGTCATCAGCGCCAACAAGGCGTTCCCCGACGCCGCCGTCCGCGAGGCCGTCTTCGCGCATGCCGCCGCGGGCAAGGGTCTCGTCCTGCTCCACCCCGGCCTGTGGTACAACTGGCCCAACTGGGCCGCATTCAACCGGGAACTCGCCGGCGGCGGATCCCGCGGCCACGACCGCTACGGCGAATTCGACGTCAAGGTCACGGGCGCGAAGCATCCCATCCTGACTGGCGTCCCGGAGTCGTTCCGTCTCAGCGACGAACTCTACTACTTCGAGACTGACCCCGCCGGCACGGCCATCGAGGTCCTCGCCACGGCGCACTCCACCGCGAAGGACAAGACCTACCCGCAGGTGTTCGTGGTGAAGCATCCCAAGACCCGCATCGCCGGCATCACCCTCGGACACGACGGCGTGGCCCACAGCCACGACGCGTTCAAGGCCCTGCTCCGCAACGCCGTGCTCTGGTCCGCCGGCAAGGATGGTTGGATCACCGCCTCTGCGAAGTAGTTCCGGAGTCCACTCCACGAAGACGCCGGATGGCCTAGGCCGTCCGGCGTTTTCCTTTTGTCCCCTGCCCCGCCGCCCGCGTTCCTCGCCGGACGCCGACGCCGGCTTGGCAGCGCCGAGGGTTCGGTCCCATCCTCGCTCATGCCCGCGTCATCCTGTCTTGGAATCCTGGCCGCCGCCTGTTCGCTGGCATGGACCCTCCATGCGGCCCCGCAACCGACCGCACTGCCGCGCAGCCAACCGGAGAAGCAGGGCGTCGCGCCGTCGGCCCTGCTCGGCTTCATCGAAGCCCTGGACCAGGTGGATGGTCTGCACAGCGTCATGGTGGTCCGGCACGGCCACGTGGTCGCCGAGGGATGGTGGAAGCCCTACGACGCCGGCACCCACCACATGCTCTACTCGCTCTCCAAGAGCTTCACCTCAACCGCCATGGGATTCGCGGTCGCCGAAGGCCAGGTGCGTGTGACCGACCCTGTCCTGTCCTTCTTCCCTGCCGAAACGCCCACGAATCCGTCCGGCAACCTGAAGGCCATGCGCGTGCAGGACCTCCTGACCATGTCCACGGGCCATCAGGACGAACCGCCGACCTCGCCGGACCGGATGTCCGCCGCCTCCTTCCTCGCCCAACCCGTCCCACACAAGCCGGGCACCCATTTCAAATACAACACCGCGGCCACCTTCATGGCGTCGGCGATCGTCCAGAAGCGGACCGGCCAGACGGTGCTCGACTACCTCCAGCCGCGGCTCTTCGGGCCCCTCGGCATCGAGGCGCCGCGATGGGACACCAACCACGAGGGGATCAGCCTCGGCGGGTACGGACTTTTCCTGAAGACCGAGGACATCGCGAAGTTCGGGCAGCTCTACCTGCAGAAGGGCCACTGGAACGGCCGCCAACTCCTCCCGGCCGCGTGGGTCGAAGCGGCCACTTCCCGTCAGGTCTCGAACGGCAGCAATCCGTCCAGCGACTGGGACCAGGGCTACGGCTACCAGTTCTGGCGCTGCCGCAACGGCGCCTACCGCGGGGACGGCGCGTTCGGCCAGTACTGCATCGTTCTGCCCGAACAGGACGCCGTGGTGGCGATCACCTCGGGTCTCGGCGACATGCAGGGCGTCCTGAACATCGTCTGGGACCGGCTGCTGCCGGCCTTCCAGAAGGGCAAGGCCAAGGGGGATCCCCGGAACCGCGAGGCGCTGGCCCGGAAGCTCTCCGGGCTGGAGGTGCGCCGGCCGGTCGCCTTGCCGGGTGCGACCGCGGTGAAGGGCGCACTCGGCCGCACGTACCGCTTCCCCGAAGCCTCTGGAGGACTCCAGGCCCTGCGCCTCGAGGAATCCGCCGACGGCTGGAACCTGGTCCGGACCTTCCCCGGCGGGGAACAGACCCTGCCGGTGGGACGCGACCGCTGGATCCAGAGTCGGGGCGCGTTGGGACTCCAGCCTGCCGGACCGCTGGGGAGAACCGACGACGGCCTCCTGGCGGCGAGCGGCGCCTGGACCGGAACGGACACGTTCTCCGTGAAGATCTGCAGCCGGGAAAGTCCCCACAACCTCTCCCTTCGCCTCCGTTTCGAAGGGGACACGGTCGTGGTCAACGGGGAATCGAACGTCTCCTTCGGCAACCGGGTGCTTCCCGAGCTTCGTGGATCCGCGGACTGAATCGCGATTTACCCGCTCAAGCACCCCGTCCCCGATGTCGATATCGAGAACAGCCGGGGTTTCCCAAGACCGGAACCGGCCAACGTGCCCAACGAGATCCTCCAGAACCCGATCCAGGAGCGGAACCTCCGTTTTCTTGGCGAAAGGAACGGGTGGCGCTGGCGCATCTCGGTGGGCCTTCTGTTCATCCTCGCCTACGTCGTCGCGGCACGCATCTCCTACGCCACCGTCGACTGGGTCCACCGCGACAACGTCGTCTGGCTCCCGGCGGGCCTCTGCACCCCGTTCCTGACCATCTGGGGACGCGCCCTTTGGCCGGCGGTGTTCCTCGGTTCGGTGATCGAGAAGCTGCTCTTCCAATCCGAGATCAACGTCACGGGGGTGCTGATCAACGCCTCCGGCAACGCCATCGAGGCCCTCTTCAGCACCTCGATCCTCCGCTGGCTCCGCTTCGACTTCCGGCTGAACCGGCTCCGGGACGTCCTCATCACCCTCGGCATCGTCTGCGTGGGCTCCGGGGTGATCTCGGTCTCCTTCGGGATGGTCCGGCGGGTCCTCTCCGAGCCGGATCTGCAGAGCGTCCTCCGCGCCGCCACCACTTGGTGGCTCGGCAACTCTTCCGCCGCGCTGCTCCTGACGCCGTTCCTCCTGACCTGGTCCCAACGCCCCACCACACGACGCTCCACGCGGAGGCTGGTCGAGGCCGCAGCGGTCTGCGTCGCCGGCATCGGCATCACCCTCTTCTCGGTGGTCTGGGTCGCCAGTTCCACTCCTCTTCGCGAACACGTCGTGGTGCTCCTCCTGCCGGTCCTCATCGTCTCGGTCATCAAGTTCGGACGCCACGGCGCGACCGGAGTCATGCTGCTCGTCGGCATCACCACCGTCGTCGCCGCCACCGAGGGCTGGGGCGCGTTCCGCGGCATGCCTTTCCACTCCCGCCTCTGGTTCGTCTGGCTCCTCCTGCTCGAAGGCATGCTCACATCGCTGTGTCTCGCCGCGGTCCTGGTCGAAAGGGACAACGCCCTGAAGTCGCTCTCCCGCTCCGAGGACCGCTTCCGCAAGCTGTTCGAGGACACCTCGGACGCCGTGATTGTCGTCGACTTCGCCGGCAGGTCGCATCCGAACCGCTCGGCCAGTCGACTGTTCGGAGGAGATCTCCCATTCGTCGAGGGTGGTGAGAGCCTCCTGCTGGAGTTCCCGCCTGAGGGCGGCCGTCTCGATTGCAGCCTGCTGACCGTGGACGGCGGCGTGATCCAGGCCGACGTGACACTCAACCGGATCCGCACCGAGGAGGGTCCCCTGCTCCAGTTGGTGATCCGGGACGTCAGCGAACGGCGGAAGGCCGAGGCGGCGCTCCTGCACGCCAAACAGGAGGCGGAGGCCGTCGCACGGGCCAAGGACGAACTCCTCTCCGTCGCCAGCCATGAGCTGCGGACCCCGCTCAGCGGGATCATCGGGCTCTCCGAACTCGGGGAGGCGCAGGCGGAAAGCCCGGAATCGGCCGCCACGGCCAGGCTCATCGGCGCCGCCGGCCAGCGAATGCTCGGGTTGGTGAACAACATCCTCCTCCTCGCGGAGATCGAGGCCGGCAGTCTCCAGCCCTCGTCCCAACCGGTGGAGGTGCGTGACATCCTCGCGTCCATCGCCCGCAAGTCGAAGTCCGCCGCCGATGCGAAGCGCCTCGGCATCACCGTGCAGCTTCCCGCCACCCCGGTCGCGGCGATCTCGGATCCCGAACTGCTCTCCGCCCTGCTCGAGCGGGTCGTCGGCAACGCCGTGAAGTTCACCGACCACGGCTCGGTCACCCTCGAAGCCCACACCGAGGACCACTCCGTGGTGATCACCGTCGCCGACACCGGATGCGGCATCCCGGCCGAGATCCGCGGCCGGCTGTTCCGGACGTTCGTCCAGGGCGACATGTCACGGGGCCGTCGCCATGAGGGCGCCGGACTCGGACTTGCCGTGGCCGCACGCCTGGCCCGGTTGCTCTCCGCCCACATCGAGCTCGGCGACCCCTCCAACCCGGGGTCCGGCACGGTCGTGCGGATCCTCCTCCCCGCCTGCGACAACCCCGACCTGGCCGTCCGCCGAGCCGCCCTCTGACAGGTCATCCGCAGATCACTCAGATGGGTGCAGATCCGGAGTCGTCCTCGGAGCCTGTTTTCCAAGGATCTGCGGAACTCTGCGTGATCTGTGGATGCCCGCTCCACTCCCCATGTCGGCTCAATCCGATCGGCGGAAACATGGGCTCAGTGCGCGGCGCCCTTGGCGAGGTAGGTCAGCAGGTCCGCCAGCTCGGAGACCGGCAGCTGATCGAACCCACCGGGCATGATCGATTGTCCGGAGGACTCGAGCTTCTCGACGTCCTTGCGGAGAACGACGTGCTTGGCCCCGAGCGTGTCGACGATCTCCACCGTGGTGGCGGTCTCGGCATCCAGCCGGCCCGCGAGGGATTCCCCGTCCTTCTTGGTCACGGTCCACAGACGGTAGTTCGCCTCCACCGAGCGGTTGGGGTCGAGGATCTCGGGCAGGATCTCCGACTTCGGACGCGCGCCGATGCCGGTCAGGTCCGGTCCGATGCGGCCGCCGCGCCCGGCGAAGGCATGGCAGGCGGAGCAGTTCTTCTCGTACACCGCACGGCCGCGGGCGACGTCGCCCTCCCGCGTGGCCTCGGGCAGGATCCTGGCGATCATCGCGGCCATCTCGGCGGACGACTTGGGTCCGCCCGACTTCTCGACCTCGGCGGCCCGCGCGGACACGGCCGACTCGGGATGCCTGCGGAGCTGGTTCCAGGTGTCGCGGCTCAGGTCGCCGACAGGGATGTCGCCCTTGGCGATGGCGTCGAGCAGGGCGACGGCCCATTCACGGCGTCGGAGCAGCGTCCCCGCGGCGGCACGGCGCATGGCGGGCGAGAGGTCGGACCAACGTCCGACCAGCCCGATGCCCGCCTCGGGAACCCGCGAGACGGAAAGGGCGCCGATCAGGCCGTTGGCCAGCCCCGGCGAGGACAGCGCGCCGATCGGGGCGAGCACCGCGGCGATCGCCTCCGGGCCGTCATCCAAGGAGAGGAGACGTCGGGCCGCATCGACCCGCGCACCCTCGGCGGCGGAGGCGTCCGCGACCGCGGCCCGCAGGCGGCCGGCCAATTCGAGGATCTCGGGACGGAACGCGTCGCGGCGTCCCCAGGCGATGGCCAACTGGACCAACGAAACGCGTCCGGCGTCGGAGAGCGCGGCTGCCGCGGCCTTGAGGGCGCCGAGGTCGGCGTCGGAGATCTCCGGCTTCCCGGCGGCGGGCCAACCGGCGGCGATGCCGGCGACCACGGGTTCGGAAACCTCCTTGGGGGCCTTGGCCGCCGCGAGCAGCGTGGCCAGGCCCAGCTTCGACGTCGCCGCCTGGTGACGGGCCACCGTCCGCAGGACCTCGGCGCCCTCGGCGGCCGGCAGCGGCTGGATCATGGAGTAGGTGAGGAACACCCGGTTGTGGAAGGCCGCGGCCACGGTCAGGGCCTCGCGGAGATGCCGGTCGGTGAGGTTCGCGGTCTCCTGGAAGGCCTCCGCCAGCGCAGCGCCGGCGTCGTTGCCTCCGCGTTCGGTCAAGGCGAGGAACGCCGCCTTGCGGACCTGGACATCGGAGTCCGAAAGCAGGTTCGCGGCGAGGATCGGCGCGGCGCCGGAGGCCAGCGGAAGGACCTGCACCGCCGCGCGTCGGACCGCCGCCGACGGATGCGACAACGCCGAGGCGGGCACCTTGGCCGCCTCGCCCAGCCCCTCGAGCGCCCAAAGCGCGTGCAGGGCACCTGGGTTCAGGCCGAGCCCGTCCACGGTGGTGTCGGCCACCAACGCGAGCAGTCCGGGCGCCGCCTCCTTGGCCTTGCGTTCCACCAGCAGGCGCTGGGCATGGAGCCGGGTGTCCATCACCTCGCTCCGCAACGCCGCCACCAGCGACTCCGTTCCGGCCCCGGCCAGACGCACCTTCGGCGCGGGCTTGCCGGCGGCATGGGTGACCCGGTAGATCCGTCCATGGGTCTTGTCCCGGAGCGGCGTCTCGTAGGCGTTGCCCTTGCCGTTCTGGAATCCGGTCGGAACCGGGTTGTGCTGGATGATGTAGTTGTACCAGTCGAGCACCCACAACGCGGCGTCCGGGCCCACTTCCGCCATGATCGGCGCAAACCACTCGTCGTCGCTCGCCAGGAAGTTCTTCTCGTTGGCCGCGCGGTAGCCCGCGCCGTCCGCGGTGATGCGGAACTGGCCGATCAGGTGACCGGTCGGTTCGCAGACGAACGACACGCCTCCCCAGTACTCGGACGGGAAGCTGCGCGCGGTGTAGAGCGCCGATCCGGCTCCCGCGGTGTACTTCCCGTGCCAATCCACCTGACGGATGTTCCCGGTGATCGGATAGTAGGCCTGGCTGTCCGCGATCGAATCCATCCGCGCGGCCGAACCGCCGGAGACCGCCTCGTAGTAGCGGTTGGGAATCGACATGTACCAGGCCGCGTTGCCGTTGGCCGTCGACCCGAACACCTGCCCGTCCTCGGCCAGGCCCAGGCCCCAGGTGTTGTTGTTGCTCGACCTCACGAATTCCATCTCCGAGCCGTCGGGACGGAACCGGTACACGCCCATGCCGAACCGGTGGCGCCGGCCGCCGACCTCGCCGTCGAAGCCGCTGTAGCCGACCACGCCCCAGATCCAGTTGTCGTGCCCGTATCGGAGGTTGCTCGCCGTCGCATGGGTGTCGCCCATGTCCCAGCCGGAGAACAGCACCCGACGCTCCTCCGCACGGCCGTCGCCGTCCGCGTCGCGCAGGAACAGCGTCCTCCCGCCTTCGACCACCACCAACCCGCCGTTGGCGGCACAGAGCCCGGTCGGGATGGACAGGTTTTCGGCGAAGACGGTGAACCGGTCGGCACGGCCGTCCCCGTCGGTGTCCTCGCAGACCTTGATCCGGTCACGTCCCTGGCCCGGCGGACGCAGCTCGTTCGGGTAGTCCTTCGTCTCGGCGATGTACAGCCGGCCACGCTCGTCGAAGGTCATGGAGATCGGCTTCAGGATGTCCGGCTCGGCGGCCCACAGGTCCGCACGGAATCCGTCCCGGAGCACCACCCGGGCCGCGGAATCCGCCGGCGGAAGCGGCTTCTGCATCCGGGTGATCCGCTCGCCCTCGGTGCCCCACTTCTCGCCTGCGATGTAGTTCGGGAGCGGATGTTCCGATGGACCATACGGAAGCGGTGCGAGCCCGGGCTTGGGCCGGAGTTCCTGGACGGCGGCGGAAAGGGGCAGCACGGCGGCGACCAGCAGCGGGATGGGAGCGAGGTTCGGTCTCATGGACTCAGGAAGTGACAAGATCCTAAAGGGAAGCCGGTCGGAAGCGATGAGCGTTTGCGCCGGCCCCATGAGGAAGCGCGCGCCGGCCCGTTCCCCTTCCCGGGCGGAACGATTCCCGGGTTTGCGTTCCGGCGCGGTCCACGTCCTGATTAACGCTACCCGGCGCCCCACCCCCATCCGGTAGGCCGCGCCCACGCCATGTCCGGGACCATGAACATCCTGAACCGTCTCGCCGGCGTCCTCGCCGCCGCACTGGTCGCATTGACCGGGCTGCGGGCGGCGGAACCGTTCCAAGGCACGGCCTCGGACCGGTCCGCACGGACCCTCCACGGCTGGAGGATGCGCGTCTGGGAGTCCACCTCGGAGCGCCCCGATTCCTCCGCCACCGCCATGACCCAGGACGAGGCGGGCTACCTGTGGTTCGGCACCTTCAACGGCCTCATGCGCTTCGACGGCGAACGGATGAAGGGGCATTGGAACTCCACCAGTCCCGGCCTTCCCGACGACGGTGTCGTCAACCTGTTCCGCGACCGCCTGAACCGGATCTGGGTCAGCACCTACCGCGGTCCCACCCTGGTCGGGCCGTCCGGCGTGCCGGTGAACGGGGGTTTCGACGACGGCTGGCCGACCGGACAGTTTGTGCGCTCCTGGTTCGAGAGCGTGGACGGCGCACTGCTTGCCGTGACGTTCCAGCGGGATGTGCTCCGCTTCCGCAACGACCGCTGGGAGATGCTCCCGCGCGTCCCGGAACCGGACAACGAAGGCATCCAGCTCACGGAATCCGCCTCGGGTCGCCTGATCGCCCTGCGTCTCGACACCGCCTACGAACTGCTCGACGGGCGCTGGACGAAGGCGCCCTCGCCGATCGCCGGAGGCGGAGACCCGGTGATCGGCGCCTGCCCGGGACGGGACGGGGGACGCTGGATCCTGACCAGCCGGGAGCTGGTTCTGCGCAAGGGCGGCGTGGTGGTCGAACGACGGCCCTTCACCGATTGGGTCGGAACCGTCTGGTCGATGACCGAGGACTCCGAGGGGGCCGTCTGGGTCTGCGGCAACACCAGCGGCATGGCGCGCGTCGCCAAGGACGGATCCATGCTCCGCTTCGACACCTCGATCGGGCTTCCGGTCAACGACGTGCGGTTCGTGTTCGAGGATCGGCAGGGTGTCCTCTGGGTCGGCAGCGGCGGCGGCGGACTCCTCCGGCTCATCCGCGCCGTCGTGGATGGACTCGGCAAGGAACACGGCATCCCACAGCCGTCGATCCAGGCGATCCTCGCGGAGCCGGACGGATCGGTGCTCGTGTCCGCACAGGGCGAGGGCGTCTTCCGCTGGAACGGCCGGCGCTTCGAACGTCCGGCCGAACCCCACTGGGAGCCCTTCATCCGGGAACAACGCTTCGTCACCTCCCTCGCCCGGGCCGGCGACGACGATTACTGGGCCGGCGTCAACAGCGGCATCGTCGTCCACCTGTCCCGGGGCCGCATCGAACAGCACCAGCCGGTGGACACCGTGGGCCGGTACGAAAACCGGACCGAACTGTTCATCGACCACCGGAAGCGGGTCTGGGCCGGCTTCAGCAGGGAACTGATGGTCCACGCGGGCGGGGAATGGCGCCGCCACGGGCGCGACGCGGACGGCCTGGCGGAGATCCGCAGCTTCGCCCAGGCTCCGGGAGGCGGTCCGATCTACGCGGGTTCCCTTTCCCGCGGGCTCTTCGTCCTCGACGGCGACGGGATCCGCCGGATGGGTCTGGAGGACGGGTTGCCGTCGGAATCGGTGCGGGCGCTGTGCATGGACCGGTCCGGGGCGGTCTGGATCGCGACCGACCGTGGGCTCGCGCGGCTGAAGGACGGCCGCATCCGGCCGGTGGCCCCGGTGCGGCCCTTCGCGCCGGAGGGGATCATCCGGATGCTG
>CAMASJ010000144.1 GCA_945860685.1 Akkermansia muciniphila
TTGTCGAATGCTTGGTTTCATGGTGGGTGTTATGGATCTTGGAACTGAAAACGGTGTGGATTCGTGACGGTCTACTTGCGGGCCCTGTATTGGTCGATCGCGCTTTGGGCAGCGGCGTCACCGGCGGCGGCGGCCTCGGCGAGCTTCTTGAGAGCATCCTGCTGTGCCTTGAGGGCAGCGGCGCGGTCCGCGGCGTTGATGTCCGCGCGGGCCGCTGCGGCCTCGGAGAGCCTCAGGGCGTCCTCGGCGCTGTTCGTGGCCCCCCGTGCGGCATCGAGGATGGCGCGGCTCTCAGCCGAGGTGTCCTTGACCTCCGGGATCCCCTCCTCCTTGGAACAGGCGGAAAGGAGCGCGGAGGCGGCGAGGATCGCGGCAAGGCGTGGGAATGGGTTCGGCGTGTTCATCATCGTGGCGACAAGAGGGAAGTCTCTCCGGTGTACCAGCGGTAATCGACTCCAGGACCGGTCGTGTAAGGAATCGGGGAGACGTTCCCCGGTGCCCAGAGCGTGTTGCACTTTCGGCTGTGGCGGAACCATTCGTACTCCAGCTTGATCCCGGGATACAGTGGCTTCAGGTCCTGCCGCCACTGGTTGAGATTGACACTCGGACCACCTGGCCACACCGCCAGTGTGTCGGATTCGCCGTCCATTCGCTGCTCCACAGCGTCCTGCGCGTAGATGAGCGTCGAGGGGTTTGCGAGGGCGCTGACTTTGAGCGGTCGGGAGATTCCCTGACGGGTGGCGTAGTCGAGGACCGCGTACTGGTTGAGCCCGTAGCTGGAGTTCAACCACCAATCCATCGGCCACTTCGGGCGGGAGGTGTCGTCCCGCCAATCGTCGACCGTCTTCGCGCCCGGGCAACGCCCGATCCTCTTGGCGCCGCCGAAATACTGGATGTAGGCGGTCGCCCAATAGGCCGCCGGATTCGTCGGGGATAGGATTTCCTGCGAGGCCGGCGACAGCGTCCATTGGCCATCGTTCGGGGCCGAGCCGAACCGGTTGTGGAAGAAGTCGTTGTTGTCATGCAGATACATCGTCGTGCCGATCGAGATCTGCCGGAGGTTGTTCATGCAGGCCGCCTGGGCGCCCTTGGCCTTGGCCGTGGCCAGCGCGGGAAGGAGCATCCCGGCCAGGATGGCGATGATCGCGATGACGACGAGCAACTCGATCAGGGTGAAGCCTCCTGAACGGGTCCGGACGGTGATGATTCGGTTGCCTTCTTGAAACGGCATCATTGGGGTGTATCCGGCGCCTCACGACCCGGCTAGGAAAATCCCTGACCGTTCCATGGCTTGGAATCGCAATCCCTGCGGCGCGGGTGGGACCGCGTTGGGATGGACTTGATGCGAGTATCGTTAACGAAAATTCATTGAGGGTCGGCAGCCGTGAGAAGTGCCGCACCTGCAACGGATACGCGATGTCGAAGAAGCCGGGAGTTCGATGAAGAGGAATCCTGCGACCGATTGAGGTCGGACTCCGACAGAGGTCGGCATCCGACGCCGCCGGTGCGGCCCCGCGCACAACCGTATTCCCGGATTCCAGGCGACCTGGCGTCCCGGATCACTTGCCCGAGGAGTAGGTCTCCAAGGCCTCGCGGGATCGTGCATCGCCCTGGGCGGCGGCGGCGGCGAGTTTCGCCTTGGCCGCCACCATGGCCGCGGCCGCGGCTTCGCGCTGCTGCGGGGTCAGGTCGGGACGTCCGGAGAGATTCACCAGGGAGAAGAAGGCGCCGGGGGCGTCGCCACCTCCGAGTGCGGAACCGGCGGCATCCGCCTGGCCGCGGACCTCGTCCGACGCACCCTTGAAGGCCTCCTTCAATGTGGATGGGGCCTGTTCCGCGGAGACAGTGGCCGGGCGCGCATCGCCGTCGGCTCCGCATCCGGCGGCGGACAGGATTGCCAGGGTCGCGATTCCGATCGCGAGGCGACGGATGGATTCCATGGGATTCTTCATGGCGCGGCCTGCAGGGGGGCTTCACCGGTGTACCAGCGGTAGTCGTAGCCGGTTTTCGAGTAGGGAATCGTGCTCGAGTGGCCATCCATCCAGATGATCATCGAGCGGCGGCTGTGGCGGAACCACTCGAACTCCCACTTGAATCCGGGATAGAGCCCCGCGAGGGAGTATTTCCATTGGGTGAGACACTCCGTCCGACCCGGGAAAAGACCGGTGGAGTCGTCGGCGCCTTCCATCTTCTGTTCGCCGGAATCCTGGGCGAAGAGGGTGGAAGATGGATTCTCGAAGGAACTGATCCGGCGTCGGACCGAGGAATCCACTTCGGCGGGGTTGCCGCGGGCCGGCGGGTTCAGGACGTACTGGCTGATCCCGATGGAGGAGTTCAACCACCAAGAGGAGGGGTAGGTGAGTCCGTCCTCGCGCCATTCGTCCACGCGTTTGGCGGCAGGGCAGCGGAACATCTGCCGGGGGCCCTTGAGGTAGTTGAAATAGGCGATGCCCCAATAGGCCTCCGAGTGGTCCGAGGGAAGCAGGACCTCGGACTGCGGGCCGCTGGTCCACTTGCCGTGGTTCGGCAGGGAGTAGTTTCCGGCGCTGCCACGGTGATGGTAGTACTCGACGTTGTCCTGCGCGTAGAGAGTGGTGGCCAAGCCGATCTGCCGGGTGTTTCCCAGGCATTGGGTCTGGAGCGCCTTCGACTTGGCCTTGGCCAATGCGGGCAGGAGCATTCCGGCCAGGATCGCGATGATCGCGATCACGACGAGCAGCTCGATGAGGGTGAATCCCCGGCGTCCTGGGTGCCCCGACGCGATGGCCGGGGACTTCGACTTCGACATGATTCTCAGCTAAACAAATCCGTCGGTGGCCGCGAGCGACGTTCCGATGGCGGAGTTCACGGATCCTGTCGGATTTGTGACAAACCTGTCTCCGGCCCGGGCCCGAGGACCTTGGAAGTCGGTTCAGCCCGGCTTGGCGCCGGCGTGGCTGCGGGACCGTTCACGGCCCAGCCACCACCAGGAAACGGCCAGGAAGACCGGAACCAGCACCGCCAGTCCCAGGCCGCAGTCCAGGGTGAGGCGCGTCCACGCGGGCTTGGTCTTCGCGAAGGTCCGCTGGAGATAGAGCGACGCCGAGGCCAAGTAGCCCAAAGAGTCGGCGATCTGGATCAGGAACGACGCGGTGGCCACCTTGCGGGTGGCGGCGAGGAAGCGGTCGAAAAGGATGCTGTTGAACGGGACGTACCCGAGGTAGCCGCCGAGGCCGGTGAGGATCATCCAGGCGGACGGACCGATCATCCCCTTGGAGAAGGCCAGCGTGGAGCCTCCCACCAGGATGGAGCCGAGAGCGATGAGCACGTGATAGACTCCGAGCGCCTTCCAGTGATCCCGGATGAACCAGAGTCCCGCCAAGGCTGCCAGGACGCCGATTCCCACCCAGGTCTCAACCCGGGCGAAGAACGCCGGGTCCGGCGGGTGGCCGAGTTCCTTGAGCACGTCGGCCATGAACGTGTCCCGCAGGTCCCGGAAAACCGTGAGCAACACGTAGGGGACGATGAGGAACACCAGGATCAGGAAGTTTTCCCGGAGGAAGCGGCGGCGGGCCTCGGCGGACATGGGATCCCGACGGCTGCGGGTGGCGACGTCCTCGGCATTGGGCGGTGGCAGCAGGGCGAGTCCGGCAAGGCAGGCTGCGAGGAGCGGGACGAACACCAGGCCGGTGGCGGCGGGCATCCAGTTCTCGGCGACGCCACCCTTCTGCATCAGGAAGACGCCGACGGACTTCGTCCAACCGGAGGCGAAGATGAAGCTCACGCTCATCCCGAGTCCGAGGAACTCGGTCACACGCCGTCCCTCGAGGAAGCCGAAGACGAGGCCCCAGATCATTCCAAGGGGAAGTCCGTTGATGAAGAGGCAGAGCACCCGGGCCCAGGTCGGGACGACCGGGAGGAGAGCCAGCGGCGCGAAGGCGAGGCCGATCAGGCTGGCGATGAGCGCGATGCGACGTCCGGCGCCGGCTTCGCTGACCACTTTGATCCCGAGGAATTTCGAGAGCGTGTACCCGAGGATCTGGGCGACCACGAGCAGGCCCTTCAGGTCGTAGCCCCCCACCGACTGGCCGGAGAAGGTCGCGGCGGAGAAGGGCTTCCGGAAGGCGTACATCGCGGTGTACGCCCCGAACGCGGAGGCCACGGCGACCGCCGTGAACAGTGCCGGATGACGGTCCAGGAGGGCCGTGAAGCGGGAACGGACGCCGTCCGGTGCAGGGTTCATGAGGGTGATCCGTGGATCAGGCCGGGACGATTTCCTCGGCGACGCCGAACGAAAGCGTCATGCCGGCGCCGCTCAGGGCGTTGACGATGGTGACACCGGGTTCCGGTTCGTGGACGAACTCGGTCTTCCCGGGGAGCTTGGCGTAGACGCCCATCCAGCGCTCGGCGACCCGGGCGTCGGGAAGCACCGCGAAGGTGTCGAGGTACTTCGCGACCAGGGCGTCGAGGCGTTCGTGCAGGAACGGATCCTGGGTGAGGCCGTAGTGGTGGGTGTCCCCGAGGATCACCTCGTTGGAGCCGTTCTGGGAGACCAGCACATGGATGCCATTGGCGATGTACTCCGGATGGGAGGCCTCGAACGCCTTGCGCAGTGCCGGGAGGGACGGACAGGGGTTGAACGCGGCGTAGTGGAGCAGCGTGAGTCCGGCGCAGAGCGAGGGGCCGAGGCGCCAGGAACCAGCCTGGGGAGGCGTGCGCCACATCTGCAGCTTGCAGTTGGTGATCCCCGAGTCGCGGAAGACCGACGGGTAGAGGATCCGCAGTTCCGAGCCGGTGCAGACGTAGATGCGTTTCGCGTGGAAGCGTCCGGCGGCGGACCAGACACCGTGGTCCTCGACGCGGGACACGGCGGCGTCGAAGCGGACGTCCACCCCGCGTTCCCGTGCGAGCCAAGCCAGCATCTTGGGCAAGGCTTCCCGTCCGTCGACGGTCGCCTCGTGCGGGCTCCAGACACCACCGACCAGGCCTTCGCGGCGGACCGCGGCGCAACGGACCGGCACCTCGTTGGCTTCCAGCCATTGCCCTTGGAAATCCGCAGGGGCCAGCCCGAGGAACTCGGTCAGGACCGCCTTCTCCAGTTCGTTGTGCGCGAGGTGGAGCGAGCCGTTGGCCGCGGCGTGGAAGCCCGCCTTGGGGGCGAGGTCGAGCCAGCGCTTCCGCGAACGCTGTGCGCGGTCCCACAACAGTCCCGCCTGCTGTCCCATGGGCCAGACCAATCCGAAGTTCCGGGTGGACGCGCCGATCGGACGTTCCTCGCGCTCGAGCACGGTCACGCGACGTCCGCGTTCGGACTCGAGGGTGGCGATGGCGATGCCGACGATGCCGGCGCCGATGACGACGACATCGGTGTTCTGGACGGAACTCATGCTTTGATTGATGCTTGGGTACTTGCCGGAGGCCGGAATGTCATCCGTCCTGCGGCGGGGCGGCCGAAAAATCCGCCGATCCTTTCCGGATCGTAACGGCGGGACCCTCCCGACGGGAAGCCGCGACACCTTCGGAATCGCCCCGGACATGGTTCCGATGCAGCATCGCCGGAAGTGGACCGCATCCTGGTCATCTCGCTCTCCGGAATCGGCGACACCCTGATGGCGACGCCGCTCTGCCACGAGCTGCGGCGCCAATATCCCCGGGCGCACATCGAGGCCCTCGTCCTGTGGAAGGGGGCCCGACAGGTCCTCCTTGGCAATCCCCATGTCGACGAGGTGCATCAGCATGACTTCCTCGGCGGTTCCCGGACCGGTTCGATCGCCTTCTGCCTGCGCCTTCGGAAACGCCGCTACGACCTGTCGATCAACACCCACACCCAAGGCCGGCGCGGCTATCGTGTGATCGCCCGATTGATCGGGGCCCGGGAACGCCTGAGCCACGAGTACGAGAACCAGGGTTGGCCTGACCGGTTGCTGGTCACCCGTTCATGCCCCCAGGACTACGGGCTCCACGCGATGGAGAACAACCTGCGCCTGCTGGAGCGGATCGGCCTGCGCCCGACGGATCCCGATCCGCGCTATGAGGTCTTCCTCGAACCTTCCGAGCGGGATTGGGCGGCTCGGTGGTGCGCGGAAAACACCGGCGGCGAAGGGCGGATGCTCGGCATCCATGTGGGTTCCGGCGGCACCAAGAACCTGGCCCTGCGGCGTTGGCCGCTCGAGAACTGGGCCGGGCTGCTTCGCGCGCTTCCGTCCGTCCTTCCGGGGATCCGGCCGGTGCTGTTCGGCGGGCCTGAAGAGGCGGCGTTGCACGCCGAACTCCGACGCTCCGGCGTCGCCTTCCAGGAAGCCAAGACATCGACGCTGCGGGAAGCCATGGCCCTCGTTGCCCGATGCGCAGGGTTCATCAGCGTGGACACGGTCTTCATGCACGTGGCCGCCGCCATGGAAGTCCCGCGTCAATGGGTCATCGAGACGCCGACCCTGAATCCTCCGGTTCACCCACGCCGTCGGGACTGGATCCGCATCCCGAACCCGGGCGTCGGGGGACGTCCCCTGGACTTCTACCGCTACGACGGACGGGACATCGCCGGAAGCCCGGACGAGCTGCGGAGGATCATGCGAAGCGTCACGGTCGACGACGTCCTGGAGTCCCTGCGGCGCGCACTCTGAAATACCAAGCGGGCCCTTCGTCGCCGGTGGGTACGGTGACGGAGGGCATCGTCTCCCAGCCGGAAATCGACGCGGAGTTGAGCGGCGGCCTGTCTCGATTTCGTCGGCTCAGTCCCTCGGCGCCATTGGGGGCGGTCCGAGGAGCCGGTCGATGCCCACCGCGATCCACGCCCCGATGCAGGGGGCAGCCAAGTAGACCCAGAGGTGGGCGAGTTGTCCGGAGACCAGGGCGGGACCCGTGGATCGGGCCGGATTCATGGAGGCACCGCAGAAGGGCCCCGCGAACATCGCCTCGAGGCCGATCATGGCTCCGACGGCGATGCCCGCCGTGATTCCCTTTTCGCGGGCGCCGGTGGAGACCCGCAGGATCACCAGCATCAGGAACAGGGTGAGCAGGATCTCCATTGCCAGCGCGGACATCGGGGTTCCGGCGGGCACCGTCGATCCGAGGCCCTTGTGGGTTGGAAACAGAAGGCGAAGAACGGCCGAGGCCCCAAGTGCCCCGAGGAATTGTGCGGTGGCATAGCCGGGGACTTCCTTCCAGCGGAAGCGTCCTGCAATCGCGAATCCCAACGTGACCGCAGGATTGAAATGGGCACCCGAGAGCTCGCCGAAGGCGTAGATCAACGTCAGCACCGCGAGCCCGAACACCAGCGCGATGCCCATGCTGCCGAACGGATGGCCGTGGAGATCGTCCACGACCACCGCACCGGTTCCCGCGAAAACCAGGAAGAACGTCCCAAGGAACTCGGCGAGGAGTCGGTTCATGGTCGCGGATCAAGGCTTCACGGCGGAGATGGCCGCGGACAGGAGGAAGTCCTCGACGCGCAAGCCCGGGAGCCATTCCCGGATGAAGCTTCGGGAGGAATCCTTCGGCTCGATCCGGACCGAGACGAAGCCGGCGTCCAAGAGCATCCGTTCGAGATCGGCAATGAGCGAGGCGCCGGCCATGCAGCCGGTGTAGGCGCCCCAATCCGCCCGGACATCGGCCGGGAGCACGGCGGTCGCCACGACGTCGGACACGGCGAAACGGCCACCGGAGCGGAGGACGCGGAACGCCTCGCGGAGGACCCGGGGCTTGTCCGGGCTGAGGTTGATCACGCAGTTGGAGAGGATCACGTCGACCGAGTTGTCTGCGACGGGGAGCGCCTCGATCTCGCCGAGGCGGAATTCGACGTTGGCGTGACCGGCATTCCGGGCGTTGGCGCGGGCCTTGGCCAACATCTCGTGGGTCATGTCCACGCCGATGACATAGCCACTGGGACCGACCTCGCGGACGGCGAGGAAGCAGTCGAAGCCGGCGCCGGATCCGAGGTCGAGCACGGTCTGGCCGGGCCGGAGGGAGGCGATCGCGTGCGGGTTGCCGCACCCGAGCCCGAGGTTGGCGCCTGCAGGGGCTGCGTCGGCCTGTTCCTTCGAGTAGCCGAGGCTCTCGGCGTCGGTCGAAAGCTCT
Source organism: Akkermansia muciniphila (assembly GCA_945860685.1). Classification (GTDB taxonomy): domain Bacteria; phylum Verrucomicrobiota; class Verrucomicrobiia; order Limisphaerales; family UBA9464; genus SXXZ01. The sequence goes on from CAMASJ010000144.1 coordinate 8,056, forward strand.
CCACCGCAGCACCGTTCCTGCGGTGTACAGCAGCCGGAGTCGGCAGCAACCGCGTCCAAGGCGATCCTTCCGTAGCGTTGGCGGACCTGGTCGCGGATGGCGTCGGCGGGAAGCGTGTTGAGATCGATCGGGGTGTTCATCTTCGAAATGGAGAGCTGTTTGGGTTCGTCGGTTGGGTTTGGCGGATCAGCCGAGCGCGGCGGCTTCGTCTTGGCGTCCGCGGGCATAGGCGGTGAAGACCGCCCGGATCTCGTCGCGCACACGTCGGAACACCGCGAGCTTCTCGTCCTCGGTTCCGACGGCATGGGCCGGGTCCTCGAACGGCCAATGGTGCCTGTTGAGTTGGCCCGGATAGACCGGACAGACCTGGTCCGCATTGCCGCACACCGTGATCACCGTCTCGATCCGGTCCGCGAGGAACAGGTCCATGTGCTTGGATTGGTGCGCCGAGATGTCGATGCCGATCTCCCCCATGACCCGGATGGCGAGCGGATGGACGTATCCGGACGGTTTGGATCCGGCGCTGACCACCTCGAAACGGCCCCGGGATTCCGCCCGCAGGATGCCTTCGGCGAGGTGGCTGCGGCAGGAGTTGCCGGTGCAGAGGATGAGGATCTTCGGAAGCATGACGTCGCTCATGGATTCGGTTTCGTTCGGAAGTGGATCGCCGAGGGTTCCCGCGTTCCGGCACGCGGCCCCGGTGGACAGCAGTCCTGGAGACGGGCGGCGAGTCGGCGCTGGTCCTCGCAGAAGAGGGGGATCTCCCGGGTGCAGTCCTGGAGGCAGGCGAGATGCCTTCGCAATTCCGGGGGGGCGGGATCGACCAGACGGTAGATCCGCCATTTGCCCTCACGCGTGGCGGTGACCAGGCCATGACGACGGAGATAGCCGAGGTGCTTCGACACGGCCACCTGGCCCATGTCGAGGACCTCCTGAAGGTGACAGACGCACAGGGGACCCGTCTGCAACAGGTTCAACAGCCTCAGTCGCGTCTCGTCACAAAGGCACTGGTAGATCTCCACCAACCTCATATTCCCTTAACGGAATATGAATGGCCACGATGGAGTGTCCAAGGAAAATTGGCGGCGTGAGTGGACCGCGAAGGGAGGCTGAGGGGAACTCAGGCGGAAAGGGTCGGAACGCGATGCCGCAAAACCGCGAGGAAAGGGCAGGTACCTCGGGTTTTGTCCGAGCGAGTCCGAGCGCTGGCTATTCTGGGCCGCGTTCGGATCCGTTTCCAGCTTCCCGGTTGGCGTCTTTGCGATGCTGCGGAGGTCCGTTGCCTCCCAGCCCTGGCGGATCAGGAACGGGCGGCGATCTCCACGAAGTTGCCGAGGAGGCGCAGGCCGTTCTCCTGGCTTTTCTCCGGATGGAACTGGGTGGCGAACACGTTGTCGCGCCAGACGGAGGAGGCGAAGGGCGTCCCGTAGGTGGTGCGTGTGGCGATGACCGAGGGATCCTCCGGACGCGGGTGGAAGGAATGGACGAAGTAGAACCAGCTGCCGTCGGGGATCCCGCGGTACAGCGGGCAGTCGGGACGGGTGAGTTCGATCTGGTTCCATCCGATCTGCGGGATCTTCAGGCGGCGTTCCTCGGCGGTCGGCTGGAAGCGGACCACGGGTCCACGAAGGATGCCGAGACCGAGCGCGCAGGAATTGAATTCCTCGCTCCGGTCGAAGAGCGCCTGGTATCCGACGCAGATGCCAAGGAAGGGGCGTCCTTCGGCGATCCAGGTGCGGACGCCCTCGAGCAGTTCCTGGCGTTGGAGCGCGTGGATGCAGTCGTCGAAGGCGCCGACGCCGGGCAGGACCACGCCCTGGGCGCCGCGCATCCCCTCGGCCGTGCGGGTGCGATGCACCTCGGCGCCGACCCTTCGAAGGGCCTTCTCGACGCTGCGGATGTTGCCGGAATCGTAATCGAGGAGTGCGATCACCGCGGGAAACCTAGCGACCGGCGGGGCTTGGGTCCATGCGGCAGGCGCCGGGAGTTCCGACGCCTGCCGTTGGAGCTGGAACCCGGTTCAGGCCGAAGCCGGCGTCACGCCGGGACGCAGGTGTCGGTTGCGGCCGAAGATGAAGTAGAGGATCGAGCCGATCACCGGCACGAACCAGACCACGGCGGTCCACAAGACTCGACCGGTGGGGCTGTTCCGGTTGTTGCGGATGCTGTCGATGAGCATCCAGATCCAGAACGCGAAGGTGGCGACGGCCAGCGGGATGCAGACCAGCGCCAGCAGCACCAGCAAGAGACCGAATCCGACTTCAAGCAGGGCGAACATGGGTTTCCTTTCTCTTTGTTCCGACGCCAGAAACACCCGTGTATTGGGGTAAGGTTTCAGCCAATCGGAGCGTCCGCCGGGCCGACCGAGGCGAGTTCCCGTTCGGTCCTCAGGCGGAGTTGACCGCAGGCGGCGTCGATGTCGTGGCCCTTTTCCAGGCGAAGAGTGGTGATGATGCCCTCCTTCTGCACCACTTCGGCGAAGGCGGTGCAACGGCGTTCATCCGGGCGTTTCCAGGGCAGTCCCTCGACCGTGTTGTAGGGGATGAGGTTGACCTTGGCGTGGAGGCGTCGGGCGAGGGCGGCCAGGACCGGGGCCTCGGAAAGAGCGTCATTGACGCCCTCGATGAGGATGTACTCAAGGGTGATCATCTTGCCCTTCCTCGCAACGTAGTGCTGGCAGGCGGCGGTCAGGTCGGCGAGCGGGTGCTTCCGGTTGACCGGCATGATCTGGCTACGGACGGCGTCGGTGGCGCCGTGGAGGGAGATGGCGAGACGGAACTGCTCGGGTTCCTCGGCGAGCTGGCGGATCTTCGGAACCACGCCGCTGGTGGAGAGGGTGATCTTCCGTGCGCCGATGTTGCCGCCCCACGGGGCGTTGAGCAGGCGAAGGGCTGCGAGGAGGTTGTCATAGTTGGCCAGGGGTTC
>CAMASJ010000145.1 GCA_945860685.1 Akkermansia muciniphila
CCCCAAGGAAGCCGGCCATCCGATGGAATGACCGTCGGCGAGATCGAGGCGGAGATCGGATCCTTCGCGCCGAACCACGTCCACTCGAGTGTGTCCCGGGGACCCGGCAGCGCGCCCCGTACGTAGTCCGGAGAACGGACCGCATCCAAGCGGACCAATCCCGCGGCAATCTGGAAGGTCGAGGGCCGGGCCGGATCGACGCCGACCTCGTGGGACAGCAGCTCCAGGTCGAAGCCGAAGGCGAGGTCGTCGTCGTCGGTCATGACCCGGGGCAGGGGATGGGCGATCCCGCTGTTGGGGCGGGAGGAATCCCAGGTGAATTCCAGATGCCGCCCTGCGGAATCCCATCGGGAAAGCCCCGCCTCGCCGAAGTGGATCCAGCCCGGCTGCTCAGGGGGCTTGGAGAAATCCTCCGAAAACGGCTCCGCGGCTTGGGTGACGAAGGCAGCGGCGGCGGCCGTCAACGCCAGGGCCGCGGACGTCGACATCAGCTGGGGACGGGTCCTCATGGTTCCGGAAGCGGGGTCGTGAATCCGTAGGGACAGTGTCGGCAGCCATTGCCGCAGCAATAGCCTCGACGGAGGTGGTAGGCGGCACGGAAGACCAGTCTCCCGGCGGCGTCCTGGTAGATCTCCGAAGGCTCGGCGCGCGGCATCCAGCGGGTTTGCTTCCGGTGTTCCGCGATGCACCCGCGGCAAAGGCAGCTCCCGGTGGCGCCGACCTTTCCGGCCAGGACGGCGGGGATCTCGACCTTTTGACACCAGCAGGTTCCGCCCGTCGTGATGCGATCCGCGCCGCAGGCGTTGTCACCGCCGCAAAGGGGACAGGCCGACGCGTTGTGCGCGACCTGTCCCTTGGCCTTCATGGAGTCCGTCGGATTCAAGCGGAGGGTCCTCAGCAGTGGCGTTGGAATCCGAGGCAGGCCAGTGCGCCGACGGCGAACAGGGCGATGGTTGAAGGTTCCGGGACCGCGCCGACCGCGGCGAAGCCGTCGATCTCCGAACGGCCGCTCAACACTTCGATCCGTACGAACGAGACGCTTTCGAGGGACACCGGACCGCCTCCGGTGGCACGGGCCCAGCCGAGATCGAAACCGGCGCCTCCCGCCGAACCGGCGTAGCGGATCCGCAGGTCGGCCAACGTGAGGCCGCTGAGGGACTCCGAGCGGAGGGAGGGCGGGACGGGAAGCGTGAAGTCACCGCTGCCGTCCGTCGGGAACAGGTCATCCACCTTCGGCGCCAGCGCCGGGTCGAGGGCGTACCAGTTGGAGCCGTCCGGACTGACACTGACGCGGGTGCTGCCGCCGTTGGGATTGAACAGGGTTCCATCGGTGGACGGGACCCCGATGTAGATGAAGTCGGCGTCCAAAGCGTTGGTGACGAGGAATCCGCCGCCGCCGAACACGTTGAAATCGATGCCGTACGGGTTGGCGGGGTCGTTGCGGATCGGGTTGGCGAAGCCGACGGTGAGGGATCCGCCGGTGCCGACGCTGACCAATTGCGTGGCGGTGTACGGTGGGGCGAACGGATCCACCGGCCCGCCGAAGTCGCCCGGAGTGTCACGGCTGGGTTCGCCGAGAGCGGCGATGGCGTTGGTACGGGTGGTGGAGAATCCGGCACCCGGGATGTAGTCGACCACCGTGGTCGCGTACTGCGCGCACAAGGAGGTGGCGACGAGGATGCCGGCGACGGGCCCGGCGAGTCTGTGGATCGGTTTCATGGTCTCTTTCACGATCCCGCCATGCGGTTCCGTCATGGCGGGGGTGTCGATGTGAGACCAGGGCCGGCGGCTGAAGAGTTCCTGGAAATGGAAACGCCTCCATCCCCGGCAAGGCAGTGAATGAAGGCGTCGGACATTCGCGTGCTCCGCCCCAACCGGTCGATCGGGGCAGTCCTGGCTCCATCCTTCGCTTTGCGGCGAAGTGACCCCGGGTTGTTCCCGGGATCGGACGAGCATCACTGGCGCGATATCCTGACTACGGATCTCAACCTCGCCCCCCGCCTTCCCGGAATCGCTTCCAGTGGCTGTCTCGATGACCAGGGGGGTCTGTAACCCGATACAGTGGCGCAACCGTCGCCGATTCTCACGGCGTTCCCGCAGCTCCAATGATGTTTGATCGAGGCCGGACGTCAGGTCCGGCCCTGACAAAGAACGCCGCCATCAACGGCGAAACACGGGGGGAATCAAGCCTCCATCGGGAAAAAGTCTCCGGCAACGCTCAGTCGGCCGAAAACCCCTTCCAAAACGACGTCATTGCACCGGATTTCCCATGTGGACTACCGTCCCCACCGTCGCGATCCACCCTAGAATCGATCTGATCTGAACATGAGCGTCCTCGTCGTCGGAACCACCGCACTCGACTCCATCAAGACCCCGAAGTCGGAGAATCCCCGTCTTCTCGGAGGTTCCGCCAGCCATGCGGCCGTCGCCGCCAGCTTCTTCGCCCCGACCAAGCTCGTCGGCGTGGTCGGTGGCGACTTCCCGGCCAAGTACATCAAGTTGTACGAGAAGCACGGCCTTTGCCTCAAGGGGTTGGAGCGTGTGGCCGACGGACGGACCTTCCACTGGTCGGGCGAGTACGAGGTCAACATGAACAACCGCCGGACGCTAGAGACCGTCCTCGGTGTCATCGAGAACTGGCAACCCGTGCTGCCGGGCGACTACGAGACCACGCCGTTCATCCTCCTCGCCAACATCTCGCCGTCCGTCCAGCACCGCGTTCTGGACCAGGTTTCCAAGCCCAAGTTCGTGATCGCGGACACCATGGATCTCTGGCTGAACATCGCCCTGCCCGAGGTGTTGAGCCTGCTCAAGCGCATCGATTGCCTGGTCCTGAACGACAGCGAGGCCCGGCAGTTGGTCTCCGAGGACAATGTCGTCAACGCGCTCCCCAAGATCCACAAGCTGGGTCCCAAGTACGTCATCATCAAGAAGGGTGAACACGGATCGGTCCTTTCTGGTCCGAAGGGGCTCTTCGTCGCTCCGGCTTTCCCGCTCAAGAAGGTGGTCGATCCCACCGGTGCCGGAGACTCCTTCGTCGGCGGCCTCATCGGCTTCCTCGCGTCCCAGAAGTCCGGCTCGATCGAGACCAACCTCCGTCGGGCGATCGTCCACGGATCCGTGGTCGCCTCGTACTGCTGCGAAGGCTTTGGATTGAACGTCACCACCAAGACCGCCAAGAAGCAGATCCTCGCCCGGGTCCGCGAACTGGAGAAGCTCGCCAAATTCTGAGTCCCGGTCGGGGTCCCATCCCATCCCGGCCCGGCGGAGACCCAACGCGCTCGGCGTCCCACGCCATGACCCTGTCCGTCGTGATCCCGACCCTGAACGAGGCGGGATCCCTGCCGGGTGCCCTCGATTCCGCCTTCCGGGTTCCGGAGGTCTCCGAGGTGCTGGTCGTGGATGGCGGCAGCACCGATGGGACGGAGGCGTTGGCTCGCGCCCGGGGATGCCGATGGATCCCGTCCGCCCGCGGGCGTGGACTCCAATGCCGTGTGGGCGCCCTCGCCGCGCAGTCGGATGTCGTCCTCTTCCTCCACGCGGACACTTGGCTTCCGCCCAGTGCGGGACGTGCGATCGAAGCGGCGTTGGAAGGGTCCGCGATTTCGAATCCGGTCGTGGGCGGTGCCTTCCGAAAGCGCTTCCGGGACGCCCCGTGGTGCATGCGTGGGTCGCGGTTCCGCTCCTGGCTCTGGTTCCAACTCACCTGTCGACCCTTCGCCGACCAAGCGATCTGGGTCCGCCGAAGCGCCTTGGAGTCCGTGGACGGTTATCCCGACCTGCCGTTGATGGAGGAGTTCGAGTTGGTCCGACGTCTTCGGAACGTTGGAAGGGTCGTCCTGCTCGGAGAAGTCGTCAGCACCTCGGCACGGCGGTTCCGTCGACGTGGCGTCCTCCGCACCTACCTGCTCATGGCCCGGATCCTCGCTGCCCATGCCGCCGGCACTCCGCCGGACGAACTCCTTCGCCGGTACGAGTCGGCCTGATCGGGCCTGCCCATCGCAATGGGACCCTCACGCAAATCCGCAAAGCCGCGAAGGTAACCCAGAGTTCTGAAGACGCGATGCCGGTCGGCAAACTGGCGGGTGCGGACTGGCTTGGAGGCCGATATTGATCAGTGCCGTGCGCGCCGGAGGAACCGCAGCGCGGGGAACATCATCATGCCCGCGATCACCGCCATCCGTTCAGGTTCCGGCACCGCGACGGCAACCTCGTGGATCGAATAGGTCGCCGCGGCGGCCGCGGTGTTGTCTCCCAGGAAGATGTAGTTCTGGAACGTCGCGTACGGGATCGCCGGAGCCCCGGCTCCAGCGTAGTTCCGCAGGCTTCCGGTCAGCAGCGTCCCCCCGGAGTTGGCCAAGGTGTAGCCCGATCCGAGAACCGAAAGGGTGTAGGTGTTGCGGATGGAGGTGTCCGTGGTGGCGGTCTCGGCCCTTGTGAAGACCGTAGGAGTGGTTCCCTGAGCCCAGACGCTGTCTCCGTGGAAACCGAACTCCACGCCGAACCCGTCGGAACCCATGGTGGTCCAACTGAAGCCGGCCCGGTCGTTGCTCAAGTGGTTCTCGGAGCCGACGGAAAGATCGAGGGTGACGGTGTACCCGGTCGACCTGTCCAGAATCGGAAAGGAGGGCGCGATCGTCCTTCCGTAGGCCCAACCCGCGCGATCCGTGATCGCCGGTGTGGTGTCGCCCATGGTCGCGCCACCGGAGAATCCCGTCGTCGCGGACGCCGTACCTCCTTCGGGAACCGTGCTGGCCTGGTAGGACCATCCCTGGTCTGCCATGGAGCTCCCGAGTCCGCCGGAATACACGACCTGGGCCATGGAAACGCCTGCGACCGCGGTGAGCGAGAGGGCCGTCTTCAGCAACATCTTCATGAGTGAAGCGTCGCCGGTTTCCGGAAGAAACTCCAGTGCCGGCAAGCGTCCTCCTACCTCTTCTTCAGGTTTCGTACCCAAGCGGGCGAAGCCACTCCTCCAACTCGTCGGCGCCGAAGTCCGCCAGCACGTGGCCGTCGAGCTCGATGGACGGTGCCTTGGACTGGCCGGTCAACGACAGCATCTCGGCCCGTGCCGCGGCGTTCCGGATCACGTCCAGGGTCTCGTAGACGTAGCCGTGGGAATCGAGCCATTCGATGACTTCCTCGCACCAGGGGCAACCGGGTTTGACGAAGAGACGCGTGTGTTTGGGTTTCATCGGGGATTCGGACGGCTTCAATCGAGGTTCTCGACTCTCAGGACGACCGGCTGGGCCTTGACCACCGGAAGACGTGCGATCCGGGCCATGGCCTTCCGGGTGGCTTCGTTGGTCGCCTCGTCGAGCATCAGGATCACGGGCACCGTGTCGCCGGCATGGCCCTCGGGCTGGATGATCGAGGAGATGCCGATCCGGGCCTGGGCGAGGATCGACGCGATCCGCGCGAAGACCCCCGGGCGGTCGGACACCTCGAGCCGTACGTAGAAGCGGGAGACGATGCCGTCGATCGGCGCAACCTTGGCCGAGCCGTCGTGCGCGACGAACGGCGGCACGCGGTGGTGGTTGCCGGCGCGGAGATCGAGCACGGCGTCGGCGAGGTCGCTCAGGACCGAGCTGGCCGTCGGATCCTGTCCGGCGCCGCGTCCGTAGAACAGGGTGTCGCCCACGACGTCGCCGCGGATCGCCACCGCGTTGAAGGCGTGGTTCACCGAGGCGAGGACGTGGGAGTTGGGGACGAGCGCGGGGTACACGGTGACCTGGATCGCGGCCGAGCCGGGGCGTTTGGAACGGGATCTGGGTGCGGCCACGGGTTGGACGATGCCCAGCAGCCGGATCGTGTACCCGAGTTGGGCGGCGAACTGGATGTCCAGCTTGGACACATGTCGGATCCCCTCGGTGTGGATCTCCTCCGGCTTCACCCAGAAGCCGTGCGCGAGCGAGGCGAGGATCCCGGTCTTGTGGGCCGCGTCGTGGCCGTCGATGTCGAGGGAGGGTTCGGCCTCCGCGTAGCCGAGCCGCTGGGCGTCCGCGAGGACGTCGGCGTACTCGGCGCCCTCCAGCTTCATCCGGGTCAGGATGTAGTTGCAGGTGCCGTTGACGATGCCGGCGATGCGCAGGAGGCGGTTTCCGGCGAACGACTCGCGGATCGCCTTGATGATCGGGATGCCTCCGGCGACGGCGGCCTCATAGTAGAGGTTGGTGCCGTTCTTGGCGGCCAAGGCGAAGAGCTCGGGACCGTGCGCGGAGATCAGCGCCTTGTTGGCGGTGACCACCGGTTTGCCGAGGGAAAGCGCCCGGCGGACTACGTCCCTCGCAGTCGAGGTGCCGCCCATGAGTTCCACGACGATCTGGTTTCGGGGATCCTCGACCACCGTGTGCCAGTCGCCGGTGATCCGGTCCTTCGGGATCTCCACGGCCCGCGCGCGGCCGGGGTCGCGCACGGCCACTCCGGTGACCTCGAGGGCCACGCCGAGGCGGGCGGCCATGAGTGGGCCGTTGCGTTGCAGGGCCTGCCAAACGCCACCCCCCACGGTTCCTCCGCCGACGATTCCGACATGGATCTTCTCCATAGCTTGAGGGGAAAGCGTGACCGCGAAGCGTGTTCGGTCACAACGGCATTCTGGACCGGAAGAAGGACCGCAGATCCACGTGGACAACGGGGATCAGGAAAAGAGGTCGAGCTGGTCCGAAGGGGCCAGTCCCACCAAGGCCCGCCGGCCGGCGGATCCCTTTCTCGCGGGCTTCTTGGGGTTGGCGGCTCCCTCGTCGGCGCCATCCGACGTGCCGGAGGTGGCGGCCACCTGGTGCAGGTTCAACTCGGCTTCCTCCAGCACCCGCAGGATCTCCTTGGCGCGGCCGATGACCGGGTGCGGAACGCCGGCGAGGCGGGCGACCTGGATGCCGTAGCTCTTGTCGGCCGGACCCGGCTGGATCTTCCGCAGGAAGACGATCTGGTCGTTGTACTCCCTGACGGCGACGTTGAGGTTCCGAACCCGCTTGAGACGGCCCGGTTGCGTCGTGTCGCCACCGGCGAGTTCGGTCAGCTCGTGGTAATGGGTGGCGAAGAGAGCCTTGGCGCCGACCTGATGGTGCAGGTGTTCCACGATGCTCCAGGCGAGACTCAGGCCGTCGAACGTACTGGTTCCCCGGCCGATCTCGTCGAGGATCACCAGGCTCCTGCGGCTTGCGTTGTTCAGGATGTTCGCGGTCTCGCTCATCTCGACCATGAAAGTGCTCTGCCCTCGGGCCAGGTCGTCGCTGGCGCCGATCCGGGTGAAGATGCGGTCGCAGAGGTCGATTCGGGCCGACTCCGCCGGCAGGCAGGAGCCCGTGTGGGCGAGCAGGGTGAGCAGGGCGACCTGCCGGATGAAGGTGCTTTTGCCGGCCATGTTCGGTCCGGTGATCAGGGCGATCTGGCACTCGGCCGGGTCGAGGTCGGTGTCGTTGGGGACGAATCGCTCCCCGGTCATGCTGAGGTCGAGCACCGGATGGCGACCTTCTCGGATCGAAAGGATCCCGGCGTCGCCGACCGTGGGAAGAACCCATCCATGGAGTCGGGCCGTCTCGGCGAAGGCGCCCAGCACGTCGAGTTGGGCGAGGGCGGAGGCGGTGCCCTGGATCGCCTTCAACTGGGCGAGGACCTCCTCGCGCAGACGCTGGAAGAGATCGTACTCCAGCTTCGTCGCCCTTTCTTCGGAGCCGAGGATCTTCGACTCCATCGTCTTCAGGTCCTGGGTGATGTAGCGCTCCCCGTTGGCGACGGTCTGCTTCCGGACGTAGTCGGCCGGCACCTTTGCGAGGTGGGTCTTGGTGACCTCGATGTAGTAACCGAACACCGAGTTGAAACCGACCTTCAGCGACGGGATGCCGGTGCGGGCGACTTCGTCCTGCTGCAGTTTGGCCAGCCAATCCTTGCCGCCGCGCGCAGCGTTGCGGAGCTCGTCCAGTTCCGCGCTGAAGCCGTCCCGGATCATGCCGCCTTCCCGGACCGCCAACGGTGGCTCGTCGGCCAGGGCGCGGGTCAGCAACTCGACCAGGTCGGGCATCTCTAGGACCTGGGAAAGCAGGTCGGCGAGCAGTGGCGGGGGATTTTCCGGGCCCGGAGGGATTCCGTCCTCCTCGAGCAACGGCGGCGCCGGTTCCTCGCGGGGAAGGAGCTCGGAGGCCGAGGCCCGGATCGCGGGAATCTGCTCCAAGGCGATTCTCAGCCCGAGCAGGTCGCGGGCGTTGCCGCTTCCGAGGCTGAGGCGGCTGACGGTCCGTTCAAGGTCACGCACCTCCGTCAAACGGCTGCGGAATCCGGCCAGCACACCGGTGTTGCCCAGCCAGGCCCGGATCGCCTCCTGGCGCCGGTGGATGGGGCCGAGCGTGGCCAACGGCTGGGTCAGCCAATCGCGCAGCCTGCGGGCTCCCATCGGGGTGACCGTGCGGTTCAATGCGGTGAGGAGGGTCGTGTTCCTCGGGGAGTCCGCATGCAGGGGTTCCAGGATCTCCAGGTTGCGGAGCGAAGTGGTGTCCAGCACCAGGAAGTCGGTCACCTCATAGGTCGTGAGCCGGGTGAGATGCGAGACGTCCCGCCGCAGGTGGGTCGAAAGGTAGTGCAGGATCGCACCGGCCGCGCCGACCGCCGCCGGCCGGTTGCGAAGCCCGAATCCGTCGAGCGAGGCCACCTTGAAGTGTTCCTTGAGCGTGAAGACCGCGGTCTCTGGCAGGAAGGTCCAGTCGTCGTGTCCGACGGTGATGGTGTTGGCCTGCGCAGCCATGGCGGCGAGCGTCTTCGACTCGGCAGGGTGGATCAGCTCGGCCGGACGGAGTCGGTCCAGTTCGGCAAGCACCGGCTTGGAGTCCGACTGTTCGGTGACTCGAAAGTCGCCCGTCGTCAGGTCCACGCAGGCCAGCGCATAGGCCCCTCCATGTTGGTACAGGGCGGCGAGGAAGTTGTTGTGCTCCGCCTTCAGAAGCCGGTCGTCGAAGTGGGTTCCAGGCGAAAGGATCGCGGTCACCTCCCGCTGGACGAGCTTGCCGGGCTTCGCCTCTTCGGTCTGGTCGCAGACCGCGACCTTACGACCCGCCCGGAGGATGCGGCCGATGTAGCCGTTCGCGGCATGGTAGGGCATCCCACACATCGGGATGCCGTTCCTCTTGGTGAGGGTCAGTCCAAGGATCTGGGAACAAGCGACGGCGTCCTCGAAGAACAACTCGTAGAAGTCGCCAAGACGGAAGAGGAGCAGAGCATCCTTCGGCAGTTCGCCCTTGATGCGGCGGTACTGCGCCATCATCGGGGTCAGCGCTGCGTCGTCGGCGGACATGCCATGAGGCTATCGGAGACGCCACCCTAGGCTCAAGGCCAGCCGCTCAAGGACGACGGCTATTCCTTCATCGACTTGGGATCGATCCCCGTCGCCCGACACCATTCCAAGTAGGCGAGGGGGGAGATCTCGCTGGGCTTGATCTCGCTGCGGCCGCCCCAGAAGACGTTGGTGTATCCGATCGGGATTCCGGCCTCCTCCAGATGTCGGTCGATCGCGGCCTTGTGGGCGAGGACGGTCGCCTTTTCGGACCCGTGGGCCACTCCCATGATGTTCACGTTGCGGAACTCCGGGCCGCCTTCCCGCCAATAGGCGTGGGTCATGATGTAATGGCGACCAACCTCACGGCCGGCCTCGAGTTCCCTCCCGGGCGGAACCGCCCAGTGAAAGAGGGCGTTGAACTTGGTCACCCGTTCGCCTGAAGCCAGGGTCTTCACGTGCTCGAGGAAGGTGCTGAAGCGGCCGATGATCTTGCGTCGGTTGAGGTCCTCGGCCACCTCGTGGAAGACCGACGTCGGCAGGTCCGCCTCCCGGGCCCGTGCTTCCCAGAGATCCACCCGGAGTTCCCCCGGCGCAAACTCCCGCTTCAACGCCGTCAGGACCCGCCATTCCAGGTCACTGAGCTGAGCCACCTGAACGTCCACGGCTTCCGCCGGCTCGTCCGCCCGTGCCCCGGGCTCCATCCCGCGCCGGCGGACATGTCCCACCCCGAGCGCGAAGAGGTTCTTCGCCTGCATGAGCCGGTAGTGGCGGGCGCCGATCCGGTTCGCCAGATGCCGGGCGTGCTTTTCCAGCGAAAACCCCTGCGGAACCTTCAGGGTCGTCCAGAGGCGGTAGTTCGACCCGGGCGTCGCGGCATCCGTCGACCGGACGACCACGTGTCCGCTGAAGGGATCCTGCTGGAACAGGAAGTCGAAGGCCGCGTCGGTCGACTCCACGGGGACCTCCCAGGCACAGAGCGCCCCCTCGGCCAGGCTGGTCGCGAGCAAGGTCTGCCTCACGCGGCGGATCGTTCCGGCTTCGAGGAGGGCCCGGATGCGTTCGATGACCGTCTCCACCGGCAACCCGCACAGCCGGGCGATCTCGGACATCGGATCGCGGTGGTAGCCCTGGAGGCGATCTTCGCTGACGGCGAGGATCCGGGCGTTGACCGGGTCGGTGGTCTCTACGGGAAGGACGGACGACATGGAGGGCTGGGACGGCGGGGATCAGGCCTTGTGGTTCGGATACAGTTTCCCGACGAGGTCGGCGTATCCGTTCAGGTAGCGCGTCGGGACGCGGTCGCCAGTGTCCACCATGCGTTCCGTGGACTGGCTCCAGCGGGGATGCGGCACCTTCGGGTCCACGTTCGATTCGAAGGGATACTCCTTCGGGTTCAGCGTCTCCCAGAGGGTCGCCGGCTGCTTGGCGGTGAATTCGATGCGGACGATGCTCTTGATGCTCTTGTAGCCGTACTTCCACGGTACGACCAAACGGACGGGCGCGCCGTTCTGCTTCGGCATGGGCCGGCCGTAGATCCCGGTGGCCAGCAAGGTGAGCGGATGCCGGGCCTCCTCCAGCGTGAGGCCTTCGGTGTAGGGCCACGGGTAGTCCGCGAGCCGGGCGATTCCGGGCATCTCGTCCGGCCGCAGGGCCGTGGTGAAGGAGACGAAGCGGGCCTCGGACTTGGGCTGGGACTTCTCGA
>CAMASJ010000146.1 GCA_945860685.1 Akkermansia muciniphila
CTGCAGGTTGTCCCGGTCCCACATCACGACGTGGATCAGGATGTCGCTCGGCTCGCCGCCGGGCTCGGTCTGGAATCGGATGCCCATCCAGCCGTGCGTCTCCTCCTTCCTTTGGAAGCTCCGGGCCGCCAGCGTCGTGGCGAACGCGAAGAACTTCGTGGTGTTGCCGCGCTTCTCCTTCAGGCGCTCCACCAGCAGCGGATACTCGTGGTCGAGCATCGCGCCGAGGCGCTTGCGGCTCACGTACCGGTCGCTCTGGCCGTAGATGGCGTCGCTGACCGTCATGTCGTAGGCCGAGATGGTCTTGGCGATGGTGCCGCTGGCACCGCCGACCCGGAAGAACCACCGGGCCACCTCCTGCCCGGCCCCGATCTCGGCAAAAACGCCGTACTTGGTCGGGTCGAGGTTGATCTGGAGGGCTTTCTGATGCGTATCGAGAGGGTCGCTCATGGCAGGCGCTGGTATGAAAGCCGGTTTCCCGCCGGGCGCAACCTCGGCGGGAAGACCGCACAACACCCCATTTCCATCGTCCTGCCTCACGGTCCCCTTGAATCCCTTTGCCGGGCCCGCAGGCTTTCCGGACATCCCTCGACCTGCTTCACTCCCGCGACCTAGGACCATGTCCAAGCCGTCCCTCAGCCTCGTCATCCGCACCCTGGACTCCGCCGCCACCCTCGGCGCGGTGCTCGGGGCGCTCGACCTTGAGGAAGGCGACGAACTCCTGGTCGTGGATTCCGGCTCCGCCGATGGAACCCTCGAGATCGCCCGAAAACACGGCGCTCGGATCATCCCCATCGCGGCGCAGGAGTTCACCTACGGCCGCTCGCTCAACGTCGGGTTCCGCGCCGCGGGCCGGCCCTGGGTTCTCAGCCTGAGTTCCCACACCGTCCCCACGGCCAAAGGCTTCCTGGCCACCTACCGACACGCCATCGCCCGCTTCCCCGACACGGTCACCGCCGCGGTCGGACCGATCGTCGGCGAGTTCGGCGCGCCGCTTCCGGCCGGGATCACCTTCTTCGTCGGCGACGAGCTGGCCCGCGGATTCGGCTTCGGCGCCGGCAATCCCAACGCCCTTTACCGCAGGGACGCCTGGGTGGGACGCCCCTTCGACGAGCAGATTGGCGGCGGCGAGGACCTGCTGTGGTACATTCAGGCGCTCCGCGCCGGCGAGACGGTCGCCGCGGTCCACGCCGCACAGGTCCGCTACATCAGCCGTCGCCCCACCCGCGCCTTCTACCGCAAGGGCCGCGTCGACTACCGCGCCGCCGCCCGTCTCATCCAACCCCATCAACCCACCCTCGGCGGCGTGGCCGTGCGATCCCTCAAGCTCCTCGTCATGCTCCTCCTCGGACGCATCGACTGGCACGGCGCCCGCGGTGGCGTCGCCCACGCCCTTGGCGGCCTCGTCGAGGCCCGAGCCTTGGCCAAATCCAACCGGACTCCCTAAACCACAGGGAGTTCCCGAGACGGCAACACCCGTCGCCGATGGGATCCCGGGGCGGAATTCCAGCCCTTACCCGCTTGCCCGCTTCTTCCCACGGTCCGTAGATTGGTTCCTGTGGCGGCCAAAGACTCGACGGTCAACAGCAGCAGGTCTCGTGTGTGGGCGGACTTCTGGGGATTGATCCTCATCGGAGTCGCCCTCGTGCTGTTCGCGGCCCTGTTCTCCTACGACCGCCTCGACCTCGCGCAGAACACCACCGAACCCAACCGCGCGGTGCACAACCTCGCCGGCCGGGTCGGCGCCTGGGTCGCCTACCAGTTCCTGCTCTACGTCGGCGTCGGCGCCTGGATCGTCCCCGTCCTCATGGTCGGATTCGGCGTCGCCAGCTTCGTCCCCTCGCTCATCTACCTCCGCAACTGGCGCTCCTTCGCCGCGTCCGTCGGCCTGCTCGTCGCCTGCATCGGCGTGCTCGCCATGTGCGAGAAGTGGATCCCCGGGCTCAACGCCCGACGCGACACCGGACCCGGTCCCGGCGGGATGCTCGGCCACCTCATCAACGACCGAGGCATCGAGTTCGCCCTCGGCCGCGTCGGCGCCGGCTTCGTCTATGTGGTCCTCTACCTCCTGAGCCTGCTCTTCCTCACCGACTACCAGCTGCTTGGCTGGATCCGCAGCGCCTTCCACCGGGAACCCAAGTCCCCCGACGAAGTGCTCGCCGCCGAGGAAGCCGCCCTCGCCAAACGCGCCAAGGCGCTCGAGAAGCGCGCCCGCGAGCTGACCCGACAGGAGGAGGCCGAGTCGTCCATCCCGGAACCCGCCGCGAAGCCCGCCAAGGCCACCAAGCCGAAGCCCGCGTCGCCCAACACACCGGACGACGCCCCGACGATTCCGGTGCCCGCCGCCGTCGGCGCCGACCTCAAACCCTTCCCGGAACCCACCATCCGCGACCTCAGCGTGCCCCAGCAACGCGAACCGCAGGTGATGAAGACCGGCGACGTGATCAAGGCCGACGAGATCGCCACCCCGGTCGCCACCAACGTTCCCTCCGAACCGAAGGCCCGTAAGGCGAAGTCCCCGACCGAGGCCATCCTCGGCCGGAACCCCGAACTCGCCGCTCCCGGCGCGCCCGAGAGCGTCCCCTCGGACGCCGACGCCGACGCCGCACCTCCCTGGAACACCGCCGGCGAATCCGACGCCGATGCGGCTCCGGAGGACGCCGCGCCTCCCACGGAGACGCCTGCCGACGAACTGCCGCTGCCGCGCCCGCGCGTGGCGATGCAGCCGCGCCGCAACAAGCCCATCACCGTCGCCAGCACGCCGATGATCGGCGACTACCAGCTCCCCGGCCTCGTGCTGCTCAACCAGCCCGACCTCACGGTGAAGCCCACCGAGACCAAGGAGGAGCTCATGGCCAACGCGCGCCTCATGGTGCAGACGCTGGCCCAGTTCGGCATCGAAGTCGCCCCCGGCGACATCACCAAGGGCCCCACCATCACCCGCTACGAGCTGCATCCGGCCCCCGGCGTGAAGCTCGAGAAGATCGCCGGCCTCACCAACAACATCGCCGCCGCCCTCAAGGCCGAACGCCTCAACATCCTCGCACCGGTTCCCGGCAAGTCCTCCGTCGGCGTCGAGGTCCCCAACGCGGTGAAGACGAAGGTCATCATGCGCGACCTCCTGGAATCGCCCGAATGGCAGAATTCCAAGGCACGCATCCCGCTCGCGCTCGGCAAGGACGTCTACGGCCACCCCATCATCGCCGACCTGGCGGAGATGCCCCACGTGCTCATCGCCGGTTCCACCGGCTCCGGGAAGTCGGTGTGCATCAACACCATCATCGCGTCGCTGCTCTTCAAGTTCACCCCGGACCAGCTCCGCTTCGTCATGATCGACCCCAAGGTGGTCGAACTTCAGACCTACAACTCCCTGCCCCACCTCGTCGTCCCCGTCGTCACCGACCCCAAGAAGGTCATCCTCGCCCTGCGCTGGGTGGTGAACGAGATGGAGAAGCGCTACCAGATTTTCGCCCGCGTCGGCGTCCGCAACATCAAGGCCTTCAACGAACGCCCCAAGGACAAGCCCCTGCCGCAGAAGGAACCCGAACTGCCCCTCACCGCCCGCAAGGAGAAGGTGGAACCCGGCGCCGACGGCTTCGCGGTCGAGGTCGACGAACAGATCGTCGTGCCCCGCGACGAGGACATCATCATCCCCGAGAAGCTCTCCTATATCGTCGTCATCATCGACGAGCTCGCGGACCTCATGCTCGTCGCGCCCGCCGACGTCGAGATGGCGATCGCCCGCATCACCCAGATGGCCCGCGCCGCCGGCATCCACTGCATCGTCGCCACCCAGCGTCCGTCCGTGGACGTCATCACCGGCGTCATCAAGGCCAACATCCCGGCGCGCATCGCCTTCCAGGTCGCCGCCAAGGTCGATTCGCGGACCATTCTCGACCAGATGGGCGCCGACAAGCTGCTCGGCAAGGGCGACATGCTCTACCTGCCCCCCGGTTCCGGCCGGCTCATCCGCGCCCAGGGCGCGCTCATCACCGACCAGGAGATCGAGGGCGTCGTCGGCCACATCGCCCGACAGGGCAAGCCCAGCTACGAGGTGGAGATCCACCAGGCGCTCCAGAAGGCGCCGAGCAGCATGGGGTCGATGTCGCTGGATCCCGACGACCAGACCAGCAGCGAGGACGAGGACCTGATCCAGAAGTGCATCGACGTGATCCGCTCCGAGAAGAAGGCCAGCGTGTCGCTGCTCCAGCGCCGCCTGAAGCTCGGCTACGGACGCGCCTCGCGCATGATGGACGAACTCGAGGACCGCGGGATCGTCGGCCCCAGCAAGGGCGCGGAACCCCGCGACATCCTGCTCGACCTCGACGGCAGCGGTTACGACGGCCGCGGCCAGGGTTTGGCGTGAGGCCCGTCGCGACGGAGAAGGCACCATGGCGAAGTCCACTTCCCTCGCCTTTGCACGGATCACGGCGGAGGTGAAGGCCGCGGCCCTGGCCGTTCCCATGGGCCGTGTGACGACCTACGGCGCCATCGGCAACCACCTGCAGGTCACGCCGCGCCACGTGGCCTTCGTCATGGCCCGACTGTCGCCGGAGGAATCCGCGGAGATCCCCTGGCACCGCGTGGTCGGAACCGGCGGGAAGATCCGACAGCCCACCGCGGAGGAGCTGCGACATCACCGATCCCGATTGCTGACCGAAGGCCTGAAGGTGTCTGCCGACGGCAAGATCGCGGACTTCGAAGCCGTGCTGTTCACCTGGCCTGAGCGGGCGGATGGTCCAGGGCGACCCGTCCGCGGACCCTACTCCGATCCACGTACCCGTCCGTTGTTCCGCGAGGCCCTGCGCTTCGGCTACCCGCCGCCCGATCCGTAATCCGTAGCCGCGGCCACCAGGCTGCGGTCCCCTTCCGCCCATCGCCGCCACTCTCCTCCCGTAGCCACAGCCACCAGGCCGCGGTCGATCCCATTCTCCATTCCCATCGCCTCGCGGAAGACAAACCGCCCCTGGTGAAAGACACGGGGAAGAGCAGAGCCAGCAGAACTCCCGAAATGCGAAAACCGCCGAAGGAAGGTGAAGGGAAGAAACCGTGGTGGCTGGGGCCGGAATCGAACCGGCGACACTGCGATTTTCAGTCGCATGCTCTACCAACTGAGCTACCCAGCCACGCGGAACGCGGATTGAAACGATCTCACGTCCTTCATGGCAAGCCGGATTTGTTGGAAACCATGGCCCCGGTAAACGGCGAGGGCGGAGTAGGAAGTGAAGGGATCCGCGGAAATCCGTGTCTCCAACCAACCGGAAAGGAACGTTCCGGGAATCAGATCCGTTCCGGCAGGCACTTCACCCCGGCCTTCTTCGCCGCAGCCCGGAGTTCCGTATCGAGCGTCGCGAGCGGCAGGCTGGCCCGCATGGCCAGCTCCAGGTAGGCGGCGTCATGCAGGGTCAACCTGTGGCTGCGGGCGAGGCCATAGGCTGCCGACGCGGCTTGGGATTCGGCCTCCGGGTCCACGTCGATGGCCAAGGCCCGCAGGATCCCGAGGAAGTTTGCCGCCTCCGCCTCGGAGCAGCGCTTCCGCCTCTCCCCCATGAGGAGCGTGTTGCCCACCTCGAGAAACCAATGACGCGGAACCAGGGCCCGTCCCCCGCCGCTCATTCGGTCGAGCAACCCGTCGACGGCCGGCGTCGCCTCGTCCGCGAAGAACCAGGCCATGGTCACCGAGCAGTCGAGGACGAACGGGGCGCTCACCGGCGGCCCTCCGACTTCCACGCACGGAGCTCGTCCGCGGTGGCCTTCCGAACGGCCCGGCCGGCCCGCATCTGGACGACGGCATCCCCGACATCGGAAAGGGGCGACCGCTTCACGGGCACAAGCCGTGCGATCTCCGTGTCATGCCGCGTGATGATGAACTCCTCACCCCGGCTGACCCGATCCACCAGCTCCGGCAACTTGCTCTTGGCCTCGGCGAGCGGCACCGAAATGGACAGGGCATTCATGTAACCAAATTGGATCTAGTCTGAGACTAGTCTATCCGAAACCGACGCCTGACGCCCCTTCCGTTCCCATCTCGGCCCGGACGCCGTTGACGCCGGCCACCGGGTCGGCGTCCATCGACGCCATGCCCACGCGTTCAACCTGCCGTGGCCAGCGGTGCCACGGATTCACGTTGATCGAACTGATGTGCACGTTGGCGATCCTGCTGATCCTCTTCGCGCTGTCCTTCGGCATCGGCGGCAAGGGCCGCCAGAAGGAACGTCAGCAGCAGTGCCGCGAGAACCAACGACTCGTCCACCTCGCCCTCACCGTCGCCGCCAACGAACTCGGAGGCCCCTTCCCCACCGCCAAGGGCGCCGCCGATTCCGACGCCGTCTTCCAGACGCTCGTGCCCCGCTACTCCTCACGCGTGGACGTCTTCCGTTGCCCAGGCCGGACGCGCGATCCGTTCACCGGCGGCTCCGCCACCTCGCGGAAGTTCCGCAACCACTACGCCTACGCCGCCGGCATCATGTCCGCGGCCGATGCCGGGCAGTGGCTGCTCTCGGACGCCCAGGTCGACACCCGCCCCAAGGCGGTCGGCGACGCCCTGTTCGCGGAGACGGACCAAGGCCCCGGCAGCAACCACGGAGCCTTCGGCGGGATCGTCACCTTCGTCGACGGACACGCCACGTTCTCTCCGGCGAAGGCCGCCTTCGAGATCCAGGTCCCACCCGGAGTCGCCGTGCTGAATCCGGTCCCCTGAAATCCCGACGATCAAGGCGATATCCCAAGGAACCGACATCACTCGAAGACGCAAAGCCGCAAGGGATTCGCGATTCCCAGCAAGTAGCCGCGGCTGCCCAGACGCGGATTCCCCTTCATCGCCACCTCTCGCTCCCTGCTCCCCCGCTCCCTGCTCCGAGCTCCCCATGACCCTCAAGTTCAACTGCACCTGCGGAACCCGCATCGGCTTCGACGTGGAACCCGAGGACGGCCGGATGCCGATGGCGTTGGCCTGCCCGGAGTGCGGCCTCGACCTGACCGCGATCGCCAACCGCGAGATCGCCGCCCAGTCGTCCTCCGTCTCCGCGCCGCCGTCGCCGTCGCCGTCGCCCAAGCCATCGATGCGCATCGCACGCCATCCCGAGTCACAGGCAACAGTTCCCACGCCGACGGTGTCCGCCCCAACCCATGCAGAGGCCGCGGAGCCGGTCTCCACCCGTCCGGCGGAAACGCCCGCGTCAACCCGGACCGCCGCGGCGAGGGAGCGCGTCGAACCGAAGCCGCCCGGCTTCCTCGCCCGCCACGGGTTCCGTCTCGCCGGCATCGCGGTCACGGCGGCGTTGGGATACTGGATCTGGTTCGCGACGGTGGGTTCGAAGCCGCGCGCACTCGTCCAGATGGAGGCCCCCTCCTCCGCGCCGTTCCTCGCCGCCCGATTCCTCGACGCCGACCGCCTGCTCGTGCTCACGCCCACGCGCCTCGCCGTGAAGAGTCTCTCCGCGGACGCCGAGGTCTGGGGCGTGGCGATCCAGGCGCCCGAACGGAGGAAACGAGACGAACGACGCCGCGTGCCGGACAGCGACGAGGTCGAGAACCCCGACTACACCGACTACGAAGGCGATCCGATCCCGCTGCATACGGCGGGAAAATCGGCCTGGATCCGTCTTGGGACCAACGTCCTCCAGTTCGACCTCGCCTCGGGCAAGCGCGGCGCCTCGATCCCGCTGCCGGACGTCGTCCAGGAGGAATCGGTCGATCCGACCGGCTGGCTGCTGGTGACCCGCCCCTTTCCGTTGGGACCGCAGTTCCTGACCCGCGTGGATTTCGCCACCGCCAAGTCGGAGACCTACCGCTTCACGCCGCCGCGGATTCCCCTGCGACCGGTGATCGAGGGTGACGACTCGCCGAAGGCGGATCCCCTCGTGGTCGCGACGGTCGGAAGCACCCTCCTGCAGGCGCGTCTCCTGGAGCAGGTGCTCATCGCGCCCCAGAACGCCGGCGAGGCCGCGTCGGGAAGGTCGGCCTTGGAGAAGGAGAACCTGCGGGCCTCCGACAGCGGCGAGGTCGCCGGCGAGTTCCTGCGCCAGAACTCCGGCGGCATCGTCGAGGATCTCAGCCGGTACGAGGTCACCCTGACCCGCCCGTTCGGCGGCGCGGCCTGGAAGGGGACCGTGTCGGGGCGCCCGTTGTATGTGCCCTTGGCTTCGGTCGACCTGCTCTTCGCCGGCAAACAGGTGACCGCCTTCGACCGCGGCGGGAACCGCCTCTGGCAGGCGGCCCTCGGAAGCTCCATCGCCCAGCGTCACCTGGACGGGTTCGGCGCGGGTTCCGGTTCCCCGCCCGCCTTCGAGACCGGCGGACGCCTCTACGTGCTCGATCGGACGACGGTCCACGCGCTCAGCCCCCGGAACGGCGAAGCCGCCTGGCGGTTGCCCACGGTCGGCGCCAGCGAGATCGTCGCGGCCCCGGGCGCCCTCTACGTGGCCACCACCTCCGCCGGTCCCGAGGCCGCGAACCTCGACGACGTCCGGGACGGCAAGAACGTCCGGCCGTTGTTGTTGTCGGTGGATCCAGCGACAGGAGCCGTCCGATGGCAGGCCGAGTGGGTGGCCGATCATGCGAGCGTGAGCGGTCCCTACCTCTTCGGATGGCGCGCCGGCACGAGTGCGCTCGACGAACTCTCCGCGGCGATGAACCAGGGCACCGCCCGTTCAATGCTGCACCTGAGCCGGTTGGATCCGGCGAAGGGCTCCACGGAATGGACCTGGCACCGCAAGGGAAGTCCCCAACGCATCGAGGCCATCGGCAACCGGATCCTGATCCACCGCCCCCGCGAAATCACCGTGCTGGGCTTCCGAACCTGGTGATCCCACCACCGGCACGCCCGTAGGAGACGAGGTCACGAGACTCCACACTCTCCCCGGCCCAGCCCGGTTGTTCCCGACGAATGGGGAAAGTCAGAGACTCCTCACGTCGTCTCCTACTCGTGCATGGCGTAGGAGACGAGGTCACGAGACTCCACACTCTCGCCGGTCCGGCCCAGTTGTTCCCGACGAATGGGGAAGGTCAGAGACTCCTCAACTCGTCTTCTACTCGTGCATGGCGTAGGAGACGAGGTCACGAGACTCCACACTCTCCCCCGGTCAAACTTCGGCCACGATGTACTTCTCGAACTCGTGCCGGGCGTAAGGCGGAAGCCGCACGCGAAACCGGGCCTCGGGACCCGAGTAGTCCTGTTCGACGATCTGTCCCAAGGCGTGGAGACGGCTGATCGACTTCTGGGATTCGTGCGGGATGCGGACCTCCACGAAGTCGCGGATCGGCTTCAGCATGGCGCCCAACTCCGCGAACAACGCCTCGAAGCCCAGCTTCTTCCGTGACGAGACCGCCACCGCCTTGGGGAACTGCTGGCACATCAACGAGGCCAGTTCCTCGGTGCCCGGCTTGTCGATCTTGTTGAAGACCATGAGCGTCGGCTTCTCCTGGGCGCCGATCTCGGAAAGCACGCCGTTCACCGCCTCGATCTGCTGGGCGCAGTGCGGGTGGCTGACGTCGACGACATGGATCAGCAGGTCGGCCTCGACCACTTCCTCCAATGTTGCCTTGAACGCCTCCACCAGGCCGTGCGGCAGCTTCCGGATGAAACCCACGGTGTCGCTCAGCAGGACGTTCTGGTTCGACGGCAGGCGCAGCCGGCGCGTGGTCGGATCCAACGTCGCGAAGAGCATGTCCGCCGCCAGCACCTCGGCGCCGGTGACCGCGTTCAACAGCGTGGACTTGCCCGCGTTCGTGTAGCCGACGATCGACGCCAGGGGCCATTGGTGGCGCTGACGTCCGGCGCGTTGCGTCGTGCGCTGCTTCCGGACGACCACCAGTTCCTCGCGGATCTTGTCGATGCGCTCCTGCGTCTTCCGGCGATCCGCCTCGAGCTGGGACTCGCCCTCGCCGCCGATGGAGCCGGTCGAACCGCGCTGGCGCGAAAGGTGGGTCCAATACCGCGTCAGCCGCGGCATGAGGTACTGCAGCTGCGCCAGCTCCACCTGGAGCTTGCCCTCACGGGTCCGCGCACGCTGGGCGAAGATGTCGAGGATCAGGGCCGTGCGGTCGATGACCTTGCATCCGAAGATCTCCTCGAGGTTGCGGCCCTGTGCGCCGGACAGCTCGTCGTCGAAAAGGAGGGTGTCGGCGCCGAGCTCCTTGGCCTCACGGGCGAGTTCCTCCGCCTTGCCGGCCCCGATGTAGGTGCCCGGGTGGGGCGACTCCAGCTTCTGCATGCCGCGGCCCACGACCTCGGCGCCGGCGGTGGTGGCCAACTCGGACAACTCGTCCAGGGAATCCGAGACATCCCAGGCCGACCGGGACTTGAGTTCCACTCCGACGAGGAAGGCGCGTTCCGTCTTGCGGTCGGCGGTTTCGATGAGGGCTTTCAAACGGCGAAATCGACGGTGATAAGGCCGAAGATCCTAGCAGGGAGCCGCAAGGTGGACAAACCCGACTTGGGCGTACTCCCGTAACAGGGCCCACCAGCCGAAAGGAGGCCATCCGAAGAGGCGTTCACAACCAAGGGTGCCATGGGCAACACACCCTCCGTTTCCGGGGACTTCGGTCTTGTTCCCGGTCGTCCGGTCGTCGGACCCTCATCGGATGCACGTCCTGCTCGCCACCAGTGAGCTGCACCCGTTCTCCAAGACCGGAGGCCTGGCCGACATGGTCGCCGCACTCGGCGGTGCGCTCGCCGGCGCCGGGACGCGCGTCACCATCGTCACGCCGTTGTACCGCGGCGTCGCGGAGAAGTTTCCCGCGATCCAGTCCACCGGATGGAAGTTCGGCATCCCCCTGGCCGGCGATATCGTGGACGGCGAGTTCCTCCGGTTGGATGTGTCGCCGCGGTTGAATCTCTGGTTCGTCCGGCAAGACGCCTTCTTCGGCCGGGCCGGTCTCTACAACGAAGGCGGCAAGGA
>CAMASJ010000147.1 GCA_945860685.1 Akkermansia muciniphila
GGATCCTCCGCGGTTTGCGGCTCAGCGTGCCGGTCACTTCCGCAACGTTCCGGCCACCGAGAAAGGGAGACCGCACCCTCGCGGGCGCGGCCACGGGCTCAGAGGCGCAGGAAGAGGTTCCGGCGGTACAGGGCCCGGGCGAATAGGAACATCACGAGCAGGCTTCCGGCCGCGAGGGCGACCTCACCCCAGGCGCCCATCGAGGTCCGGAGGTTCGGTGACAGGAAGCGGCCGGCGATGCGCGAATAGCCCATGACGCTGGCAAGCAGGTAGATGGTGATCGCGTTGGTGCCGATCCAGAGGAACGGCCGGCACCAGGTGCGCCAACCGCGGATGTCGACGATCTCATGGAAGGCCGCCAGCAGCAGGAGGCTGTATCCGCCGGCCACGAGGACGAAAGACGAGGACCAGAGCTTCTTCACGATCGGGAAGGCGGGCGACCAGAGGTGGCCGAGGGCGATGCAGACAATCCCGGCGCCAGCAAGATGGAGGGTGCGGCGGGCGCCGCCGGCCGCGGCGAGGAGGTGTCCCGCGAGCACGCCGAGCAGGCAGGTGGCGACTGCGGGCAGGTTGCTGAGGATGCCTTCGGGATCGTAGTAGGTGTCGTAGCGGCGTCCGGGCAGGTACTGGAAGTCGATGTGGTTCGCGAGGTTGTAGCCCGGTTCGTAGCGACCCGAGACGCGCTCGGTGGTGGCCTGGTAGAGGCGGACGAGGTTCGTCTCGCCGGAACGGGCCATGGCCTCGGCGACGGCGCCCTTCTCAAGGCGGAAGGCCGGGAAGGGTACCTGGCTCATGAGACCCCAGTAGCCGAGGAGGATGGCCACGGTGGTGGCGGCCAGCGCGCGCACGGGCAGGAAGACGGCGAGGATGCCGGCGGCGGTGGAGGCGATGGCGATGCGGTTCAGAACGCCGAGCCAGCGGATGCCGTCGAGTCCGTCGGAGATGCCGCCGGAGTAGAACACCCCGACCAGGAAGAGCAACAGTCCGCGGCCGAGCAGCCGCTTCACCGCCGCGGCCTTCCCGCCGCGTTCGACCGCCTTCCGGGTGGAGAACACCAGCGAGACGCCGGCGATGAAGACGAACAGGGGGAAGATCAGGTCGTAGAAGCGGAAGCCCTCCCAGTCGACGTGGGTGAGTTGCATGCGGATGCCGCCGAGGATCGGCGAGCCGGTGAACTTCTCGAGTGCCCGGAGGATGCCGGCGCCGCCGACGATCCAGAACATGTCGAAGCCGCGGAGGGCGTCGAGGGAGACCAGCCGCGAGGAAGCCTCCGTGGAGGGCGACGCGGTCCGAGGAGAGGATTCCATGGGAGATTCGGAGACGTTGGAAGGGAAGGTGGAGTCGGGTCCGGGACGGGATCAGACGCGGAGGAACACCTTTCGGCGGTGGAGGAGCCAGGCGAGCCAGACCGAGAATCCGGAGGCGGCGAGCGCGGTCAGCAGGCCGGCCGCGCCCTTGCCGCCGATCCCCTCGACGAAGGCGCCGACCTCGCCTCCGGTGAGGCGTTCGGCCATGCGGCTGAAGTCGACGAGGTTCGAGGCCATGAAGACCGCGATGGAGTTCATCCCGATCCAGACGAACGGACGGGACCAGAGCGACCAGCCCTTCACGTCGATCACCCAGTAGAACAGGGCCAGGAGCAGCGCGCTCCAACCGCCGGCGACGCAGACGTAGGAGGAGGTCCAGATGCCCTTGATGACCGGGAACACGAGTCCCCAGAGGTGCCCGGTGGCGAGCAGCGCGACGCCGGCGATGACCAGTGTGCGGATGCGTTGGAAGGGGGATTTCGACGCATCGCGCATCAGCAGCCCGGCGAAGACGCCGAGAAGGGCGGTCGCGACCGAGGGCAGGGTGCTGAGGAGTCCCTCCGGATCATGGGCACCGTTCCACTTGCGGCCGGGGAGGAAGTGGGCGTCGACCCAATGGGCGAGATTGGTGTCCGGGTTGAAGTTGGCGGGGCCGACTCCGGGGACCGGGACGAGCGCGAGGAGGGCCCAGTAGCCGAGGAGGATCCCGACCGTGGCGTACACCAGCTGCCGCGGGCGGAGGTGGAGGAAGAGGATTCCGGCGCCGAGGTAGGCAAGGGCGTTGCGTTGGAGCACGCCGAGGTAGCGGATGTCGTTCTCCCAGCCGGTGAAGCCGCGGTAGTAGAAGACGCCGAGCAGGTAGACGACGAGGGCGCGGCGGAAGAGGCGTCCGAGCGCAGCGGCGCGGTCGCCGGCCTCCAGGCGTCCGCCGAGGGAGAAGACCTGGGACATCCCGGTCATGAAGACGAACAGTGGGAAGATGAGGTCGTAGAAGCGGAATCCCTCCCACGGAACGTGCTCGAGCTGGTCGGCCAGGAAGTGGGAGATGGGGCCCGAGGCGAATCCCAAGGCCGCATGACCGAGCGAGTCGGCGCCGGAGATCCAGAACAGGTCGAAGCCGCGGAGGGCGTCCAGGCTGGTGAGCCGCGCCGCCGGACGCTCGGAGGCGCTGGGGGAGGATTCGGGCATGCTGCGGAGATTGAATCCCGAAGTCCGGCTCCGCGGCAAAGGAAGGATTCGGCGGAATGCCGCAACCAGCTGAAGGGAAAGGGGAGCCTCACGCCAAACCGCAAAGCCGCCAAGTGAGAGGAAGCAAACCAAGCCTTCTGCGGCCGCGGAGCCAGATGCACGCTGGTGATCACCAGTCCGGCTCTCGTCCGAGCCTCCCGTTGGCGCCTTGGCGCATCTGCGTGGGATCCGTACCCGCCCCCGCGAAACGGATCCGGCTCAGGCGGTGGGCGGCTTGGGGAGGGGAACCTCCGGCCGACGGCGCTCGAGCAGGGCCCAGCCAGCGAACCAGGAGGCGAAGAAGCATGCCGACCAGTTGACCGAGACCCAATGGCGGGCCCTGCGTACGGGACCGTGGGGGTGTCCGTCCTTCGCGGGGGCGAGGGGTGGGGGCGCGGTCAGTTTGACCAAAGGATTCCGATTCGGGGGCATTGACCATTCCATCGCCAGGCCGGAGGCGCCGCCCAGCGCCGCCGCCAGCGTCACAGCCAGAAACACGGGACGCAGCCGCGCGAGACGAGGCATGAGCATCCCGATCAGCCCCGATGGAACCGCGTAGACAGGAAGGAACAGCGCAGCGACGAAGAGGCCGTGGAGCGTCGATGTGAACACCGACCAGATCCCGGTGTTCCCCGGCAGGCCGAAGCAGAGGGTCAGGCCGATCGCGAAGGTGATCACGCCCCGGAGGATCCGGCGCGCGCGGACCCGGATGTGGCCGACCAGTGTGCTTTTCGGATGGGTGCTCATCGAGTGCGAGTGCCGGGATTCAGCGTTCAGCGCCGTTCCTGGGCGCTTCCGCCAGGTGCGTGTCGAACCAGTCTGCAAAGCGGATCAGGTCGAGGATCATCGTCGGCCAGCCGTGCTTCCCGCCCGGGTGGACCACCAGCTCAACCCGGTTGCCGAGTCCCCGTGCGCGTTCCACGTAGCGCCGTGACTGGTCCAGCGGCACCAACGTGTCGGCGTCGCCGTGGTGGATCAACGTCGGCGGCCGGTTCGGGCTGAGGAGGTGGAGCGGCGAGAGCGACCGGCCGATCTCCTTCCATTCCTTGGGCCCATCCGGATCGGGACGAAACGCCTTCACGAAGCTCTTCGGCGGGCCGCCGTCGCGGAGGTTCTCGGTGGAGTCGCCGAGGTCGAGCAGGTCGGTGACCGGATAGAAGATGGCCACCGCCTGCACCGCGCTGCTGGCCCGGTCCACCGGGTCCGTGGCCGTGGGATTCCCGGGGCCGCCGGCGGTGGCCAGCATGAGGCTGAGATGGCCGCCGGCGCTGCCGCCGGTGACGCCGATGCGGTCCGGATCGATGCCGTATTTCGCGGCGTCGGACCGCACCCGGCGCACACCCCGCGACATGTCGGCGAAGACCTCGCGGATCGTCGATTCCGGCTGGGACACGTGGTAGATCGGGAAGACCGTGTAGCCGCGCCGCAGGAGCGGGGCGGCGAGCGGGACGGGGAAGGATCCCGCCTCGGACTTCCACCCGCCGGAGACCATCACCACGACGCCGAGTCCGTTGGTCTTGGCGGGACGGAGGACGTCGAAGGTCAGTTCCTTGCCGTGGCGGGATCCGTAGACGAGGCCGGTTTCCCTGCGGACCTCCGGGTTGAGGTAGGCCCAGCCGGAGGCGATGACCAGCGCCAGCAGCAGGAGCAGGACGCCGAGGGCGGCGCCAAGGCGGATCAGCCAGCGGACGAATCCGCGGCGCGGTGCCGGCGTCGGCGGGTTCATTGGGCGGGGCCCTTCCGGTGGGCGATCCGGCCTTTCACCTGGATCTGGCCGAGGGCGAGTTGACGGACGACTTCGGGGAAGAGTTCCCGCTCCGCCAGCTGGATGCGGGCGTGGAGCGATTCGGCCGTGTCGTCGTCGAGGACGGGTACCGCCTGTTGCGCGAGGATCGGTCCGGTGTCCACGCCCTGGTCGACGAGATGCACGGTGCAGCCGGTGACCTTGACCCCGTAGTCGAGGGCCTGCTTCCAGGCGGCGAGGCCGGGGAAGGAAGGCAGGAGCGAAGGGTGGATGTTGACCACGCGCCCCTCGAAGCGCCGCAGGAAGCCGCCCTTGAGGATGCGCATGAACCCGGCGAGGACCACGAGGTCCACCTCGGCCTTCTCCAG
The DNA here is from genome assembly GCA_945860685.1 of Akkermansia muciniphila. Lineage (GTDB taxonomy): Bacteria > Verrucomicrobiota > Verrucomicrobiia > Limisphaerales > UBA9464 > SXXZ01. The sequence goes on from CAMASJ010000147.1 coordinate 4,647, forward strand.
GGTGGTGATGAACTCCGCCTCGGCCGCCTCGTCGAGCTTCGTCCGGAACGGACCTGGGGCGATTTGGTGTGCGGGGATCCCGCGTTGGGCGGCAATGCGGAGGATCCCGGCATCCGGGATGTCGCTCAAAACCACCGCCACCGTGGCCGGAAGCGTCCCCGCCGCAATGGCGTCGGCGATCGCGGCGAAGTTCGAACCCTTGCCGGATCCGAGGACACCGAGGCGGAACGGGGAGGAATGACTCACGTGGAGATGACGGCAGGAGGCGCGGACGATCTCAAGCTTGCGGTGGGGTCCAGCGCTGCCTTCGGCCGGTCGGCATTGCGGGAGCGGTCTTGGATGCGCAGGCTACCCATGCGCGGTCCCCGCGGGTGCGGTGATCCCGTCTCGCTGATGACCACCGCCAACAAGATCACGCTGTTTCGGATCCTCCTCGTCCCGGCGTTCGTCCTGCTCTTCCTAGAGCACCGTGAGCATGGCGCGGATTGGATGCGTTGGTCCTGCCTCGGCGCCTTCGCCCTCGCTTCGGTCCTCGACGCCGTGGACGGCTTCGTCGCCCGCCGTTTCCACCAGCGGTCGGAGCTGGGCGCCGTGTTGGATCCGCTGGCGGACAAGATGCTGTTGGTGGCGGGCATCATCCTTCTGAGCCTTCCCGACAACCGCTTCCAACGGCTCCCGCTGTGGCTCCCGCTGATCATCCTGACCCGGGACGTCCTCCTGGTCGTCGGCCTGGGCCTGATCCACTACACCTGCGGCAAGTGCACGGTGCGTCCGCGGATCCCGGGGAAGATCGCCACCGTGCTGCAGATGGCGGTGGTGATCTGGGCTTTGCTGAGGCTGCCGTCGGGAATCCAGGATTGGATCGCGTCGGCGGCCGGAATGATGACGCTTTGGTCCGGTGTAGCCTACGCCGACGACGCGGCGCGACAGCTGGGGTCGAGTCCGCGGGCAGGCCCGACGCCGGGACAATAGGCCGCGGGGGTCTCTCCGACTTTCCTCTAGCCTGTGAGGAAGCGCGGCGGGCAGGGTGTCCTGACCAATGATCTCCGCGCTCCGGATCCGTCCGTCTTCCGTCGTCCTGACGGCGGCCGTCCTCCTTTCGGCCCTCGGATGCAAGCCTTCGGGCGGACCGTCCGGGGCCGGCAAGCCGGCGTCGATGACGTTTCAGGTCGTCGCGGTCGAGGTGCGCCGCCAGCCGGTCGTGGAGTCGGTGCCTCTGGTCGGGACACTGGCGCCGAACGAGTCCATCGAGGTGAAGTCCGAGGCGGAAGGGGCGGTGACCCGCATTGCGTTCGACGAGGGTTCCCGGGTCGCGGCCGGGTCGCTGTTGGTGGCCTTGGACCAGTCCAAGTTCGCGGCCACGCTCCAGGAGTCCGAGGCGGCCCTCGAGCTGAGCCGTGCGAACCTGGAGCGGGCCAAGCAGCTGCTGCGCGACAAGCTGATTCCGCAACAGGACTTCGACCAGGCCTCCGCCACCTTCAACGTCAACCGCAGCGCGGTCGAACTCCGTCGTCGGCTGCTGAAGGACGCCGAGATCTTCGCCCCCTTCGCGGGCACCGTGGGCGCCCGGCAGGTCAGTCCCGGACAGGTGATCTCCAAGGCCTCGATCCTGACCACCCTCGTCGACCTCGCGACGATGAAGGCGGAGTTGAGCATCCCCGAGCGCTTCCTGGGGCAGCTTCGGATGGGACAGAAGATCGAGTTTCGTGTGGACGCCTATCCCGCGGACAAGTTCACCGGGGAGGTCTACTTCATCTCGCCGCAGCTGGAGTCGTCGACCCGCACGGCGTTGGTGAAGGCACGGGTCGACAACGCCGACGGCCGGCTCAAGGCGGGGATGTTCGCCAAGTTGGACCTGCAGCTCCGGCTGAGGGATGCGGCGATCGTGATCCCGGAGCCGGCGATCCTGAACAGCGGGGACACCAACCTCGTGTTCGTGGTGGGACCGCAGACCAACGCGCTGCTGCGGCCGGTGAAGCTCGGCCTCCGGCTGGCCGGGGCTGCGGAGGTGCTTTCGGGACTGGAGCCGGGAGACCGGGTGGTGGTCGAGGGTGTGAAGAAGATCTTCAATGGTGCCCCGGTTGTCCTGGCCACGGGGCCTTCGGCTGACGCCTACGCGAAGTGAGCCGAGGCGCCCGGGCCAGGCCGGCGCCGGGATTGGACTATTTCCCGGACTTGGACCCGCCCTTCGTGGCAGGCCTTGGGGCCGCCTTGGCCGGCTTGGTTTCCTTGCGTGCCTTCTCGATCGCTGCGGCGAGCTTCTTCTCCAGCTTCTCCAGCTTCCGGATCAAGGCCGAGTGAGCGACCTTGTCGCGGCGGGCCTTGTCACGGGTCGAATGCCACTGCTTCTTCGCCCCACGCGCCGCCTTTCGGGCAGCCTTGGCAACCAGCTTGGCGGCGCGGTGCGATTCATGGGCCGACACCGCCAGCGGACCGCTCTTCGCCACAAGGGCCTCCGCCTTCTTCGCGGCGGCGCGCAGCTGACCGATCTCCTTCTTAGTACGAGAAATGTTCATGGAATTTTGGTCCCGGGACACCGGACCGGCCTGATGCCGTCGTTTCACCGGATTGTCACCATAATGACATAATCAGAGGCCCGATGGGCAAGCCCGGCAATGTTACAAGTGCTCCGGTTGGGGATTCACTCGACTGTCACCTCGGCTGCGTGAATCCGTGACGGTGTCGGGCCACTGAAAAACAGTGTGGGAATGGGTCGGGTAGCAGGGCCGCGAGGCTCGGGATCCTTGGCCTGGCACCACCGATGGAATCCATCCCGGGCAGACCGGACGTTCCGGTCCGTCCCCATGCGGCCCGAAGCGACACGGCCGATTCCGGGACCGCCTACCCAGCCATGTTCGACCTCAATGACACCCTAGGACTCTGGAAAGGTTCCGAGCCCGATCGGAGCGGACCGGAACTGCTCGTTGCCGACCTCGAATCGACGGCGATCCGGGATTGCGGGCTGGTGGGGCGTTCGCTGATCGCTTCGCTCCGGGAGTTCGGATGCCCGGTCGGCGTCGAGGACGTCGTTCCGTTGCTGGGTTCGCCGACCCGTGTGCTGCTGGCACAGATCCTCGCCACACATCTCTCCTACTCGTTGGAGTCCGCGTTCCGCCTGGCGGAGCGGGTCGAGGTGGACTTCTGTGATCGGCTCCTTGGCGAGATTGAGGCCGGCGGGGGGCTTCCGCCGACTCCGGGAGCGGAGAACGCGTTCGCTGTGCTGCAGTCGGAAGGGGTCCGCATCGCCCTCGATTCGGCGCTGCCCCGGCGGGTGGTGGATCTCATCCTGGCGCGGAATGCGTGGCTCCGGTCCGGACTGGTGGACGCGGCGGTTTCGGCCGAGGAGGTCTGCGCGCCGAGGCCCTCGCCGGAACTGATCCAGCATGCGGTCCGTCGGGCCCTTCCAGAGGGATCCGCGAGGGTGGCCAAGCTGGCTTCCTGCCCCGGGGATCTCGCCGCGGCGCACTCGGCCGGTTGCCGCTGGATCCTGGCCTACACACGGGGCCCCGCGTCCACGGCGGCACTTCGGCTTCAGTCGCCGACCCACGTCATCGAATGCCTCGGCGAGGTGTCCGAGGCGTTGATCGGAAGGGTGTTGCGCTGAGCGGAGTCCGTCGGTCGGGGACGACAATCACCGGATGCTGAATCACTTGGGTTTCGGGTGTGTGACGGGGCGGTGAACGGGGCGAGTCGGAATCGACATGGGGCCGCCACAACCCCGACACCCCGTATTGATCTTTGGGGCGTTGTCTTCGGATGCCGGTTCCATGCGATTCTAGAAACCCACACCGATCTTTCCGAACGGCCTGTGACACACCACTGAAACCATGATCACCCAAACACCCAGAGCGATTATCTCGGCGTTGACCTGCGCGGTCGTCCTCAACGGCGGCCTGCTCGCCGAAACGGCGGAGCTGAACGGAGTCTCCCGTCTGACCCTGAATCCGGGAGCGAACTTCATCAGCGCGCCCCTCCAACGGAAGCCCGCCTTCGTCGGCAAGGTTTCCGCGGTCACCGCCAACAGCGTCACGTTCGCCGGCTTTCCGAACTGGACCGCGAACCAGTTCGGACCGGTCACGGTCGGGGTTTCCTCGGTCCCGCAGTTCGCGGTGATCGTGCGTTCCGACGCGGCCGCCACCCCCGGCGTCCAGGGCGACTGGTGGCTCGCCACCTCCAACACGTCCGGAACGGTCACGGTGCAGAACTCCGGAACGGACCTCACCACCCTCCTCGCCGTCGGAAGCGAACTGGAAATCCGTCCGCTCACCTCGATCAAGGACCTTTTCGGCGCCACCGACGCCAACGGGATCATCGCCGACACCGACTTCGACTTCCTCACCACGCAGGAGGACGTCATCCGGGTCGTCAGCGGAACGAGCTTCACCGACGAGTTCGTCTACCACAGCGACGCGAATCCCGCCGACACCGGCTGGTATTTCAACGGCGAGTACGCCGGTGACGGCTCGACCCTGCGGATCACGCCCAACCGGCCGCTGATGTATTTCCGCAAGACCGGTTCCTCCGCCCTGACCCTCGGCGTCGCCGGAGCGGTCCAGACCAAGCGGTTGACCACCTACCTCCAGGCCGGTGCCAACGCCGTCGGCATGGTGTTCCCGGTGAACGCCCCGATCACCACCTGCAACCTCTTCGAGTCCGGCTGGAACGCCGACCTCAACTTCGACGTGCTGACCGCCGAGGAGGACATCGGCCGCGTGGTCAACGGCACGTCCTTCGGACAGGACATCTTCTACTACTCCGGTCCGGACGAGGCCAACGGCTGGTATGTCGGTGGCAACCTGACCACCACCTTCAGCTTCGAGGCCCAGCGTGGCTACATGCTGTTCCGCAAGACCGGCGCGCCGGTGCTCGCCTGGCGTCAGGCGGTGCCGTTCACCTACTGATCCGATTCCAGAAAACCCCAATTTGACCATCACACCATGAACAAGAAATTCCTCTCCTTGGTCGCTTGTGTCGCAACGGCCGCCCAGGCACAGATCTTCACCACCGACGTCCGCACCGTCGCCACGGACTCGTCCAGCGCCCAGTCGGCGACGCGCCTCTTCTTGGACGGCGCCTTCAGTTCCGCGGTTCCCGCGAACCAGACCTACAACCTCTGGTTCGTCGCGGACACAGCTGGGAATGGCGTGCCGACCATCGGCGTCACTTCGGGTTCCCTCTTGGGTGCCGATGACCGCGTCCTCTTCACCGACCGCGTGGACGGTGACCAGCCAGGATCAACCGCCGGACGGTACCGCCGGCAGGGCGCCTCGATCTCGTCTTCCGTCGCTTCGGGTGGCGTAACTGAGACCTCCGTCCGGAATTCGAGCGTGTTCGTGTATCTCTGGAACAACACGGACAACGGCTTCAACGCCTTGGCCTTGGCCAACGGCACCGTGCCGAGCGTTCCCGTTGGCACCCAGTTCGGCGTGTACAACATGGGCACCTTCACCGTTCCCGAGGTTGGCAACGCCTTCTGGGGAATCGACCAGAACGTCAACGCCACCCAGTTCACTGTCGTCCCCGAGCCCGGGGAATATGCCGCCATGGCCGGTGGCGCCCTCGTCGCATTCGCCATCTGGCGCCGTCGCCAGCAGCGCAGCAACGCCTGAACCTTATCCCCAGCGCTAACTGAAATGAACTTCAAAAAACTGATCCTCGGAGCGTTGGCGGCCTTCGGGCTCGCCTCCGCGCCCACTGCGGTCGCCGCGACCAACATGGTCAGCGGCTACCTCTACGGCACCAACAACTGGACCTCGGACAACATCTACATCCTGTCCGGGTTCACCTACGTGATGAGCAACGCGGTGCTCAACATCGAGGCGGGCACCGTCGTCCAGGGTGTCACCGGCTCCGGCACGGCCAACGCCCCTGTCAACGACTTCGGCACCCTGTTCGTCTGCAAGGGCGGCAAGCTCAACGCACTCGGCACGGCCACTCGTCCGGTGATCTTCACCTCCGACGGCGACGACGTGACGGATCCGAGCGACCTGGCGTTCCCGACCCGCGGTTCCTGGGGCGGCGTGGTGCTGCTCGGCAACGCGCGGGTCAACAACCCGGCGTGGACGACGAACAACGTGTCCTATGACATCTACGAAGGCCTGCCGGACACGTTGGTGACGAACACGACCGTGGGCAGCCCGTTCCTGGGCCAGGTGGACTACATCCACCGCTTCGGTGGATCGAACGACGACGACAGCTCGGGCGTGATGCGCTACGCGTCGGTGCGGCACGGCGGCAAGAAGCT
>CAMASJ010000148.1 GCA_945860685.1 Akkermansia muciniphila
GCACGCGCGCCTCGATGCCGCCGGGCGTGCGGCGATCCTCACGGGAGCCCAGGACCACACGGAACGCCGACGAACCGACCGCCTTGGAGAGGCGCAGGCCGAGGGAGAGATGCTCCTCGGCGGTGCCCCAGTCCTTTTTGAAGGACTTCGAGGTGGGACAGATGCTCCACGACCCCAGCAGGATCCCGACACCCTTGTCCGCGGCATACTTCTTCAGTTCGGTCGCCGCGGGGACTTCCAGGGAACCCAACGACGAAAGATCGGTGATGAAGAGGGTGTCGAGCTGGAGCCCGGCGGCGTAGTCCACGAGCTCGCGCCCCTTCCAACCCCAGGCCCGCACGGCGAAGTTGTCGATGCCGAGGGGGATCCGCCGGCCGGTGGCATCCAGGAGCGGGGCCGAGGCGGCCTGGGCTGCATTGGAGAGGGCCAACCCGGCGCCGGCGACGGCGGTGGCGGCAAGGAAATCGCGGCGGTTCATGGTGCCCCGAGTTCTTGCGCGAAAGCGGGCCCCAAGGGAATGCCGAAATGGCACGTTCAGGGGAACGCTGCGTTAGGTTGGCCAGCGTTCCTGGGGGCGAAAGTGTCTGTCGTCCGTTGCCCGTTGCCAGTTGCTAGCCGTCCGACGTCAGACATCCGTGACTGCGGCCTGCGCCCACAACGGACAGCGGACGCCTGACAACGGACAAAGAACTCAATCGGCCGTTTCGCGTGGACGGCGCACGACCACGTTCGGCTCGGCGGCGAGCTTGGCGATCATGTTGGCGGGGAGGATGCCGCGCCAGGAGAGGTTCGGGTACACCAGCGAGCCGCGCCCGATGATCGAGCCGGGGTTCAACACGGCGTTGCAGCCAACCTCGGAACGGTCGCCGATCAGCGCGCCGAACTTCCTCAGGCCGGTGTCGATCGGCGTGCCGTCGACGTCCACGAACACGTGCAGGTTGTCCAACTTCACATTCGAGACGATCGCACCGGCGCCAAGATGTGCCTTGTGGCCGAGGATCGAGTCGCCGACGTAGTTGAAGTGGGGCACCTGGCATCCGTTGAAGAGGACGCAGTTCTTCAACTCGACCGAGTTCCCCACCACGCAGCCGTCGCCCACGATCACGTTCTCGCGGATGTAGGCGCCATGCCGGATGCGGCAGTTCGACCCGATGATCGCCGGGCCGAGGATCATGGCGCCGGGTTCCACCACGGTGCCTTCGCCGATGTAGACCTGCGGACCGACGTGCGCGGCGGGGCTGACCGTCGCGTTGTTGATGACCGGCCGGACGTTCTCCGCGACATACGCACCCAGCCGCTTCAGGGCGTCCCACGGATGCACCAGCCCGTCGAAAAGGCTCCGGTGCTCGGTATGGGTGAGATCGAAAAGGTCTTCGACGTGGTAGGTCATGCCGGGAGCCTACGAAGGAGCCCGTCCCGGGCAACGGCAAAGCCCGCTCCGGAACGGCCGGGAACCCGGGCTTGCCTCGAACGGTCCAGCCGTCACTTTGGCGCGGTCGAATGAAGTCCCTCCGCCGTCTCGTCTTCGCGGTCCTGGTGCTGGTGCTGGCCCGCGTCCTCGTCGCCGAAACGCCCGCACCGGGTGCGCTGCTGCCCGACGACACGCTGGCGGCGGTGTGCCTCCCCGATTCCAACGCGGCCCGGGAACGCTTCCGCGACTCCAACCTCGGCCGTCTCTGGTCCGACGCGGCGATGCAGGCCTTCCGCACCAACTTCGAGAACGGTTTCCGCACACGCTTCGCGGCGCCGCTGCTGAAGGAGTCCGGGCTCGACGTCGCCGAGCTCGCCGAACTCGCCCGCGGACAGGTCACGCTGGCCCTGCTCCGCGATGGCTGGGATCCGGCGGCCGAGGAATCCGCGGGACCGTCCTGGGTGCTCCTCTTCGACTCCAAGGAGCGTTCCGCAAGGCTGACGGACGTGCTCGCCGCTGCCCGTAAGCGCATTTCCTCCGACACCAACCACACGGTCCGCACGCTGAAGCTGAAGGAGGTCGAGTTCACCTCCGTGACCCTCGATCTGCGGGACCGCGGGACCAACGCCGCCCCGGCCGCGGCCAAGCCGGCCGGCGACGACGGGGAGGGCGAGGACGAGGACGGCATCCGGCTCGAGTTCGCCTTCGGACAGGTGGGGAGCACGTTCCTGGCAGCGACCTCGCCGACGGCTCTGCAACGGCTGGTTCCGCGCATCACCGGCACCAACAACCCGCCGGGCCTCGGCGGGAAGGCCTCGTTCGCGTCCATCGCGGCGGAGGACTTCGCCGACGCCGCGGCCTGGGTCTACGTGGACACGGCGGCCTTCTACAACCAAGTGGCGCCGGGCCTGGGGTCGGTGTTCGGCATGCTGACGCTGCTCGGCGCGGACCCCGCGAAGGTGGTGCCGGCAACCGGGCTCGCGTCCATCCATGCCGTCGGCGCCTCCGTCCGGATGCAGCCGGAAGGCATGGTCTCGCGGCTCCGCATCCTTGCCCCGGCGGCCGAGCGGGCCGGTCTGACAAAGGTCTTCGAGACCCTCCCCCTCGACGCTTCCGTTCCTGCGGGCATCCCGGCCGAGGCGGGCTCCTTCCTGCGTTGGCGCATCGACGGCAAGGCCGCATGGAAGGCCCTCGACGACGCGCTCCGCCGCATCTCGCCCCAGATCGCCGATCTCGCCCAGCTGACCGTCGAGTCGGCCGGACAGGTCTTCGACGGCAACTTCAACCTCCAGCGGGACCTCGCCGGGAACCTCGGCGACGACTTCATCTCCTTCACCCTTCCCCCGGCGGGGACCAACCTCTCGCAGCTGGGCAACCGCACGCAGGTCCAGCTGCTCGGCTCCCCGAACCCCGGCCGCCTCGTCGCCGGATGGAAGGCGCTCGAGGCTCTGGTTCACATGCAGGCGGGCGCGCTGCAGTTCACCGAACGCACCACGACGAACGGACAGAAGGTTCTCGTGGCCCAGGTTTCCGGGAAGGGCGGACCGCGGACCGCCTTCCACCTCGCCACGACCACGAACTTCGTCGTCGTGGCGGAGACCGGCGAGGCCATGGACCAGTTCCTCGCCTCACCGACCAACGGGCTCGCCGGATCCCCCGGATTCGCGGAGGCCGCGTCGCTGGTGGGAGGCTCGTCGCAGGGGATGTTCGGGGTGTTCCAGCAGCGGGCCAACATGCGGCCGACCTGGGAGGCCCTCCGTTCCGCCAAGGGTCTCGACAGCCTGGTTCCTCCCGGGACGACCAGCATCGAGGCCGTCCAGGCGGTCGAGACCTGGGCCGACTTCCGCCTGCTCCCGCCGTTCGAGCAGATCGAACGCTTCTGGACCGTCGGCGCCGTCGCCGGGGGTTCCGACACCAACGGCTTCCGGTTCCGTTGGGCGACCCTCGGCGCGAAGTAGCCGGCGTCGCGCACTGAAGCCCTCGGGCGAAGGGGCTCGCGCAGCCCGAACGGCGGCGGGTCCTGCACGGAGTTTCGCTGGCGTCCGGGCGCCTCCCCCGGTATCGAACCGGCTCCCGTTCCGCCCGCGTGGCGGCACGCCAACCGATCCACTCCATGCTCTGGTCCCAGACCTTCATCCCGACCCTCAAGGAAACGCCCTCCGACGCGGAGATCGTGTCCCATCAGCTCCTGCTCCGCGCCGGTCTCGTCCGGAAGCTCACCGGCGGCCTCTACACCTTCCTGCCGATGGGCCTGAGGACCCTCCGCAAGATCGAGCAGATCATCCGCGAGGAGATGAACCGCGCCGGGGGCATCGAGGTGCTGATGCCCGCGCTCCAGCCCCCGGAGATCTGGCAGCAGTCGGGACGCTACGAGACCGCGGCGGGGGTCCTGTTCAAGGTCCGCGACTCCGCCAAGAAGGAGTGGGTGCTCGGACCGACCCATGAGGAGGTCATCACCACCCTCGCCGCCAGCGAGCTGAACTCCTACCGCCAGCTCCCGAGGAACTTCTACCAGATCCAGACCAAGTTCCGGGACGAGATCCGCCCGCGCTTCGGCCTGATGCGGGCGAAGGAATTCCTGATGAAGGACGCCTACAGCTTCGACGCGTCCGACGAGGGCGCGATGGCGAGCTACGGCCGCATGTACGAAGCCTACCGTCGCATCTTCGCGCGCTGCGGCCTCCAGGCGTTCCCCGTCGAGGCCGACACCGGCGTCATCGGCGGCAGCCACTCGCACGAGTTCATGGTGCCCGCGGAGACCGGCGAGAACGACGTCGTCTACTGTGAGGCCTGCCACTACGCGGCCAACATCGAGAAGGCCACGAGCGGCCTGCCCGCCACCGCGCCCCGCGAGGTCGGGCCGGAACCCGAGAAGTTCGCGACGCCCGGCGTGGTGACGATCGAGGCCCTGGCGAAGGCGCCCTACGGCGTCCCGGCCAACCGCCAGATCAAGACCCTCGTCTACGTCGCCGACAGCCAGCCAGCGCTGATCCTGGTCCGTGGTGACGACCAGCTCAACGAGTCGAAGTTCATGGCCCGCACCGGCGCGGTCGCCGTCCGGCCCGCCGACGCGAAGAACGCCGCCGATGCCGAGATCTTCGCCGCGCTGGGCGCCCTGCCCGGCTCGCTAGGTGCGGTCCGGAACGTCCCGGCCGGCTGGAAGGTCTATGCCGACGCCCGCCTGCGCGGCGCCAACGACATGACCACCGGCGCCAACGAGGACGGCTTCCACCTGAAGGGCGTCTCCATGGAGCGCGACATCCGGGTCACCGAGTGGTTCGACCTGCGGACGGTGAAGGTCGGCGAACCCTGCCCGAAGTGCGCGCAGACCCTGAAGATCCGCCGCGCCATCGAGGTCGGCCACGTCTTCAAGCTCGGCACCAAGTACTCCGAGAAGCTCAACGCGACCTTCCTCGCCGAGGACGGCTCCCGCCACCCCGCCGTCATGGGATGCTATGGCATCGGCGTCACCCGCACGCTCCAGGCCGTGATCGAGCAGAGCCACGACAAGGACGGCATCGTCTGGCCGTTGCCCGTCGCCCCGTTCCAGGTCTGCATCACCCCGCTCAGCGTCGTCCCCGACAGCCAGCCGATGACCCTCGCCCGCCAACTGCTCGAGCAGCTCGGCGCCGCCGGCATCGAGGCGATCCTCGACGACCGCGACGAACGTCCCGGCGTGAAGTTCAAGGACAGCGAGCTGGTCGGATTCCCACTCCGCGTGAACCTCGGCGAGAAGTCGTTGGCCAAGGGCGAGATCGAGCTGAAGCCCCGCAACGGTCCCGTGAAGCTCGTTCCCATCGCCGCGGCCGGCGCCGAGGTCATCGCCTGGTTCCAGGCCGAGAAGGCCAAGTACCAGGCCGCATAGGCCCCAACTCCCAAAACCATGCCCTCCCTTCCCAGGCTCTTCCTCGCGCTGCTCACCGCCCTTCCGCTCCTGGGCGACTGGCCGGAGTGGCGCGGGCCGGGAGGCGAGGGCCATTCGACCGCCAAGGGTCTCCCCACTTCCTGGAGCGACACCGAGAACGTCGCCTGGAAGACACCGCTGCCCGGTCGCGCTTGGTCCTCACCCGTGGTCCAGGGCGACCAGGTGTGGCTCAGCACCGCGATCGAGACCGTCGCCAAGCCCGAAGACGCCGCTCGTCGGCTCAAGGAGAACACCGGCGACCAGCCGCTCACGCTCCTCGAAAGCGTCGAACTGCGGGCCCTCTGCGTCGACCGCCGCACCGGCCGCGTCCTCCATTCCATCCCGCTCTTCACCGAGAAGGAACCGCAGTGGGTGCATGAGCTCAACAGCTACGGCTCCCCGACGCCGGTGCTCGGACCCGGCCGGGCCTACTTCCACTTCGGCACCTTCGGTACCGCCTGCATCGACACCAGAGACGCCCGCGTGCTCTGGACCAACACCTCCCTGCACATCATGCACGAGAACGGGCCCGGCAGTTCGCCCGTGCTGATCGGACGTCACCTCGTGTTCCACCTCGACGGCAGCGACACCCAGTCCATCGCCGCGCTCGACGCCGACACCGGAGCCCTCGCCTGGAGGACTTCCCGCTCCGGCGAACTCGCGGCGCATCCCCAGCTACGGAAGAGCTACGCCACGCCCAACATCGTGAAGCTGGACGGCAGGGACGCGATCCTGTCCCAGGGCGCCGACTGGCTCTACGCCTACAACCCCGCTGACGGACGCGAACTCTGGAAGATCAAGTACGGCAACCTCGGCTTCTCGCTCTCCTCCCGGGCCGTCACCGGTCACGGCATGATCTTCCTCGCCACCGGCTACATGCGTTCCGAGATCCAGGCGATCCGTCTCCAAGGCAGAGCCACTCCGGTCCACGCCTGGAAGTACGCCAAGGGCGCCCCCACGATGTCCTCCCCGCTGCTCGTGGGCGACGAACTCTACTTCGTCTCCGACAGCGGCGGGATGCTCACCTGCCTCGACGCCAAGACCGGCACCGAGCATTACCGCGAACGCCTCGGCGGCAGCCACAGCGCCTCCCCGATCCTCGCGGACAGCCTCATCTTCCTGCCCTCCCGCGAAGGTGTCACCAGCGTGGTCGCCCCGGGCAAGACCTTCCGACTCGTCGCCAAGAACACGCTTCCCGGCAAGCTGATGGCCACGCCCGCCGCCGTTGTGGATTCCCTGTTCCTGCGCACCGACTCCGCGCTGTACCGCATCGCGTCGTCCACCCGGTAATCCGTCGTGGCAGGGCGAAGGCTACCGCCAAGCCGTCAGGCATTCGGGATTCCGGACCCGCGATTCCCGATTCCTCCCGGTAGCCGCGGCTGCCAAGCTGCGGACCTCTCTTCATTCCCAAATCGCGGATCCGGCAGGGTGACGACCCGTCGGTGTTCGTTCCCGGGATTTGAAGTCGGCTTTTTTCCGAACCGCTCCTCCCGCGGCTATGCGGCTCGGCGTGCCGATCCCTTCGGCCCGATTCCGTTTCAGGCGAAGATCTCGCGGACCACCCGCCCCGAGACGTCCGTGAGGCGGAAGTCCCGGCCCGCATGACGGAAGGTCAACTGCTCGTGGTCGAGGCCCATCAACGCAAGCAGCGTCGCGTGGAGGTCGTGCACGTGCACCTTCTGGTCCACGCAGTAGAACCCGTACTCGTCGGTGACCCCGTAGCTGAACCCAGGCTTCACCCCGCCGCCCGCCATCCACATGGTAAAGGCGTGGGGATGGTGATCCCGCCCGTCCTTGCCCTGCAGCGTCGGCGTCCGGCCGAACTCGCCGCCCCAGACGACCAATGTCTCGTCGAGCAGTCCCCTCGCCTTCAGGTCGCGCAGGAGTCCGGCAATCGGACGGTCCACTTCCGAGGCCAGACGCCCGTGGTCCTTGGTGAGGTCGTCGTGCTGGTCCCAGTAGCCATGGGTCACCTGCACGAACCGCACGCCGCGCTCGCTGAACCGTCGGGCCAGCAGGCATTGCCGCGCGAACGAGGCGGTCTTCGGATCGTCCAATCCGTACAGCCTGCGGGTCGCTGCGCTCTCCCGTCCCAGATCCATCGCCTCCGGTGCCTCCCGTTGCATCCGGAACGCCAGTTCGAAGGACTCGATCCGCGCCTCCAGCGCCGAATCCGCGCCGGCGACCGCCAGGTGCCCACGGTTCATCTCGCCCAAGAGGTCCAACTGCGCCCGCTGCAGCGTCGGGTCGGCACCGGGATCGTGGAGATGGTTGATCGTCGCCCGTTCCACCGGCACGCCGCCGCCGATCGGCGTCCCCTGGTGCACCGCCGGCAGGAACGCACTCGACCAGTTGCCCACGCCGCCGTGGCCCAACGTCGGGTTGATCGTCAGAAACCCGGGCAGGTTGGCGTTCTCCGTGCCGAGGCCGTAGGAGATCCACGACCCCATGCTCGGACGCACCGCGGTGTCGGATCCCGTGTGCAGCTTCAGCAGCGCGCCGCCGTGCGCCTCGTTGGTGCCGTGCACCGACTTCAGGAAACACAGGTCGTCCGCACAGGATCCCACTTCGGGGAACAGGTCTGAAACCATCGCGCCGCATTGCCCGTACGGACGGAACTCCCAAGGGGAACGCCTCAGGTTCGCCGTCTTGGCGAACTGGATGCGCGGCTTGTCGAACGGCAAGGGCTTGCCCGAGTCGCGGACCAGGGCCGGCTTCCAGTCGAACGTGTCCACATGCGACGGCCCGCCGTGCATGAACACGAAAATCACCCGCTTCGCCCGCGCACGGAATCCCGGCGGCCTCGCCGACGACGCCATGGTTCCCGCCGACGCCGGAGCCTGCGGGGAAAGAAGTCCCATCAGCGCCAGGTTGCCGAACCCGACCCCGGAACGGATCAGCATCTCACGACGGGAGATCGGCGAACGGGCGTGATTCATCGAAACGTCCCTCCGGCAAACGCCACTCCATTCCCCGCCGACCGGAGACCATCGACCCACCGGGAGCACCGGCGAACGAGGACGGGGAGGACATTCACGATTTCGAAAGTTAGGAATCACCGTCCGCAGCGGCAAGCACTCTGGTCCGGAATGGAAGCCCTGCACGCCGCAGGAGACGAGGTCACGAGTCTCTTGCCACCTCCCAAAGCTCGATCCCAACCCACGACGCACGACCCACGGGACAGGCTGAGACTCCTCCCGTCGTCTCCCACACCTACACGTCGTTGGAGAAGGGCGGCAGAAGCCCATCCGCCCGTGGCCACGGGATCGGTTCCAAGTTGGAGGAACCCAGCCATTCCCATGAAACACCTCCTACCCATCGCCGCCGCAATTGCCTCGCTGTTCATCACGACGGCGCATCCGCAGATCATCACCTCCACCCGATTGGATCTCCCACCCTACGATATGGCCTTCGACGACGACGGATTCCTCACCGAGAGCGACCACAGCGACGACTTGAGCCGTGTCTGGGACGTCGCGGTCGTTGGCAACCGGATCTATGGCGTCGGCAACATTGGAGGCAGCGTCTGGATTTCCGCCCGAACCGAGGACGGAGCTGCCGACACCTCGTTTGGAAGCCTTGGAACAGGTCAACTCGATGCCGAACTCGACGCGTACCGGCCGAAGATCGCCGCTTCCCAGACCCATGGGACGATCCTCGTGGCGGACTCCGGCCAACTGGACTACCTCCACTTGGCCCGTTACGACGCCGCCACAGGCACGAGGGACACAAGCTTCGTCTGTGATGGCGCCCGTGGCCAAGAATGCACCGAAGGACGCACTCGCTTGCATCTCATGTTCGGGGTTTATGACCTGGAGGACCTCGAATTGACCGATCTCGCATTGGATGAAGCGCGGGAGAGAATCTACCTGGCGGTCCGCGGCAACTCTCGGAGCCGAGGCAGATTCACCTGTCTCGTCCGGCTCAACTGGGATGGATCGTTCGATACCGGATTCAGCGGCGACGGACACATCTACGAGTTCTCCGCGGACGGGGACGACACCTACGCCAAGGTCGGGGTCCGCTCCGACGGCGGAAGCTACACCGCCGGCCAGACCGTCAAGGGCGGCTCGGAGATGTTCACCGTCAAGGGCTTCACGGAGACGGGCCACGCGGACACCCGCTTTGGTATCTTGGGATTGAAGGACATCGCCACCTTCGGAAGTCCCACCGTGGCCGCCCTCCGGGTGGACTCCTCCAACCGACCTGTCGTGGTGGGCGACCACGACGCGACAGCCTCCCGCCGCGAGTTCTACGCGCTGCGCCTGACCACGGCCGGCGACCGGGACACCACGTTCAACGGCACCGGATACCGGACCGGGGCCTTCGTCGGTTCAACTTCGCTGCGGGAAAGTCTCGAGGTGACGGATGCCCAACTGGACGGAGCGGGGAACCTCGTCCTCGTCGGCCACCGCGCCGACGAAGAGAGGAACCAGTATCTTGGTGTCGCGCGACTGACCTCCTCCGGCGCCCTGGACACTGCCTACTCGATCAATGGCTCGGCCCAGTTCGATCTCCATTCGAATTGTTGGAGAATCGGCTCCACCTCGGTGGCCGTCGATGACCACGACCGCATCGTCGTCGGAGGTTGGCGGCTCGACGACGAACTGTCCGCGGACCAAGGCCTGTTTCTGCGTTCGGGCGATTGAGAACGCTCCGCCCGGTGTCCGGTTCTTCATCAGTCTCATCCTTGGTTCCCTCCTTCTCCCGCACGCCATGGCAACTTGGCGTGCGGGTCTCTCCTGCTTGGATCCAGCTGAGCCAACGATGCAGCAGGGATCGGCACGCAACGCCGCAAAGCCGCTGGCGAGGAGGCACGCAGCCGCTGAATTCCTGTCACGGAACCGCGCCTCGAGTGCTGTCCGCGGTTTCAAACCCGGAATCAGAGCCGCTTTGGCGCCTTGGCGAATTTGCGTGAGGCCGGTCTCTGCTCCCTCGGAATCGTTTTGGCTCAGTCCCGGTAGAGGAACTCGTTCGAGGCGAGCAGGACCTGACACCAGGCTGCCCAGGCGCGGCGTTCCGCATCGGACGCCTCAGGCCGGGAGGAGGCCTCCAGGAAGCGCATCGCCCGATCGGTTTCGGCCGGGGTCGGCGGACGTCCCAGCGCAAGGAGATGGGCTTCCCGGAGACGCAGGACGGAATCGTTCCCCGGAAGCGCGAGGAGCCGGTCCGCCAATGCCGAAGAGCAGTCTCGCACCAGCGGGCTGTTGAGGAAGAACAACGCCTGATGGGAAACGACGGTCGGCGTTCGACGCGACGTGCCCACGCTCGGGTTCGCGAAGTCGAAGATGGTGAACATGTCGTACACCCGGTCCCGCACCACCGGCAGGTAGAGCGACCGGCGCACCGAACCCGCACTCACGGAATCCTCGGGTGTGTACTCGTCGTTACCCCAGGACACCAGGGAGCCGCCGATCGTCGCATCCAACCTGCCTGAGACGAGCAGCAACGCATCACGCACCATCTCCGCCTCCAGCCGCTGCCTCGGGAACCACGACAGGAGCCGGTTGTCCGGATCCCGGGTCGCCGTCTCCGGATCGAAACCGGGATGTCCCCGACCGGCGCGACGCCAGG
>CAMASJ010000149.1 GCA_945860685.1 Akkermansia muciniphila
GTCCATTTCATCTTCTCCCGAGAGCCTCCTCGACTCAGCAACAGTGCGCACGGCTGGCCACCAGATCCCGAGAGAGTCCTCAGGGTATGGAGTCCCGGCTTCAGCCGGCGGAAACCTTCCCGTTCCACACACCTTGGAATTCCCACGACGGCCCGTCGTTGAAGACCCTCACCGGCCAAAGCCGGGACTCCATACTCCGGACGTATGCTGCGACGGCCTGTCTCGCGGAATCAGATGACCCCAACCGATTCACCGGGCCGCAAGACCGCGAGACGACAGTCCATTTCATCTTCTCCCGAAAGCCTCCTCAGCTCAGCGACATGGCGCACAACCGACACCCGATTCCCGAGAGAGTCTTCAGGGTACGGAGTCCCGGCTTTAGCCGGCGGAAACCTTCCCGGTCTACACGCCTTGGAATTCCCGCGACGGCCCGTCGTTGAAGACCCACACCGGCTGAAGCCGGGACTCCATACCCCAGACGTGGAACGCGACGGCGTGTCTTGCGGAGTCAGGAAATCCCAACCGGCTGACCAGGCCGCATGACCGCGAGACGACGGTCCGTGTTATCCCGGGAGCCGCCGAGGCGAGGGAGGAGGCCGATGGATTGCCGTCGCTGAACCGTCCACTGAATGGCGACCCCAGTTTCAAACCGGAATCCCGCGCCCTGTTGGCATCTTTGCGATTCTGCGTGAGGTCGGTCTTCGCTTCAGCTGGATCGTTTCGACTCAGGCCGCGCATGGCTTCGCGCGCGCTGCTGCAGAATGCTTTCCTTGGTTTGGCGCCACTCGCTGGACAAGCGGACCGTGAGTCTGCCGAGGCTACACCAGCGACAACGATGAAGTGGTGACCGCAGGCGACGAAGAATGCGGCCCTGAAGCCACTCAGGGTCGAAGCCTGCCCATTCGCCTGCGACGCTGAAGAGGTTGGAGCGGCAGACCGGATAAACCTCGTCCACGAGAATCTCTTGAAGCTCGTCGATGGAATAGGGAGACGACGCGAGGATGCCGACGCGCCACGTGCGGGCGAGCGACGTGTCGGTATCGAGGAACAGTCCGGAAAGGGCCTCCCAAACCGGTTGGCGATGCTCCAGGTCTTCCTGTGCGGGCTTCACGCGTTGGGGCAATTAGGGACACATCTGCAGCCAGCGCAACCCGATCGCGGCGGGACGCGTCCCCAAGGCGCTTCTCTAACGCATTCCTCTAATCTCCCTGCTCCCCGCTCGTTTCCTTTCCAGACGCCCGAGGCCCGAGGCCCGACGACTGCATTTCGCCCGCTCTGGCTGCAACGGGCTTTGTGCCGTACCGTACCGTCGTGGCAGAACAACCGATCGCCATCCGCAATTCCTGGAACGCCGTGCGCGACCACGCACGGACCTACCAGGACTTCACCTACGTCTACCCGGTCATCTCGCGGCGTTCGCGCGGCCTTTCCATCGGGATCAACCTGAACCCGGACAAGGTCTGCAACTTCGACTGCGTCTACTGCGAGGTGGACCGAAAGACCCCGGGCAAGGTCCGCACGGTGGACCTCGAACAGGTGCGCGACGAGCTGCTGTGGTTGATCGACCATGCCCAGTCGGGCGGCTTGGCGCGGGAGGCGAAATTCGCGGACGCCCCGCCCGAGGTGAGCCGCGAGGTGCGCGACATCGCCTTCAGCGGCGACGGCGAGCCGACCATGGTCCATGACTTCGACGCCTGCGTGCGTTGCGTCGTGGACGTCCTGCACGAGCGCGGCCTCGACAGGACCAAGATCGTGTTGATCACCGACGCCGCCGGACTCGACAAGGCCTCGGTGAAGCTCGGCCTGGAGCTGATGGACGCGAACCGTGGCGAGATCTGGGGCAAGCTCGATGCCGGGACGGAGCCGTACTACCGCCTCGTGAACCGTTCGGCGGTCAAGTTCGAGCGCATCCTCTCGAACCTGCGCGAGACCGCGTTGGCCCGTCCGATCGTGATCCAGAGCCTCTTCCTCCGGATGCACGGCGAGATCATGCCGGCGGCGGAGCTCCGCGAGTATTGCGCGCGGTTGAACGAGATCGTGGCGGCGGGCGGGCGGATCTCCGAGGTTCACGCCTACACCATCGCCCGTCCGGTGCCCGAACCCTGGGCCACGCGACTCGAGCCCGCCGAGCTGCACTCCCTCGCCGAAACCATCCGGGCCTCCACCGGCCTGCGGGTGGAGGAGTTTCCCTGATCCGATTCGCCACGGAGACACGGAGGGCACAGAGGCGGGGTTGACACGGATTTCACGGATTTTTCACGGATCTTTCTTTCCGACGAGGTTCCGGGGCTGCCTCCGTGGACTCGGTGTCTCCGTGGCAAAACTCTCTAGAGCGGTTGCCAGCCCGGTCCGCGGTGTCGGGGCGGGAAGAGGGTGGGATGGAGCATCTCGGCCATCGACTCCAGGGAATCGACCAGCCGGGGTCCAGGGCGGTTGAAGAGGGCGTTGCCGTCGGTCACGAACACGCGGCCGTTGCGCACCGCCCGCAGCGTGTTCCAGCCGGGCAGGCCGACGAGCGACGCGGCCTCGGAACGCGTCCGGGCGAGGTCGAATCCGCACGGCAGCAACACCAACACCTCCGGGTCCTCCTTCCTCACCGATTCCCAGTCGATCCACGGCGAATGCGTACCCGGTTGGGCCAGCACTGTCGTTCCGCCGGCCAACTCGATCATCTCGGGCAGCCAGTTGCCGCCGGACATCAACGGGTCGAGCCATTCGAGCGCGAGCACCTTCGGACGTCGCGTCACACCGCTGGCGACGCGGGTGATGACCTCGGCGACGCGTTCCTTGTAGGGGACGATCCATTCGCGTCCGCGATCCGGGAGACGCAACGCCTCGGCCACCACGGTGAAGTCCTTCCAGAGGTCGGCGAAGCGCGACGGGTTCAGCGCCACGACCTGCGGAGGCGTTCCCGGCCACTCCGCGAGCACCGCGTCGAGTTCCGCACGGCTCACCGCACACACGGCACACTGGGCCTGGGTGAGGATGAGGTCCGGCCGGAGATCCCGCAGCGCGGCCGCGTCGATGCGGAACAGCGGACGTCCGGCGGCCACGGCGTCGCGGACCTGAGCGTCGATGACTGCGCCGCTCGCCGCGGGATCGATCTCGGGCGCGGTCAGTGCCGGCAGATGTCGGATCGTGTCCGGGAAGTCGCACTCGTGGCTGCGGCCGACGAGGGAACCTCGCGCGCCGAGGGCACAGACGAGTTCGGTGGCACCGGGAAGGAGCGAGACGATGCGGGGCTTCATCGGAGCAGAGGCCGGCAAGGATGGGGAATTCGCGCCAAGGAAGTCAGCGCTGGAAGAACCGGCTGATGACGGTGAGCAGGACGCTCACGACGATGCAGGTGACGATCGGGAAATGCAGGCTGAAGCCGCCGCGTCGGAAGCTGATGTCCCCCGGCAACAGTCCGCCACCGGCGCCGAGACGTGGACCGATCCACCAGACCATGGCGCCGAACGCGGCCATCGAAAGCCCGACCACGACGAGAATCCTTCCCAGACCCTGCATATCAGAAACCGTGTCCCCGCCACACCTCAGGCGCAACCGCCCATCCTCCGGCGGGGTTGGGCTGAGACTCCTGACGTCGTCTCCTACAAGTGCTCGCGGTGGGGGCCGAGACTCCTCACTACGATGTCAGCCACTCCGTGTCCTCCGTGTCTCCGTGGCCAATCTCGGTACCCGGCATCCACGTGGGTTCAGCGTCGGAGTTCCCCGATCTTCAGCTCGCGGAAGTAGGCCTGCAGGGCGTCCAGCACCGGGGCCTCGTAGTGGGTGAAGCCGGGCATGCTCGAGGCGGGCTGGATCGACTTCGGCTTCACGACGTACCGACGGAAGAAGTTGGTGTTCGACGACCAGGTCTTGAGCAGGAGCCACGGACGTCCGGACATCGTGCCGCCGAAGTCGGCGTGCCCGTGGCAGGCCAGGCAGTCGCGCACGGCAATGACCGCGCCCTGCTTCGCCGAGGCGGACGCCGTCCCGGGAAGCCGGAGCCGGTCCACGGTGGAGGCCGCGGTGCGGAACTCGATGCGGACCACGCCGTACGGGAAATGCAGGTCCTCCGGCAGGCCAAGGACGTTCTGGTCGGGACGCGGGGCGAAGTCGGCGGCGTTGATGTAATACGGAGCCATCTCCAGGCCGGTCAGCTTGCTCCGGCCCCAGGTCTCGGGTCCGGTGCCGTTGATCTCGAGGATGAGCAGCGACTGGAACGCGGAAAGGTAGTCGGCTTCGAAGGCCTTGGCGTAGCCGTCGCTGCACACGGCGAAGAGCGTGTCGGCCCGTCCGTCGAGGCCAAGCAGCGAACGCAGCTGGAGGAGCGGTATCCCACGGTAGACGGCCCGCGACTTCACCGCGGTGTCCATGGCGTTGGTGGCCAGGGTGGGCGGCAACGCGAGCAACTGGTCGCGGGTGAGGAATCCGTTGGTGCGTCCACCGGGGAAGGGGCCGGACACCTCGAGGTCGGTCGGCGCGGGCCGGGTGGGCCGCAACACGAGCTCGGCGCGGGCCGGGCCGAAGGCGAGGCCGACGCCGGCGGCGAGGAGCAGGAGGCCGAGGCGTCTCATGGGGCGGGCGGACGCGGGGTGTCGGTTTCGGTGTCCGGTGTCTTGAGGAAGAGCAGGATGATCCCGATGCAGGTGAACATCCGGAAGGCGGCGTTCTGGCCGTTCCAGGTCTGCGACTGCCACATCACGAACCATTCCCCGCCGACGGTGAGGAAGGCGAAGAACCAGAGGCCGAGGTTGGCGGTGATGGCGCCGATGGCGAGCGGCTTGGCGGCGGTGAAGGCGGCGGCGGAATGGCGGGCCTTCCACAGCCTCCAGGCGCCGAGGGAAACGGCGAAGAAGGTGGCCGCCTCCCAGAGGATGATCGACGCGTAGAAGAGGTGGTGGACCACCGGCGAGGTCATCGAGCGGTACATCAGGCGGTTGCCCGGGAACGTGGTGTCCATGGCGAGGACATGCTTCACGCACTCGAAGTTCGACCCGTAGTCGGTGAGGTTGTTGAAGGTGGCGAGTCCCAACACCACGGCAACGAGGGCGACCAGGAAGGTCTTGGAGAGGCGTTCGATCATGGTTTCGGGGAGTCGATGAACCGGTCGGTCCAGGCGGATTCCAAGGGGCTGCGGCCACGGGTCACGCCGAGGTCGCGGAGGGTGTCGTACTGGAACCGCCAGCGCGCGGCGACCATGCGGCCGGCGGCCTCGCCCTTGGCGGCATCACCGGTGACGAACGCGCCGTCCTTCAGCGCCTTGAGGCTGTAGTCCATCTTCTCCGGGGTGAGCTCCGGGTTCCGGCGGCGGATCTCCGCGTGCACGGCGGCGGGGTCCTCGAGGTACGATTTCCATCCACGGATGCTGGCCTGGACGAAGGCCTTCACCATCTCCGGCTTCTCGCGGACCAGCTCGGCGCGGGTGAAGAAGACGCGGTACGGGTCGTAGCCGGACTCCTGGATGAGGAGCACGCGGGTCTTCACGCCGGCCTGAGCGGCGAAGAAGGGCTCGCTGGTGACGAAGCACTGCTGGAGGGCGTTGGTGTCGCGGATGAAGGGGCCGACGCTGTAGGGATGGGCGACCTCGCGGACCTTCTTCAGTCCGTACTTCTTCACGAGGTATGGGAACCACGCGGTGCCCGGGCTCAGGGCCAGCGTGCGGCCTTCGAGGTCGGCGAAGCCGCGGACGGCGGAGCCCTCGTGGATGAGGATTCCCTGGGGGTCGTGCTGCATGGTGGCCCCGACGGCGACCATCGGGATGCCGCGGTCGTTGGCGAGGAGGACGTCGTCGGTGCTGCCCATGCCGAAGTCGCCGGCCTTGGTGGCCACGCGTTGGATGGCGAAGGCGTTGGGGCCGCCGGGGACGATTTCGACGTCGAGGCCGGCCTCGCGGTACCAGCCTTTCAGCAGGGCCTGGTAGAAGCCGCCGTGTTCCGGCTGGGGATACCAGTCGGTCATCAGGCGCACCTTCACCGGTTCCGCCGCGAACACCGGCAGCACCGCGCAGAGGAACGCGAGCAGGACCCTGGGGATCCGGGCGGCCGGGAACGGGTTCGTTACGGTGGTTCGCGTGGGCATGGGAGGCGGGTTCACTTGGCGCGGCGGAGACGGTCGTGGAACCGACGGGCCGTGCGGCGGTGTCTTTCGAGGAGCTTCGGCAGCTCGACCCCGGTTGGCTGGCCGTCCCGGACGCGGACCTTTCCGTGGACGAGCACGGTCTCGGCGTTGCGCGGATGGCAGAGCACGAGGCCGTGGACGACGTCGTCGGCGCCGTTGCTGAAGAGGTCCTCGGCGGGGAACACGGCGAGGTCCGCGCACTTGCCGGGCTCGAGCGAGCCGAGGTCGGCGGACCGGCCGAGGTTGCGGGCGCCCTCGAGCGTGGCCATCTCGAGGGCCTGTTCCGGGGTCATCGCCCCGGCGCCGTGGACGACGCGGGTGAGCAGGAGCGCGAGCCGGGCCTCGTTGAGCATGTGGCCCGAGTCGTTCGAGGCCGAGCCGTCGACGCCGAGGCTGACGGGGCTGCCGCCGCTGCGGAGGTCGTTGACGCGGCAGACGCCCGACCCGAGGCGCATGTTGGAACAGGGGCAGTGGGCGATGCCGGTGCGGGTGCGGGTGAGGTGGCCGACCTCGCGGTCGTTGAAGTGGATGCCGTGGGCGAGCCAGACGTCGTCGCCTTCCCAGCCGAGCTTCGACATGTAGGCGAACGGCCGGGCGCCGAGCATCTTCAGGGCGTCGGCGTTCTCGGGGATCGTCTCGCCGCAGTGGGTGTGGAGGCGGACCTTGAGCGAGCGGGCGAGGCGGGCGGTCTCGCGGTAGAGGTCGCCGGAGCAGCCGAACACGGTGCAGGGCGCGAAGGCGACGTGGGACATGGCACCGGGACCGGACCGGTGGTGCGTGTCGAACAGGCGCTGGCAGTCGGCGAGGATGGTGTCGGTGTCCTGGCAGGACCATTCCGGCATGATGTCGCTCGGGATGTTCACCGAACCGCGGCAGCCGACGTAGCGGATCCCGAGCGCCGCCGCCGCCTCGAATCCGGCGTCGAGCATCCGGTCGGAGCCGTCGCGCGGGAAGAGGTAGTGGTGGTCGCTGGTCATCGTGCACCCGCTGAGCAGGAGCTCGGCGCAGGCGACCTGGGTGGCGACGTGGAGGTCGTCGGGCGTGAAGTTCCGCCAGAGCGGCATGTGGCCGGCGAGCCAGGGCAGCAGCGGGAGGTTCGAGACCGGGCCGAACGCGCGGGCCAGGTTCTGGAACATGTGGTGGTGGGTGTTGATCATGCCCGGCAGCACGATGCCGCCGCGGGCGTCCACCACCTCGACCTCCCCACCCGCACCCCGGATCCGCGGCGCCGCACCGGTGCCCAGCGAACGGATGAAGCCGTCCTCCGCCAGCAACCACGCCCCTCGCAGGACGCGTCGGTCCGCGTCCATCGTCACCAGATGGCCGATGTTGCGGACCAGCGTCTTCGTCTTGGGTGCGGCTTGGGGCATTTCTGAAGTTCCTCCGTCCCGGCTGCCGGGCAACCGGGGAAGACGTCCTAGGGAGTCCCGGCCCGTTCGACGGGCGCGTTCGTCCAGAACGGCATGGGCAAGGTCGGATCCAGCTTCAGGGCGGCCGGGGTGAAGGCGTCGGTGACGACGGAAGCGACCGGAACCGGAGTGCGGATGACGCCGAGGTCGAGCAGGATGCGGCCGAGTTCCTCCCAACGGCGGAGGTCGACGGCGCCCATCGATTCGCCGCGGGCGGCGTCGCCTTCCACGAGGCGCAGCTCCCGCATCTTGACGTAGCTGAAGCGCATTCCGCCGGCGTCCATGGTGGGCGAGATCGAGCGGATGTGGGCGTGGATGGGTTCGGGATCCTTGAAGTAGGATTGCCAGCCGAGGTAGGCGCCGCGGCTAAACTTGGCGACGAGTTCAGGGTGCTTCTCGACGAGCTGGCGGTTGGCGATGATCACCCGGTAGGGGTCAAAACCGGACTCGCTGATCTGGAGCACCCGTGAGGGGACACCCTCGCGCAACGCGTAGTAGGGCTCGCTGGTCGGGTAGGCCTGCATGATCCAGTCGGGGTCCCTCACGAAGTTGGCCACGTTGCCCGTGATCGGACGCACCCGGATCTTCTTCAGGCCGTATTTCTTCTGGAGGAACTGCAGCCAGGTGCCGCCGATCTGCATGGCGAGGTCGCGGTCCTCGAGTTCGGCGAAGGAACGGACGGGGGAATCCGCGCGGACCATCACGCCCTGCGGGTCGTGCTGGAAGTAGGAGTTCACCGCGACGATGGGCAGGCCGCGGTCGACGGCCACGAACACGGCGTCGCCGCGGACGATGCCGAGGCCGTACGGGTCGAGCGCGACCCGTTTCTCAATCTCGGAGTTGGGGCCGCCGATGAGGACGTTCACCTTCACGCCCTCGGCGTCCCAGAGCCCGCGTTGCTGGGCGGCGTAGTAGCCGCCGTGCTCGGGTTCGGGCACCCAGTCGTGGATGAAGTTGAGCGGTTCGGACTGGGCCTTGGAGTCCGCCGAAACGGCGGTGGGACCGGCGGAGGAATCGCGGCCGCATCCGCCAAGAAGCCAGAAGACGAGGACCGCGGCCACGACCACCAGCAGTCGGGCGGACCAGCGGAGGGCGTCCGTCAACCTGGCATGGACCACGGACGAGTTCTGCAGCTCGAAGTCGGTCTCGGGACGGTTCATTGTGTGGGACTTGGCCGGATGCGATCAGATGGGCCTCACGCCAAGGCGCAAAGACGCCAAAGGGGGATTGGAAACCGCTGTATCTCCTCCGTTCCAGCGCGACTTGGCGGCTTGGCGTGCGGGTCCGGTCTGCATGGATCGGATGTGGTTCGGGGCAGTAAAAGGGGGCTTCCGACCGCACACACAACAGCCGGAAGCCCCACGCACTGGAGGAGGATGGATCAGAACTTGTAGCGGATCTGTCCGCTGATGCGGAAGGGCTGCTCGGGGAAGATCACGTCGTTGCCGGCGAAACCGGGGTCGATGGACGTCCAGTTCCGCTCGTCGGTGATGTTGAAGAAGTTGATCTGCACGTCCCACTTCGGCTGCTTGTAGAAGACGAAGGCGTTGATGACGTACTGGGTGGGGATGATGAGCGTGCCGTTCTGGTTCTGCCACTGCTCACCGGTGACCTGCGGGCCGACGCTGGCGCCGAGGCCGTTGTCGAGCTGGTAGGTCAGGTAGGCGTTGAAGAGCACGCGGGGCACGGAGGCGGCGCGGGTCTTGCCGAACACCGGGGCGTAGGAGTAGTTCGGGCTGCCGCGGCCGGTGCCGGACTGGCCGTCCACGATGAATCCGACCGGGAAGCCGTCGAGGTAGTTGCCCGTCTGCTGGCCGGGGCGTGAGTCGGCGGTGGCGTCCTGGTAGGTGAAGTTGGCGCTCGCGTTGAAGTTGCGGTCCGGCTGGTAGAACGCCTCCAGCTCGATGCCCTTCGTCTCGATGCCGATCGGGTCGCCGACCAGCTGCGGGGCCACGCGGGTCTGGTTGAAGAGGGAGGCGCCGACGAAGACCTTGTTGTCGAGCAGGCTCGCCTTGGATCCGACCTCGATCAGCTCGCTCTCGGTGGAGAGGGAACGCTCGAGGCCGGCCTTGGTGTTGCTGGTGCCGTCCACGCCGCCGAAGTTCGCGCTGCCCTGGATCGCGTTGACCAGGTTGTAGGTCGCGTAGCTCGTCAGCGTGGGCATCCACTTGTAGATGCCGCTGATGAAGACCGAGGTATTGAAGACGTCGGTCGAGACGTTGTAGCGGTTGCCGACCGGGAACCCGACAGCTTCTGGGCTGCGGGCGGAGGCGCTGATGTAGTCGCCGCGGCCGCCGGCGATGATGGAGAACTTGTCATGCAGCTTCATGTCCCACTGCGTGAAGAAGGCTCCCTGGCGGATCTCGGAGTTCTGGTCGCCGTTGCCGAAGAAGTAGTTCGAGCCGTAGCCGGGGGCGCCGGGCACGAGGACCGTGCTGCCGCCGTAGGTGGTGATGGCCGGGTTGACGGGCAACCGGAAGGAGGTGGCCGGCTGGGTGACGTCGTAGAGGAAGAACGGCTCGATCGAGAAGTCCTGGTAGGAGACGAGCGAGGCGTAGCGGAGGTCGACGCCGCTGATGGTCTTGATGGGCAGCTCGAAGCTGCCGAGCTTGGGCGCGATCTCGTAGTGGAGCTCGGTGCGGTCGTTGACCATCCAGTTCTCGGGCACCCACTCGGTGTAGCCGTAGCCGGAGGCCCTGCGGGACTCCTGCGTCTCGCCGTAGGCGCGGTTGACCACCTTGCCGAAGTCGTTGATCAGGTAGGTCGAGATCAGCTGCGAGGAGAACTTCTTCGCGGCGGCGCTGTCGCCGGGGGCGTTGATCGTCTGCCAGGGATAGACGTGGACGCGGGAGGCGAGGTTGGTGTTGAGCAGCGCGAAGTTCGCGTTGAGGCCGAAGGCGCCGATGGAGGTCAGCGGATCGCCGAACGCGTTGTTCGGGAGCACCGGGCCGGCGATGTAGAGCCAGTCGTCGATCAGCTCCTGGGTGACACGGTTGATGCCGATGACCTCGTTGAACCGGGAGGTGTAGAACTGGGCGTTCCAGTCGAAGGTGAGCTTCTCGTTCGGACGGAAGGTCAGGGCGCCGAAGATGTCCTGGGTGTTGTCCTTGACGTTCTGGTAGTAGCCCTCGGCCTCACGTCCGAGGTAGCTGACGCGCCAGGCGAGCTTCTCGTTGATCGGCCCGCCGTAGTCCAGGATCCACTCCGGGTTGAAGTAGCTCTGTCCACCCGGGACGTAGCTGCCCCAGCGGGTGATGAGCTCGCCGTGGTTGGCGTCGAAGTAGGGGAGCTTGGTGACGAAGTTGACGTAGCCATGTTTCACTAAAACATCTG
>CAMASJ010000150.1 GCA_945860685.1 Akkermansia muciniphila
GCGCCGATTCAAGGCCGGTGAGCCGATCATCCGTTGCCGCATCAAGTCCGGCGACCGCCTCTTCGTCGACCGCGTCACCTACAACTTCCGGCGCCCGCAACGGGGCGAGACCGTCGTCTTCAAGTCGCTCAAGCATCCGGGCATGACGGCCAACACCCACTACATCAAGCGCCTGATCGCGCTGGGTGGGGAGACGGTGACCATCGGCGACGACCGCCATGTGACGATCAACGGCCGGCGGATCGAGTCCACCGACAGCGGCTTCGAGAAGGTCTATTCCTTCGACCCCTCGCTGCATCCGGCTTCAAGCCGGTACTCCGGCCACGTCAACGGCATCGGATTCGCCGAGGGCTACTGGTTCTCGCCCCATGAGGTGGAGTACGAACTGATCCACAGCGCCGATCCGTCGGCCAAGGCCGGGCTGGCGCAGATCGCCTCGGAGAAGGCGGCGATCTGGAGGGGCTTCACCAACGCCACGATGATCCCGTCGGCGGGGCCGCTCCGGGAGCAGTTCCTCCGCAACAAGGCGCAGCTGGATTCCATGAGCCGCTCGACGCCGAACTTCCCCGACGCCGCCAACGGGCTGACCGTGCCGGCGGGCCAGGTGCTCTGCTTCGGCGACAACACCATGAACAGCTCCGATTCGCGCATGTGGCCGCTCCCCTATTTCCCGGAGGAACGCATCGTCGGCTGTTCCGGGTGGGTTTTCTGGCCCTTGAGCACCCGCTGGGGCTGGAGCCAGCACTGAACCCCGGACATCGCTCCCGCACGCCGTCGGAACGGCTCGGCCGCCGGATGGAAACCCGGCGGACCGGTCCGCCCCGTTTCGGCAAATCCCGTTGACCATCCCCACCTTCACTCCCACTTTTCGCCCGTTCGTTTGGTGATGAAGACCCTTCTTTTCGTTTGCACCGGCAACACCTGCCGCAGCCCGATGGCCGAGGCCCTGGCCCGCCGCGCCCTCGCGGATCGGCCGGACTGGAGGGTCCTGTCCGCCGGAATCGGTGCGATCAACGGACAGGCGGTCAGCTCCCACTCGGTGACGGCCCTACGACAGCTCGGGGTCGAGCTGACCGGGCACAGCGCCAAGATGCTGACGGGCCGGATGATCCGCGAGGCCGACTACATCTTCGGGCTCACCCGGGGACACGTCGAGGGCATCGCCATGATCTATCCCGAGGCCGCCGAGAAGCTCTTCGTGCTGCGTGAGTTCGAGGAAGGCGTCTCCGACCTCGACCTCGACATCTCCGATCCCATTGGCGGTCCTCTGGACGGCTACGTGGAATGCCGGGACCAGATCCATAGGGCCGTCGAGTCCGCCATCCGGTTCGTCAAGGAAAGCGAGGTCCCCAAGGCGACCCGCACGGTGGCGGTCGGTTCCGACCACGCCGGGTTCCAGCTCAAGGAATCCATCAAGGGACAGCTCAACCGCCTAGGGATCACGGTCGTCGATGTCGGCACCCAGTCGACCGAGTCCACGGACTACCCCGACTACGGCCGCGCCGTGGCGGAGATCGTCGCCGAGGGCGAGGCCGACCAGGGCATCCTGGTCTGCTCCACGGGCGTGGGGATCAGCATCGCGGCGAACAAGGTCCGAGGCATCCGGGCCGCCGTGGTCCACAACGTCGAGGGCGCCGCCCTCTGCCGGCAGCACAACGACGCCAACATCCTCTGCCTCGGGGCCCGGTTCGTCTCACCGGAGGCCGCCGCCGGCATCGTCGACACCTTCCTCCACTCCGAATTTGAAGGCGGGCGCCATGAGCGCCGTGTCCTGAAGCTCGAATCCGACATGTCCACCAGCATCGAAGCCGTCGATCCCCAGATCGCCGAGATCATCCGCAACGAACGCCGCCGCCAGCTCGAGAACATCGAGCTGATCGCCAGCGAGAACTTCACGAGTCCCGCCGTGATGGAGGTCCAGGGAAGCGTGCTCACCAACAAGTACGCCGAGGGCTACCCGAAGAAGCGCTGGTATGGCGGATGCGAGTTCGTGGACGAGGCCGAGCAGCTGGCGATCGACCGCGCCAAGCAGCTCTTCGGCGCCGAGCACGCCAACGTGCAGCCGCACTCCGGTTCCGGCGCCAACATGGCGGTCTACTTCGCCACCCTGAAGCCGGGCGACAAGCTGCTGACCATGGATCTCAGCCATGGCGGCCACCTCACCCACGGCAACAAGGCCAACTTCTCCGGCAAGTTCTTCGAGATCGTCCACTACGGCGTCCGCCAAGGCGACGAACGCATCGACTACGACCAGCTTGCCGCCATGGCCCGGGAACACCGGCCCAAGATGATCACCGTGGGCGCCTCGGCCTATTCCCGCGTGATCGACTTCCAGCGCATGGGCGAAATCGCCCGCGAGGTCGGCGCCATGCTCCTCGCCGACATCGCCCACATCGCGGGACTCGTCGCCGCCGGCGTCCATCCGAGCCCCGTCGCGCACGCCGACTTCGTCACCACCACCACCCACAAGACCCTGCGCGGTCCCCGTGGCGGACTCGTGCTCTGCAGGGCGCAGTACGCGAAGGCGATCGATTCCCAGGTGTTTCCCGGCATCCAGGGCGGCCCGCTGATGCACGTCATCGCCGCCAAGGCAGTCTGCTTCCACGAGGCCCTGCAGCCCGGTTTCAAGGCCTACCAGCAGCAGATCGTGAAGAACGCCGCGGCCCTCGCGGAGGGGATGAAGCGCAACGGATTCCGCATCGTGAGCGGCGGCACGGAGAACCACCTGATGCTGGTCGACGTCGGCGCCCGCGGCCTCACCGGCAAGCAGTGCCAACTGGCCCTCGACGAGGCCGGCATCACCACCAACAAGAACACGATCCCGTTCGAGACCCGCTCTCCGTTCGAAGGCTCCGGCGTCCGGCTCGGGACCCCGGCCGTGACGACCCGCGGCATGAAGGAGACCGAGATGGCCGCCATCGCGGACATGATCTCCGAGGTGCTGCTCGACATCGCGACCCCGGCCACCGCCCACAAGGTCCGCGACCGCGTCCGCGCCCTCACCGCCCGCTTCCCGCTGCCGTACTGACACACCAAGCCGGACTGCCGACAACCGCCGGCGAAACGCACCCGGTCCCACTACCGGACGGTTCGCCGGCGGTTTGCCTTTTCACCGCAGCCGGATCGCCGTCACCGTCCATCCTTCGCGGCCCCGACGCCCGTCACCTCTCCTCCATGACCCGAAGCCGTGAACGCGCCCTGCTGATCCTGCTGTCAGCGGTGCAGTTCACCCACGTCCTCGACTTCATGGTCATGCTGCCGCTCGGGCCCCAGCTGATGCGGGACCTTTCCATCAGCCCCAAGGAGTTCAGCGCGCTGGTCTCGGTCTATTCGCTCTTCTCGGGCATCGTGGGATTCTTCGCGACCGGCTACATCGACCGCCACGAACGCCGCAGCCTGCTGCTCGTCACCTACGTCGGTTTCATCGCCGGCACCGTCGCCTGCGCCCTTTCCCATAGCGCCACGGCACTGGCCATCTCGCGCGCCGTCTGCGGGGCTTTCGGCGGCATCTGCGGTTCCATGGTGATGACCGTGGCGTCGGACATCGTGCCGCCGGAGCGCCGCGCCGCGGGCCTTGGACTGGTCACCACCTCGTTCTCGGTCTCCCTCGCCGCGGGCGTGCCACTGGGACTCTACTTGGCGACGCGCATCAACTGGGAGGCCCCCTTCTGGTTCGTCAGCGCGCTTTCCGTGGTGAACTTCGGACTCATCCTGCGCTTCCTTCCCGAGATGCGCGGGCACATCCATCCGACCCACGGATCCGCACTCGCCCCGCTGCTCGAGGTCCTCCGCGACTCCAACGCCCGCCGCGCCCTCCTCTTCTTCGGCACCCTGGTGTTCGCCCACTTCACCATCGTACCGATGCTCGCCCCCTACCTGATCGCCAACGCGGGGTTCCCGGAGGACCGGCTGTTCCTGCTCTACCTCGTCGGCGGCATCCTCAGCGTGGTGACCACTCCCTGGTTCGGACGGCTCGCGGACACCCATGGCCGCCCCAAAGTCTACGCCATCCTCGTGGGCATCGCCGTTCCGGTGACCCTCGGGATCACCCATGCGGGGCATCTGCCAGGCGTCGCGGTGGTCGCCTTGGGAGCCTCGTTCTTCGTCTTCGCCAGCGGCCGCTTCATCCCCGCCCAGGCCATCTGCAGCCTCGCCGTGCATCCCCGACGCCGCGGCGCGTTCATGAGCCTCAACTCCTGCGGACGCGACCTCATGGCCGGCATCACCGCCACGCTCGGTGGCTGGCTGGTCAAGGTCGGTCCCGACGGGAAGATCGACGGCTACAACCGCCTCGGCTGGATCGCCGTGGTCGCCGCCTTGGTCACGGTCTGGCTCGCCTACCGGGTGCGGCACGCCGAACCGCCCCGCAACCCGCCCTCCTGAACCGGGGAATCGCGATGGTCGCCATGGGCTTCTTCATCCTCATCGGCGCCGCCTTCCTCGTGATGCTGGTCGTCGCCGGGATCCTGGTCGTCGGCTTCTGCGCGCTGGCCGCCGGCGGCGTCGGTTTCTGGTGGTGGCGGTCCCGGAAAGCGAAGGCGAATCCCACGGCCGATGGAAGCACCCCCAAGACCGGCGAAGCGGTCGGGGATCAGGACAGCCGCTCCGGACGCTGAGCCGCCAGGAATTGCGCGGACGTCATCCGACGGCCGGCCTCGGGCTGGACCTCCTCCAGTTCCAACGCCCCTTCCCCGCAGGCCACCACCAGACGCCCCTTCTCCGAGGGCAGGACGGTTCCCGGGACGCCCGATCCTTCCACCGGTCGGACCTTGTGGACCTTCAACAGCCGGGGCTTGGGCGACGCAGGGATCTCACACCAGGCACCTGGCCACGGGGAGAAAGCGCGGGTGCGCCGCCACGTCTCCACCGCCGGCCGTTCCCACAAGATCCGGCCGTCTTCACGAGTGATCTTACGTGCGAGCGTGACGCCCTCCGACGGCTGCGGCACCGGGATCCGCAGCCCCGACACGTAATCCGGAAGGGTCGCCACCAGCAGTTCCCCGCCCAATTCGGCCAAGCGATCATGCAGGGTCTGGCCCGTGTCCGCATCAGCGATCGGGGTGACGACCGTCGCCACCACCGGACCGGTGTCCAACCCGGCGTCCATGCGCATCAGGCTCACGCCGGTCTCCTTGCGTCCATCGGCGATCGCCCACTGGATGGGCGCGGCTCCCCGGTAGAGCGGCAGCAGCGAGGTGTGGACGTTCAGGCAACCGTGCCGTGGGATGTCGAGCAGGGCCTGGGGGAGCAACTGGCCATAGGCGGCCACCACGATGAGCGCCGGCTCCAACGCGCGCAGCCGGTCCAGGAAGTCCGGCAGCCGCGCCTTCAGGGGCTGGTCGACCGGAATGCCCAGTTCCAGGGCGGCGTGCTTCACCGGGGTCGGCTGCAGAGTCAGATCCCTGCCCTTCGGCTTGTCCGGCTGGCTCACTGCGAGCACCACCGTCCAACGGGGATCCCCTGCGAGACGGCGCAACACCGTGGCCGCCAGGTCGGCGGTGCCCATGAACACGATCCGGAGTGGCTCCGACATGACGGCAGACTACGGGCTGGGACCCGGGGAAGTCAGGTGTGAACGCCCGCGAATCCTCGGCGGCCGTGCCGGCCCGGAGAATCGGCGATTGCCACTCCCCGGCACGTCCCTAGCGTCACGCGACATGGGTTCCCTGACCGAGCCGCAGGTGGTACTGACACACGAGAGCGATCTCGACGGGTTGGTTTCCGGCCTGCTCCTGCAACGCCTTGCCAAACACCTCTTCGGTTCCGATGTGGCGTTGGAGGCCTACCACTACCAGGGGTGGAAGATCCGCTCCCTTTCCGAGCGCACGGCGTGGGTTAGCGACTTCACCTTCGAGGCGCGGCTGGACCGCAGCGGCTGGCTCGTGGTGGACCACCACACCGGCGACACCCGTCCGAAACTCGCGAAGCTGGTCCATGACCTGAAGAAGTCCGCCTCCCTGCTTTGCTACGAGATGTGCTGCCAGCATGGGCTTGGGACCCCGGTGCTCGACCGCATCGTCCACCTGACCGACGTCGGCGACCTCTTCCTCGAGAACGACCCGGATTTCATCGAGGCCTGCGACTACGCCAACTTGGTGAAGGCCTACGGATTCTGGAATCTCCACGCCCTCATCGGAGGTGAGCTGGAGAAGCTGCTTCAACACCCGTTGATCGAGGTCATGCAGGTGAAGCGCCGCCTCGAAGACCCCATCGGCTTCGAATGGGCTCGCAACCACGTGGAGGCCTTGAGCCCGGAGGTCGGCCTCGTCCGGACCGTGGTCGGCAACACCAACGCCATCGTGCACCAGATGCTGGAGCAACGGGTGACCCCCCATGCGGTCCTGACGACGCTCTTCAAGAAGGGCAACGGCGCGTTCGTGGTCAGTTTCCGCAGCCGGAACGGCGAGGCCCTCAAGGTGGCCTCCCGGCTCGACGGCGGCGGCCACGCCAATGCCGCCGGCACGACCCTGCCCCGCTCCGTAACCGATCACGACGCCGCGGCCGAGTACATCCGCCAGCGCCTCAATCCCACGCCGCCGGGTGAGTCCATGAATGGCATGGAAGACCTGCTCGCCCGTTGGGAAGCGGCCAAGAAGTAGGGCCGCCCTCCACCATGGGGTCCCCTTCAGTGCCGCTTGTTCAGGTAGATCAGCGCGAAGCCCAGGAGCGCCGAGAAGATGGAACCCACCACCAGCGCGATCCCCAGCTGCTGGTAGAATTTCTTCCGCGCTCCGCGGCCTTGGCCAGGCAGGAGATAGTAGCGGTGGGCTTCGGCATTCTTGGGTTTTCCAAACAGGGCCATTGGGGATTCCGGGCAGGAGGTGGGGTCTGGATACCTCACGCTTGGGAACGTCTCCGGAATATTCCAGCCGCAAGGATTTGGCAACGCCTCGCTTTCCGTGAACGGTAACCTTCACCGGAACGAAACGTGGCCAACCTTGGAAAATCGCCTTCGGGCTCCAAGTTGCGCGAAGACGCCGATCCGGCTAACTGTCCCTCGCCCGGCCCACCATGGCCGGCGGATTTCAAACCCTGCGGTCTCAGAAATGAAACGCGTCACCCTGTTCCTGCTCACCAACATCGCCGTCCTCGTGGTCGTCTCCATCGTGGTCCGGGCCCTCGGCCTCGACCGTTGGATGGGCCGCCACGGGATGAACTACGGCATGCTCCTGGCCTTCTCCGTGATCCTCGGATTCACGGGCAGCCTGATCTCGTTGATGATCTCGAAGTGGATGGCCATCCGGGCCTACTCGATCGAGGTCATCGAATCCCCCAGGACGTCCACCGAACGCTGGTTGATCGAGACCGTGGAAAACCAGGCCCGCCGCGCCGGCATCCCCATGCCGACGGTCGGCGTCTACGAGAGCCCCGAGGCCAACGCCTTCGCCACCGGCCCCTCGCGGAGCAACGCCCTCGTCGCGGTCAGCTCCGGCCTCCTCGCGTCCATGCGCCAACGCGAGGTCGAAGGCGTGCTCGCCCATGAGGTCGCCCACATCGCCAACGGCGACATGGTCACCATGACCCTCCTGCAGGGCGTGCTGAACACCTTCGTGATCTTCTTCTCCCGCGTGATCGGGATGCTGGTGGACTCCGCGCTGCGCGGCCAACGCCGCGACGACGGGGAATCGCACGGAACCGGCATCGGGTTCTTCATCGGCTCCCTGGTCGCCCAGATCTTCCTCGGACTCCTCGCCACGATGGTGGTGATGGCCTACTCGCGCCGACGCGAATTCGCCGCCGACGCCATGGCGGCGAAGATCGAGGGAAGGGACGCCATGGTCGGCGCGCTCGAGCGCTTGAAGCGCATCCAGGAGAACCACGGTGTCCTCGACGACCGCTCCGCCGCGCTCAGCGCCTTCAAGATCAGCCACAAGTCCGGCAATTGGTTCTCCTCCCACCCGCCCCTGGAGGACCGCATCGCCGCGCTCCAGCAGGCCGCCTGATCCGCTCCACGGAAGCGGGGACGGACCTCACGCCAACCCGCCAAGGCGCGAATGGGAAACTGAAGCTGATGTGGGGGGTCGGCGGACGTTCTCGAGCGAGGCCGCTGCACCGCAGACGGTTCCATTCCCGTCCTTTCGCGGCTTGGCGCCTTGGCGTGAGTCACCCTCAAGATTGGTCCGGATCGAGCCTCTCGAGGTCAGCGGGGATCCGGTGCCAGCCGCCGGGTCAGGTACGGATCCAGACGCGCGAGGACGAAATGGGCCCAAGCTTCCTGAAGGCGTTCCCAACGCCCTCGCGACCGGTTCCAACTCCGCGCGTCCAGCCGGTCCGAACGGCCAAACGCCTCGGACATCCAAACCCTGGCCATTTCTGCGACTTCCGGCCGCTGGATCCGGACCATGATCTCATGGTTCAGGTGGAGGCTGCGGGTGTCCAGATTGGAGGAACCGACGTAGACGATGTCGTCGAGCCGGTAGAGCTTCGCATGGAGCACCTGCGGCCGATATTCCAGGATCTCCACGCCAGCCCGGAGCAGGCCGCCGTAGAGAAACCGTGCCGCCCGGCGGGACATGGCCACGTCGGTTATGCCCGGGACCAACAGCCGCACGCGGGCGCCTGAACGGGAACGTCGAGCCAGAAGTCGGCGCAACCCCAGACCCGGCAGGAAGTAGGCGACCGCGAATTCCATCTCCCGCGCGGTCTCCAGATCCTTGCTGAGCGCACCCAGGAAAGCCGCACGACCACGCCCTGGGACGCTCTCCAGGACGGTCATCGTCGGATCACCGGTCTCCAGCGATGAGCGGTCGCGTCGACGCAGCCGGACAAACCGGGCCGGACGGGTGTCGGCAAGCGCCCAGAGATGGTCGAAGCCCGAGGCGAGCGCCGGGACTGCGGCCCCATCGAGTCGGATACCCAAGTCACACCATCCACGGGTCACGCCGTCGCCGAGGTACTCCGGGGCCACGTTGAACCCACCGACCAAGGCCACCCGGTCGTCCGCGACCACGAGCTTGCGGTGGTTCCGCACCAGCAGGCGTCCCTTCGAGACCGGGTTGAACACCCGGCAGGCGACTCCGGCGGAGACGGTTTCCTCCAACGCCCGGTCCGGCAGCTCGATGGAACCGATGCCATCCACCATGAGGCGCACGTCGACACCCCGGCGGGCGGCCGCACCCAACGCCTCCCGGACCGCATCGCCGGGCGCCGCCTCGGAAAGGATGTAGGTCTCCAGGCGCAGGCTTTTCCGGGCGGACGCGATCGTGTCGAAGAGAGCGCGGAACGCCTGGTCCCCGTCTCCGAGCCACTCCACGCCCGTTTCCATCCCGGTCATCGGATTGCAGTGTGTCGGAGCCCCATGCCCCGGGCGAACCGATTCGGGGCTGGGACCGAAAACGGGCTCGCGGACCTCGACGCATCTGCTAACCCTTTAGCCATGCGTGCGTCGTCCCTGTCCCGCTGGTTTCCGTTGTTGGCCGTGGTGGCCGGAGTCTTCGGCCGGACCCAGGCGGCGACCAATTCCCTGCCGCTCCTTCCCGAGGCCCCTGCACGCAAGAAGGCGCCCGCACAATACACGGCGGTCCCCTACAGCCCGCCGCCCACGACCAATTCCGCCGCGCGCACCTTCAATCCCGACGCCCTGGCCTGGAAGGAGAAGGCCCTGAAGCTCCAGGCCAAGGACGGCCAGACGTCCGTCGACTTCAAGCTCATCTTCACCAATGTCTCCTCGAAGGCCGTCGTCATCTCCGGCACCCAGACCAGCTGCGGTTGCACCGTGGCCAAGCTGCCCCAGACCCCGTGGACCATCGGCCCCGGCGAGACCGGCGAGATCGGCGGCACGATGAACATCCTCGGGAAGAGCGGCATCGTCACCAAGACCGTCGGCGTCGACTACGACGGCGGCCGGGCCACCCTTTCGGTGACGGTGGACATCCCCAAGGTGGACCCCACCCGGATGCGCGAGGCGGATCGCCAGCGGAACCTCGCGGTGGCCTCGGCCGACCGCCAGGCCGTCTTCCGCGGCGACTGCGCCACCTGCCACGTCACCCCGACCATCGGCAAGCGCGGCCAGGAGCTCTACAACACCGCCTGCGGAATCTGCCACGACGCCCCGAACAAGGCCTCGATGGTGCCCGCGCTGCGCGAGTTGAAGGTTCCGACCGACTACGACTACTGGTTGAACTGGATCCGCAACGGCAAGCCGAACTCGCTCATGCCCGCCTTCGACCTCAAGCAGGGCGGAATTCTCGACCAGGCCCAGATGGAGTCCCTCGCCGAATACCTCGACAGCGCCGAGTTCGGGAAGCGCTCCATCCGCGGCGCCCTTCCCCTCGGCAATCCGACGAAGTGAACGCACCGCGAACCGCCCGCTTCCTCTCCTTCGAAGGCGGTGAGGCGGCCGGGAAATCCACCCAGATCCGGCTCCTCTCCGAGCGGCTCCGCTCGACGGGCTTGGACGTGGTCGAACTCCGGGAACCGGGCGGCACTCCGATCGGCGAGAAGATCCGACACCTGCTCAAGCACGATCCCGACGGACATGGGATGTCGCCCGAATCGGAGCTGCTGCTCATGAACGCCAGCCGTGCCGAGCTGGTGCGGAAGGTGATCCGGCCCGCCCTCGAGGCCGGTCGATGGGTGGTCTCCGACCGCTTCTTCGACTCCACCACCGCCTACCAGGGTCACGGACGCGGATTGGACCTGCTTCAGGTACGCGCCGTCATCGACATCGCCGTCGGCCCGACACGTCCCGACCTGACGCTCTACCTCGACGTCGATCCCGCCACCGCTCGGCAACGGCTTGCGCGGCGCCGGGGCGACCTGGCTGAGCCTGACCGGTTCGACGAGGAGAAGGACGCCTTCTTC
>CAMASJ010000151.1 GCA_945860685.1 Akkermansia muciniphila
CCCGAGACCTTCCGCTCGTCTACCACCGCGTCGGACAACGTGTCCGCAATGTCGGGATCGTCCGAATGGAGTTGCGTTCCGATCCCGAGGATCCCCGTCGCCGCTCCGTCTTCGCCGTGGTGCGCAACCCGGGGCCGGAGTCCATCGCCGGCGTGGCGGATCTGATCCTCGACGGAGCCGTGCTCGAATCGCGCCCGTTCGACATCGCGCCAACCAACGCGCTCGCCCTGTCCTTCGGCCTGCTGCAGGAACGCGATGCCGTGGTCTCGGTGAGGCTGGCGGTCGAGGACGACCTCGCGGTGGACAACGAGGTGCAATGGGTCAGCCGTCTGCCGCAGCCGGTGAAGGTCCGGTTGGTCACGCAGGGAAACCGTTTCCTCGAGAAGGCCCTGCGCGCGGCCGGTCCCCGGGTCCGGCTCGAGGTGGTTCCCGACATCGAGCCCGGCATGGAGGACGTCTCGGTCACGGTGCTCGACGACGTGTTGCCAGGCCTCTGGCCGAAATCCGGCGGGGTGCTCGCGATCCATGCGGTTCCTCCGGCGTGGTTCCCGGCCGGCTCGACTCCACTGGAATCCCCGGCCGTCATCGACTGGCGGGGCACCCATCCGCTCCTGCGTTTCGTCGGATTCGACACGGTCCAGGTCGCCCGTGCGGAATCTGTCACCAAGCCGCCGTGGGCGGAATCCCTGGTCGACTCGCAACGGTCCTCCCTGCTGATGGCCGGCGAGGTCGGCGGCAACCGCGTCGCGTGGGTCGGTTTCGACCTGCTTCAGAGCACCTGGCCCCTGCGGGTCGGATTCCCGATCTTCGTGGCCAACGCCGTGGAATGGCTCGATCCGGAGACCCGGCGCGACGCCGGCCTCCAGATCCGGCCCGGAGACGCCTTCCGTTGGCCGCTCGAAAACCCGGGGACGACGGCCCGGATCCTCCTACCCGACAGATCGGCGGAATCCGTGCCACTGGGAAACGGCGCCACCGAGCTGGTCTTCGCCGGGACGGGACGGCAGGGACTCTACCGGTTCGAATCCGGCACCAACGTGGTCACCTTCGCCGCCAATCTCCTCGACCCGCAGGAGACCGACACGCGGCCCGCGGAGTCCCTCGACCTCGGAAAACGCGGCCGGGTGGAGGCGGCGGAAGAGGTCCGCGGCGGAAAGGAACTCTGGCGCTGGTTCGGGGCGTCCGCCTTGGCCCTCCTGATGCTCGAGTGGTGGTGGTTCCACAGGAGGACCTGAGGGGGAGGGGTTGAAAGGTTGAAGCGCTGAAGGGTTTAAGGGGACGGGAAGTCCCGACAACGGACCACGAACAACGGACCAACAGCGACTCAGACGTACAGCTCCTTGCGGAGTTCGTAGGCGACCACCGACATCGAGCCGTAGCGGCGGTCGGGATCCTGTTCGAGGCACTTCATGATGATCCTCTCGAGTCCCGCCGGGATGTCCGGGTTCAGCGCGCGTGGGGTCTGGAATCCGGCCCGGTCCCGCTGGCCGCGGTACACGTCGTCGGCGCTCTCGCCCGGGAACGGCTTGCGGTAGGTGAGCAATTCGAACGCGCTCACACCGAAGGCCCAGACGTCGGCCCGGTGGTCCACCGGTTCACGGCCGAGCTGTTCGGGGGACATGTAGTGCGGGGTGCCCGGGTTCTTGTCCAGTTTGCGGGGCGGATTCGGAATCGGCTGGGCGAGGTCGAAGTCGATCAGGCGCAGGCTGCCGTTCCGGGTCAGCAGCACGTTCTCCGGCTTGAAGTCGAGGTGCATGAACCCGCGGTCGTGGACCACCTCAAGGGACTCGGCCATGTCGATCAGCACCTGGGCGATGCCCTCGGACAACACCGGGTCGTTGGCGGCCATCCGCAGCTTCAGGTTCTCGCCCTCCACGTACTCCAGCACCAACGCCAGTTCGCCGCCGATCTTGCCATGCTCGATGTAGCCGATGATGTGGCGTCCGTCCTGGCAGGCCTTCAACGTCTCGCAGCCGGTCAGGAAGCGCCGACGCTCGGTGAAGGCGAACGTTGAGTTGTTGAGCATCAGCCGCACCGCCACCGCCTTGCCCGTGGTGTCGGTCCCCAGCCAGATCTCGGACATGCCTCCGGCGTTGATCTCCTCGTGGAGCGTGTAGGGGCCGAGTTGGGTTCCGTGGCGGGACATGGAGCTGAAATCGCGGCGGTGAGCTAACAGAAAGGGCCGGCTCCTCCAAACGAAAGTTCCGGGGAACGTCGCTTTGGCGGGTTTCCGCCAGGTCCGTTCCGGGGCATTCTCCCCGACGTGAACCGCAGGTCCCTCCTGAATCGCCTCGCCCGTTCCCTCGAGGACGGCGAACTCAGCTTCACCCCGGAAACCATCCGCTCCCACTCCGGCGACAAGTGGTTCGCCAGCCATCCTCCCGAGGCGGTGGCCCTTCCGCGCTCCGTCGAGTCGGTCTCCCGGATCCTTGCCTTCGCCCACCGCCACCGCATCCCCGTCACACCGCGTGGAGCGGGACACGGCTATGTCGGCGGCTGCGTGCCGGTCCAGGGCGGCATCGCGCTCTCGGTCGCCGGCATGGACCGGATCCTGGACATCAGCGCCGCCGACTTCACCGCGACCGTCCAACCCGGTGTCATCACCGCGCGCCTCCAGGAGTCGGTCGAACGGAAGGGCCTGTACTACCCGCCGGATCCCGCGAGCCGGGCCGACTGCTCGATCGGCGGCAACGTGGCGACCAACGCCGGCGGGCCGCGGTGCCTCAAGTACGGCGTGACCCGCGACTACGTACTCGGCCTGGAGGTGGTACTCGCCGATGGCGGCCGCGTCCGGCTCGGCGGAAGGACCCACAAGAACAAGACCGGATTCGACCTGCACCGCCTCTTCGTGGGCAGCGAAGGGATGCTGGGCGTGGTGACGGAGGCGACCCTCAAGCTCATCCCGTTGCCGCAGTACCGGGCCTGCCTCGGCATGGGCTTCCGCGACATGGCCACGGCCACGCGGGTGC
Organism: Akkermansia muciniphila; assembly: GCA_945860685.1. Taxonomy (GTDB): domain Bacteria; phylum Verrucomicrobiota; class Verrucomicrobiia; order Limisphaerales; family UBA9464; genus SXXZ01. The sequence continues at coordinate 2,970 of CAMASJ010000151.1, forward strand.
TGAAGGCGATCTTCCGCGCCGGCTTCCTTCCCAGCGCCCTCGAGCTGGCCGACGGCTTCACCATCGAGGCGGCCCGGAAACGCACCGGCTCCGCCCTGTTGAAAGGCGCCGGGGCCCTGATGATCGTCGAGCTGGACGGCCATGAGCGGAGCGTGCGGCGGGAGATCGCGGACCTTGACCGGCTGCTGAAGCCGTTCCAACCCACGTTCTGCCAGAAGGGCCTCGGTCCGGAGGGCTGCGAGCGCTTCTGGCAGCTGCGGCGGGAGTTCAGCTACTCGCTGCGGGACACCGGACTCACCAAGCTCAACGAGGACGTCGTCGTCCCGCGTGGCCAACTCGGGGCGTTGTTCCGGCTCGGGGCCTCCATCCAGAAGCGCCACGGCATCCGCGTCGCCTGCTTCGGCCACGCCGGCGACGGGAACATCCACGTGAACCTCATGGTGGACAACACGCGTCCGGAACAGCGGGCCGCCTGCGATGCCGCGTTGGACGAGCTTTTCCGCGGCGTCATCGCGCTTGGCGGGAGCGTCACTGGCGAACATGGCATCGGCCTCGCCAAGAAGCCCTGGTGGCCGATCGCCGTGAGCCCCGAGTCCGACGCCCTGCACCGCCGGATCAAGGCCGCCTTGGACCCGCAAGGGATCCTGAACCCGGGCAAGTTCCTCGGCTGAGCCGGAGGCCAACATGGACCTCAAGCGAAAACGCCAAGGCGCCAAGGGGAACAGGATTCAGAGACGAGACCGAACTCCCCGAACTCTGCTCGCCACCCCGCTGGAATCTCAGCGGTTGGGTTCCGGTTCGACTGCGGTTTCGCGCCTCGTCGTGAGGGACCCTTCTGAAGGGACCCGATGAAACTGAACCGGCCGGCCCCGTCGCCAGGGCCGGCCGGTCGTGTCCCCACACGGACCTACTCCACCACCTCGCGGAGGCGGAAGAAGCGGGTCCCAGAGCCGTCGATGGAACCGGCGTCCAGTTCCACGGAAAGTCCGGTCATGCGCACCGGACCGCCGATGGCCTTCCAGTCGGGTTCGGTCAGGCTGGCGGTCTGCTCGAGGCGGACGCGTCGTCCAACAGGCGCCTGGACGCGGACCTTGAGGCCGGCGTCGGTGCTCCGGATGTCGTCGATGCCGAAGCGGCTGGAGGGCGAGCGGGGATCCGCTCCGCTGCGGAACTCCTGCACCGCGCTCAGGCCGTCGCCGTCGAGGTCCGCGGCCGCGTCGGCCGGGTTCGTCGGGTTCAGCCCGTTCTGGATCTCCCAACCGTCGGGCAACCCGTCCCGGTCGAGGTCGTTGGCCGCCTCGTCGGGGTTTCCGCCGATGTGCCAGGTTGCGCCCAAGGTCGGGGCGTTGGTGCCGCTCGGCGGCGTGAAGACGAGGAAGGTCCCAAGGTCGAGTTGTTCGAGCTGGAGGTCCGCCGGATCGTAGTCCGCCACCACTGCGACCAGACGCGCGGGTTCGGTCTCGGTGGCCTGGGTCCACAACTCCAGGCGGATCTCGCTGCGGGCACGGGGCTGGACGCCGCCGTTCAATGCGTTGCGGCCGCCCACGAAGATGATCACGGAGTCGGAGAGCCGGGTGCCGACGTTGGGGGCGACGTAGAGGCTCTGGTTGACGATCCGGACCCGGTTGAAGGAGATGTTGCGCAGCGGATTGGGGTTGACGCGGTCCGTCGCCCGCAGCTCCAGCTCGTTGCAGGCGCCGCCTTGGCAGATCCGGAACCAGTCCAGCGGCGTCACCGGGCAGTCGCGGATCTCCACGCAGGAATTCAATAGTCCGATGTTTCCGACCGGACAGGTGTCGAGCGCGTCCGGGACCCCGTCGTTGTCGTCGTCGTCATCCTCGCAGTTCCGTCGTCCATCGCGGTCGGAATCCTCGCCCTCGAAGCGGGAGATGTTGCCGCCGCCGCCCTGGCAGCCCACTCCGGCATAACGGCCGACCACGATCTGGGCCGAGTCCGGATGCTGGTCGCCGCCGTTCAGGCATCCGTCGCCGTCCCTGTCCAGGTCGCAAACGTCGCCCACGCCGTCGAGATCCAGGTCTTCCTGGCGCGGATTGGGGTTGGTCCGGCAGTTGTCGCAGACGTCGCCCACGCCGTCGCTGTCCGCGTCGTCCTGTCGGGGGTTGGCCATCAGCAGGCAGTTGTCGCGGATGTCCGGGACGTAGTCGCCGTCGTTGTCGCGGAGGGAGTCCTCGACGCCGTCGCAGTCCGTGTCGCGTTCCCCGACCCCGACCGAATGCCAGGCGTTCCGCACGGAGCAGACGTCGCTGGCCATGAACCCGTTGATTCCGCTCCGGGCCCACCCGGACGCAATGGCCACCTCCTGTGCCCGGGACGCGGCGAAGCCTGCGTTCCGGGGCAGGGTCTTCAAGGTTTCCCAGCTGAGGTTCCGCATCTTGGTCAGGCCCATCGCCGGCACGCGGTAGCCGGGCTCCATCCCGCCTTCGGACATCATGTAGCCGGCGCGGTTCTGGATCCCGCTGTTGACGTGGACGCCCCCATGGTCTTCGTCGGCGGTGTAACGGTTGAGGTAGTGCCGGATGGAGGGTGTCTGGAAATTGCGGATCGGAGTCCCCGGGTTCCCGTCCCGATCCTCGGCCAGAAGCCAGTTCAGGTCCCCGGCCTCGCGGTCGGCGACGATCGCCATCGTGTCGGCGAAGGACTCGTTCAACGCCCCGGACTCGCCCTGGTACACCAGCCGGCTGGTCTTGGAGACGATGGCGTGGGTGAACTCGTGGACGAAGACCTCGTAGTCGAGCCAGCCCTCGCTGAACTCCATGACATCGCAGTTCTGCGACCACTGTGCGTTGGGGACGGTGGCGCGTAGGAAGACCTCGAGCTGGCTTCCACGGTTGTCGTACGAGCGCCAGCCGAAGACGCCGTTGAAGAACGCGTAGGTACGCCGGCCGTAGTCCAACGCAAGGCGGGCCCAGGGCTCGTTGTTGTATCCTCCGAACAGGGTCACCTGGTTGCCGACGTCCGGATCGTTGCTCAGGTTGTAGCACCAGTCGTCTTCCGAGTTCGCCTCGTTCTCGGCGTCGCGCAGGGATAGGTCGAGTCCATCCAGCGGATTGCCACCCTCCTCGCTGAGCGAGATGCGGTGCACCAACGCGCCGGACTGGGCGTCGAAGAAGAGCGTCTCGCCGCCGCCCTCGAGATTGACCTCCCAAACCAGCCGGGGCGAGTTGGGGACGTCTGCGAGCAGGCCGGGGTCGTAGATGGACAGCTCAGCCCGGTCGTTCCGAACACCGGGAGGCGGCGGACGGAGGCCGCGGGCCGCGGCAAGGGCGTCCTCGCCCGAGAACGCCGGCTGGAGCGGGAAAGCCGTCTGCGCCGACGGCGTCAGGGCGCCGGTGAGGGCGAGGACCTCGTTGCCGAGCAGGGTGATCACGATCTCGCCGGCGAAGACCGGCACGTCGCCGACCTTCTGGACGAGCCGGACGTGGTCCAGGCCGCCCACCGTGGAGGTCATCCCGTCCACGGCGAGCTCGGTGCCGGGGCTGTTCAGGCCGAGGAGCTCGGCGTGAAGGCCGACGAAGTTCCTCGCCCGCTCCTCCGGTGTGGCGCCCTCGGAAGGGATGCGGACGTTCATGCCGACCGGGAACCCGTTCCGAAGGGAGATCGATGGCTTGTCGAGGGACTCGGCCTCGATGCCCCGGAACTCGGCGACCAGCGGATCCGAAGTGCCGGACGAGGGGACATAGCGTACGCCGCCGGACAGGACGTCTTGTCCGCTGGCGTTGACCGCGACGACGTCCCGCGGGCCGAGGACGTCCTCCGGCGGCAGCGCGGGGAGGTTGCCGGTGATGGTCGTCCCATCGTCGCTGGCGACGGTGTTCAGCAGGAGTCCCGCGTCCGGGGTGCCGGTCGCGAAGGCGACCCGGATGCGGGTATCGGCGGTGAAGTTCGTCCCGACAACGGTCACGCCGCCTCCGCCCGGGGCGAAGGAGTATCGCGGCGAGACGAAGAAGATCCTCGGCGATGGGCCGCCGGTGATCGCGCCCGGGAGCTGGGCGACGACTGTTCCGCATCGACGGATCTGGACCGAGTGGGGTCCGGCGGGAAGCGCCGGGGCGAAGCCGGTGAGCTCGGTGGCGCCAACGAAGACGGGCGACTCGAGCGGGATGCCGTCGATGAGCACCTCGTCCGAGGTGGTGAAGTCGGATCCGCGGACCGTCACCCGCGTCCCGCCGGCGATGGCGATGCTGGCCGGCGTGGCGGAGTCGATCGCGGGCGTCGGGAAGGCGATGCGCTCCGGGACGACCTCGGCGTAGGAGCTGCCGACGCGGATCTCGTCGGCGGAGAATGCGCCGGTGGAATAGAGTCCGAGCTTGGTCACGACTCCCAGGTCCAGGTTCCTGACCAGGGCGCCCTCCAACGGCTCTTCACCGACCGGGGGCGGATTCAGGTAAAGCACGAAGCGGTCGTCGCCGGGAAGGAAGTCGCAACGAAGGACCAGCAGCGCGGTGGTCGTGGTCGGTGTGGCCGGGACGCCGGTCCGGCCGAAGGAGTCCCTCCGCTGGATGCCATAGTTGTCGCTGAAGACGAAGGGCTCCATCGGCTTTCCGATGAACAGGTCGCCCCCTTCAGAGCCGTTCAGTGTCAGTCCGAAGAACTGTGCTCGTTCGGCGATGGAGGCCTGCGGGTCGCCACTGAGGACGACGCTGAGATAGACCGTCGTGCCGTCTGCACCCAGCGGTCTGGCGAAAGGACGGACGAGGCCGGCGGCCGACCTCTGCGTGCCAGCCTGTGCCGAGCCTCCCGTACGGTTCAGCGTTCCCACGACCGGCTGTGTCGCTGCGATGGTGAAGGCATCGAGGTTGGCCGGATCGACGTTGAAGCCGGCCAATTCCCACGGACCCGAAAAGCCGCGTCCGCCGTCCTGGCCTAAGAGACTCCGCCCGGCGGCATAGTCGAACGGCTCATAGGCGAGGAGCGCCGCGGGATCGGAGACCTGGTCGCGCACGGTCACGGTGAAGCTGGTGCGGGCGGTGTTGCCGGCAGCGTCGGTGGCGGTCGCGGTGACGGTGGTGGTGCCGATCGGGAACAGGCTTCCGCTGGCGGGCTCGAGGTTTACGGAGACCGCTCCGGAACAGGCGTCGACGGCCCGGGCGTTGAGCGTCACCCGGCTGCCGCAGGGTTCGTCGGCGACCACCGACAGGTTGGCCGGTGGATCGAACACCGGTGGATTCGCATCCACGGCGAGGTCGGCCGTGGCCGTGGCGACACCACCGAGGGCGTCCTCGACGGTGACGGTCAGGTAGCGGGATCCCGCCGGGATGGCGGCGAGGAAGGACCAGTTCGTGGTCGATCCGCAGTCGGTGCAGAGCGTCACGGGATCCGCGGCGTCCACCTGGTAGCGGACCCGGGTGATGGCCTGGCCGCAGGTGCGGATCCCGGCGGTGACCGGGACGGCGGCGCCGGCGGTGCAGGCCGGTGCCTGGACGGCGACCCGGAGACAGGCCTCGACGCAGGTCCGGCTTCGGGCGGCGACCTGGACGTGGATGGGCTCGAGCTGGGTGGTGGATTCGGAGCCGTCCGGGGCGATGGAGTTCACGAAAGGCCGGAGGTCGTACTCGCCCTCCGGGAGATAGAGGGTCACGACGTCGGACCGGGTGGCCTCCTGTCGGTTGATGGCCTGTCCATAGGCGCCGTCGATGTTCACCTGGTAGTTCCGCGGGCGGCCCTCGAAGTCCAGTCCGTTGAGTCCGCCTCCGGTGGTGGTGATGCGGCTCTGGTAGAACGGGTTTTCCGCGGAGCGGAACCGCACGCAGACCTCGCCGAAGCCGAGCCGGAGATCCGATGTGACACGCCTCAGGCTGGTGACTTCGAGCTCCGGTGCGGAGCCTTCGACCACATCGACCCGCTGGCTGACGAAGGGGACGCCGTTGGTGGGCGTTGTTTGGATCGTCAGCGTGAATCGGTCCCGCTTCCACACGCTCCCCCTCGCACTGAAGCCGGCCACGGGCAGCTCGTAGGAGCCTTCAAACGCCGCGGTCCCCGGTGCGAACTCGCCCTCGAAGCTGGCGGAGACGGAACCGCCGGCAGCGGTCAAGCTGCTGCCGAGGAACCCGCGGTTCACGCCGTGGGCGGAGATGTACGAGGAGTGGATGCCGCTGGACTCGATGGAGGCGGGGATCCCGAACGGGTCGAGGCCCTGGTCCGACGGTCGGAAGACCCCGCGAAGGGCCGACTTCGAGGCCTCGGTGTCGGGCGGTCCGGCAAGGTGGATGGCGCCGCGGACATATCCTGGGATGAGGATGAACCGGCTGCCGAGATCGACCGTGCTGCCTGCGGTGACATGGACCCCGGGATTCGAGCCTTCGCCAAGGGCCGGGGAGACGAAGTGGGTGAAGGAGCGGTTGGTGCGGAAATGCATCTCCGCTTGGACACGCCAAAGACTGGTGGCATTTCCCGCGGTCGACGGAACCAGGTTCGGCAGCACGAAGTCCCCGCTGGCCGGCACTTGGCGATTGTCGCCCGGGACAGTGGCAAAGCGCCGATTTCCGCCCGGCCCGGTGGCGATGATCGCTGTGCGGCCACGAAGCGGCGTCAGGGTGGACGGGCCGGTGGACAGCTCGAACTCGGACACCATGTCGACTCGTCCGATGATCCGGCCCAGACCGGAACCGGCAGGCAGGACGATCCGGACCTCGGTCACCGTGTCGCACGGGGCGTTGGTGGTGAAGTGAACCTGGTCGGTCAGTTCGTCGAGATAGGCATCCGTGCCCCGGCGCACGGTGAGGGCGACGGACAGGTCCGGGCCCGATGGGACGACAATCCGGCGGCTGGTGACCCCGGCGGGAGTCGCCGTGATGGCTCCGCCTCCTCCTTCCGGACTGGAGAACGAGCCGGTGACGTCGGCCACCACGACCGGTTGGCCCTCGGCGTCGACGAACTTCAGGTCCAGAACCGCCGCGCACTCGGCGATGTCCACGGTGACTGGCTCCGCGCCCCGAACCAATGGAGGCGTGGACACCGGACGGGTGTAGTAGCCCGCGCGGTCGGAATCGGTGTAGAGGACGACGTTGAGGTCATAGGCGATGGCCGTGGCCTCGTCGGCGCCCGCCTGAACCGCCAGGGAGTAGGTGTTCGAGAGGATGTTGGTGGCAGGACGCGAGCCGGTGGCCCGCAGTCCTGCGTTCGGGGCCCGGCTGTCGGCGAGGACCGCGACGAAGGAAACCCCCAGGTTTCCGGGAGGACCGAGGATCTCCAGAACTTCCGGGTTCTCATTGGTGAAGCGGATCACCCCCTGGATGGGCCGAGTCTGGATCTCCGCGTCGGCCCCCAGCAGGGCGGACCAGGGCAGGAGCAGGAGGCACAGGCATGCCGTAATGGTTTTCACACTCCACTTCAGCAGCGTCCGTCGCGGAAGGTTACACCGGAGTTGGAGGGAGGTTCCGAGGCGCCTTTGGTCTTCCCTGGTCCTGGCGGGAGGCCAGATGCCGAGTTGATGGATTCGGCGCTGCGGCGGACCTCCCGGGATGGGTCATAGTCGGTTGCCGCGTTCGTGCCTCGTAGCCGGTCCAGTATCCTCACGGCTCAGGGCGCCGATAGAAGGCGCACTCCGGCCGTGGTCTGGACGGCCAGATGGCGTCCGTCCGGGGAGAAGCGCAGCCACTGCTCGGCATCCGGTATCGGTAGCGTGGCCACCTCGCGGAACGTCGACATGTCCCAGAGCCGGACTCCGGTGTCGGACTCAAGTGAGGCGAGGATGCGTCCGTCCGGCGAATAGGCGACCGCATCCACGGAGGTCCGGTGCCCCTTCAACAGCGCCACCGGTTCCAATCCGGGGACC
>CAMASJ010000152.1 GCA_945860685.1 Akkermansia muciniphila
TTTCCGCGCGGACACTCACGTTCGGCGTCTGGATGTTTCTCGGGGTGCTGATCCTCGTCTCCGAGTTCCTCCGCTATTCGGGTGGCGGCGGAAGCGCGCCCGGACGCGGTTGGTGGAACCAGCCGATGATCCAGGTTCCTTGGATGAACTGGACTCCGGGTCACCTCCGCGAGAAGGAACCGTCCGAACCCTGACCGGCTCCCCGCCCATTCGAAATCTTGGCCAAGGACGGGGGAACCGTCGCAGTCTGACCCGGTGAACGTCGTCAGCCGTTGCTTCCAGATCGGTCGGGAATCCGCGCTCGGACTCGGGCCGCCTCCGGCCGGCAACCTTGCCGTTCCGGTGTTCCGTCATGGCTCACTGGAAGTGGAACTTTACCAACCGCGAGGCCGCGATCCCCAGCAACCGCATCGGCGCGACGAATCCTACGTCGTGGTCCGTGGCACGGGACTCTTCTTCGATGGATCCGGTTCGCGGCCGGTGGGCCCGGGCGACTTCCTCTTCGTTCCCGCCGGACAGGTCCACCGGTTCGAGGATTTCAGCGACGACTTCGCGGTGTGGGTGCTCTTCCACGGGCCGGAAGGCGGGGAACGGTCGGTGGAATCCCGCGGGCCTGACCCGGTGGCTTTCGCGGTCGCCGCGGCCGCGGAACGTCGGTTCCGTCTGGTTGCCTGCGATGTGGCCGGGAATCCGGTGGAACCGTTGGGAACGCTTCCCGAGGACATCGCGGGCGGCTGCCAAGCCGGGGCGGGACTCTATTGGAAGAAGGGCTTCCGTCCGCCGTGGGTGGGATACGTGGCGATGGACGGGGACGTTCCGGTCGGGCTCGGCGGGTTCACCGGACCGCCGGTGGATGGATCCGCCGAGTTGGCCTACTACACGCGGCCGGAGTTCGAAGGGCTGGGCCATGCCGGCCGCACCGCTGCGCTGCTGGCGGACATCGCCCGGCGCACGGATCCGGCACTCGAGGTCGTGGCCCACACGCTGCCGGCGGAAGGGCCGTCTCCCCGGATCCTGCGGAGACTCGGCTTCGAGTGGCTCGGCAGCGTCGACCATCCGGAAGATGGCCGTGTGTGGCGGTGGAGACTGGGTTGATTCAACGGGAGCGAGGGGGGACTCACTCCAAGGCGCCAAGGCGCCAATGGGGAAGTGGATCGGGAGCTGAAGTGGCTACCATTTCTCGGCGATCGGCTTCGCTTCGCGGAACCTGAGTCTCCCTCTTTTACGCTCACGGACTCACGGCTTCCCGACTTCACGCGAGGGGCCTTGTGGCCGGAGTTCGGCTAACCGCGGGGAAGGACCGTCACACGGCGCTTCCGGGCCGCCTCCCGCAAGGGCACGTCCTTGCTTGCGAGTGGCAGCTTCAGTCGCAAGGCGAGCTCTACATAGGCCGCGTCGTAGACACTCAGTCCAAGGTCCAACGCGAGCTGCGAGAGCCGTGTGAACGCCAACGCGGACATCTCGTGGTCGATCTGGATATCGAGAAGGCTCAGTGTTTCCAGGGCTTCAGTCCTTTCTGAGCGCGTCAGCTTGCCCCTCCGTTCCAAGACCAGGAGGACGTTGGCGACTTCGATGGGCCACAATGCCGGTTGAACCAGGGTGGTTCCGCTGCCGACCTCGGCGAGGAGGGCGTTGGACTGCGGCGTAGCTTGTCCGGGATGGATCCAAGCCACGGCCATGGAAGCGTCTACAATCAGGCGGTCCATGAGCGCCGGCCTTCATCGATGGCGGAGCGGACTTCAACCTCGGACAGCGTGGCTTCGTCCTTGGATCGATTCCCTATCCTGATTCGCAATTGGGAAAGGGCGTCCACCGCTTTGCGAACCTGCTCCCGGCTCCGTCGTCCCTCAGGCACGATTCGGGCGACCGCCTTGTCATGCCGGGTGATCACGATCTCCTCGCCGCGCCCTACCCTCTCGAGAAGCTCTCCGAACCGGGTCTTGGCCTCGAAGGCAGTCATGGTGTCCATAATCGCGGTTTCTTATATCGACTAGTCGTCAACTAGACTGCTTCAAGCGGCTATGCATGGCAACGACTACCTGAATGAGCTGAGGTGGGCCGCATCGGCGAATGCCAATTCTGGAGGTCAAAAATGACACCCGAATGCCGGGCGATTCGTCCTGGACAGTTCCATTCACCCGGATTCCCCAATCCCCCTTTCAACCTTTCAGCCTCCCCACCCCTCCTCCCCGCTTGGAATCCGTGCGGCCGGGCGGTTGGATGGCGCCATGCAGCCGTTCTCCCGACGTCAGTTCCTCCAGCGGACCGCCGCCACTGTCCCGGCCGTTGCTTTGGCTCCGTCCCTCTTCCTCGGCGGTTCGATGACCGCCACCGCCGCGGATCCCGTCCCGGCGGCGCCGACGCGCATCGGCAGCCAACTCTACGGCTGGGGCCAGTACTACGACCGCGAGAAGAAGGACCTCGGCGCGCACCTGGACGAGGTGTTCTCCGCGTTGCGGGACATGGGTTGCGACTACGCCGAAGGTTCGGTGGACAGCGCGAACCCGGACGCCAACGCGGCCTTCGCGGAGCGTCTCAAGTCGAAGGGCCTGCGTCCGGTGAGCCTCTACACCGGCGGTGCGTTCCACGACGAGCGGGCCGGGGCCACGGTGGACGCGCTCGTGCGGGCGGGTGCCGTCTGCGCCAAGGCCGGTTTCGAGGTGATCGTCTGCAACCCCGATCCGATCGGCCGCGACAAGACCGCGGCGGAGTTGGTCACCCAGGGACGCGCCCTCGCACGCCTGGGCAAGGAGTTGGGCGCACTGGGACTCCGCCTCGGCCTGCACCACCACACCCCGGAACTGCGGAACGAAGCGCGCGAGTTCCATCACAACTTCGCCATGACCGAGGCGGGACAGGTGGACTTCTGCATCGACACCCACTGGATGTACCGCGGCGGCGTCGCCCCGATGGACGCCCTCCGGCAGTACGGCGGCCGGGTCGTGTCGTGGCATCTGCGCCAGAGCCGGGAAGGGGTCTGGTGGGAGGATCTCGACAGCGGTGACATCGACTACGGCGAGATTGCCCGATTCGCCCGCGAGCGGGGGATTCCGCGGCGCTTCTCCGTCGAGTTGGCGTTGGAACAGGGAACGCGGATCACCCGCGGCGCGGTGGAAAACCACCGTCGGTCCGTCGAGTACCTCCGGCGCGTCTTCGCGGCCTGAGGTCGATCCCGCTTCCGCTAGACGTCCATGTCCCCGCGCGCCCCTTTCATCCGGCTCGGGCACCGTCTGAGCCTGTGGTACGCGACGATCTTCGCCGTCTCGGTGGCTGTCCTCTTCGGGGTGGCCTACCTGCTCATGTCGCGGGCGCTGGCGGAGAAGGACGCGGAGATCCTCGCCTCGCGGCTGAAGGAGTATGGGACGCTCTACCAGGCGGGCGGTGTCCGTGCGCTCCAGGCCGCGGTGGAGCGGGAGAAGGGGAGTTCCGGCGGAACCCCGCTGTTCCTGCGGCTGCTGGGACGCGGGAACGTCGTCTCGTTCGCGTCGGTCCCGGACGCCTGGGTGGAGATCCGCGGCTATGAGCGGGACTGGATGGGCTTCACGCGGCCGGTGGAGGTGGTCCGGATCCCGAAGGGTGCGGAGGAGGAGATCGCCATCGCTTCGGCGATGCAGCCGGACGGGACGCTGCTCCAGGTCGGACGCGTGACCAACAACCGCGAGACCGTCCTCGCGCCGTTCCGGAAGAGCTTCCTCGTGGCCGGCGCCGGCATGGTGGTGGCGTCGTTGGCGGTGGGATCCTTCCTCGCCGACCGCGCCCTGCGGCCGGTCCGGGAGATGGCGGAGACGGCCCGGCGCATCATCGCCACGGGCGACCTCGACGCGCGGGTTCCGGTCCGTGGACAGGAAGACGACCTGGAGGCGCTGGCCGGCCTGTTCAACTCGGTGTTGGAGCGGAACGCCGGATTGATCCGGGCGATGCGGGAGTCGTTGGACAACGCCGCGCACGACCTGCGGACGCCGCTGACGCGCATGCGGGGCGCGGCGGAGATCGCGCTGCTCGGGGCGGATCCCGCCGCGGCTCGCGAGGCGCTCGCGGATTGCGTGGAGGAGAGCGAAAGGGTCCTGCAGCTGTTGAACGCGCTGCTCGACGTGACCGAGGCCGAGGCCGGGCTGATGCGGCTGCAACGGCGTCCGACCGACATCGCCCGGATGGCGGCGGAGCTGGCCGACGCCTATGCGATGACGGCGGAGGAGAAGGCGATCGCGTTGTGGGTCGAGGCGTCGGAGCCGGTGATGGCCGAGGTCGATCCGGTGCGCCTGCGGCAGGTCGTGGCCAACCTGCTCGACAACGCGATCAAGTACACGCCGCAGGGCGGTCGGGTGTGGGTCGAGGTCCGGAAGGACGGCGACGTGCCCGTGGTCCAGGTTCGGGATTCGGGGCCCGGGGTTCCGGTTGAGGAGCGGGCGAAGGTCTGGACGCGTCTCTACCGCGGCGACCGTAGCCGGGGTCAGCGGGGACTCGGTCTCGGCCTGAGCGTCGTAAAGGCGGTGGTCGACGCGCACGGCGGGAGCGTCTCGGTGTCCGACAATCCTGGCGGTGGGGCGTTGTTCGAGGTGCGGCTTCCGGCGGGGCGCCCCGGGGTTGCCGCCTCCATAACCGCTTGAACATCGTGTCACGCCCAGCGTCGGTTCGTCCCATGTCCCGACTTCTCCGACCGCCTGCCCGGTTCCCCCGGTCGTGGATTCCCTGCTTCTTCGCCCTGCTGCTCGGAGCCCACGCCGCGCTGCCGGACCTCGGGCTTCGGGAAGTCGCCGCGGGAGGCCGTTGGACGGCGCTCCACGACGCGACGATGCAGCCCACGCCGGAAGGACTGGTGGTGCGTTCCTCGGGAGAGGATCCGTACATCCAAGGACCCGTGGTCGAGTTCGGGACCAACGGTCCCCTGTGGCTACGGCTCCGGCTGAAGTCCACGCGGGTGGGCTGGGCCCAGGTGTTCTGGTTCGAGAGGGGCGCCTCGGAGGCGGACTCGGTCCGCTTCCTGGTGCCGACCACGAACGTCTTCGAGGCCCGGGTTCCTATGCCGGCCGTTTCCGGAAGGCTTCGCCTGCGGTTCGATCCGCCGGGCGGGGCCGGGGACACGACGGTGTTGGAGCGGCTTTGGTTCGAGGAACGTCGGCTGATGCCGGAACCCGACTGGCCGGAGTTCCGGGCTCCGGAAGCCTCAACCCGGGTCGCCACCGTTTCGGGACCCGGAGTGCGGTTCCTCCAGGACCGCGACCGTTTCGCCGTGTTCTCGGTGGAAGTCCAGGGCCGGCCGTTTGCGGTTTCAGGACCCGACGTCCCGGTGGGCTACCTCCTCGATGGACGGCAGGTGTGGTTTCGTCCGGGCACCGGGGCTCCGCTGTTCTCCGCGCAGGGCGCTTCGCTGCGGTTCGAGACGGTCGACACCGATCCCGACGGGGCACGCTGGCGTTGGACGCGCCGGGTCGAACCCGCCGGATCGGGTTTGCGGATCCGCACCGCGGTGACGGTCGACCGGCCGCGCGACCTGGTCTTCCTGCCGGGAACCGTGCTGCTCACCGGGATCGGTTCCTTCGGCACCAACAAGCACCAGGCCCTGTTGCCGGGCCTGGAATACCTGGAGAACGAGGAGTCGAGTTCGGAACGGGATCTGATTGGCCCGGCGGCGCTCCGACGGGTGCCGGACACGGCGAAGCTGACCCAGACGATGATGGCGTTGTCGGCGGACGGCCGCTGGCTCTCGCTCGACTGGAATCCGTCGGCGGACGTCGCTGCCCTCTTCGACACGCCCGACCGGGTCTTCCGCTCCGGTGGCCACCTGCTCGGCATCGTCGCGCCGGGCAGCGACGGCGTCTCCCGGCCGGACGGAGCGCTGATGCCGTACGGTCCGCTGCGGATGGAGCCGGGGCGGCCGGTGGAATTCGTGGCCGTGCTGCGGGGCGGGCCCGGCACCAACGTCGTCCCTGCGATCCAGGGTTGGGTCGGGGCCAAGGCGCTGCCGCCGGCACCGGAGACGGGGATCGAACGCGAGGTGTTCCTGCGTCTGCAGGCAGCGGGATGGCTCGACTCGGGAATCCGGGACGGATCGCGTTTCCGTCATGCGATCGGACCGGGCTTCGGCGCCTCGCCGGCGGTGGACGCGGCGTTGTGGATGGACTGGCTGGCCCCGTGGGTCGGCGACATGACGTGGAGCAACCGGCTCGAGCGGGCGGCCGCGGAAGCCTATACGGAAGTGCGGCCGGACAACCCGGGCCAACAGGTCGGGCACGTCCGTTGGATGTTGCCGGGACTGGCCCGCGGAGACGTGGCCGGGCAGCTCCGGAACCTGCGGGAGCAGGCGCTGGGGATCGTGAGGCGTGCGGGAGCGGAAGGGCGTTTCCCGTATTTGGCGCCTGCGGGTGGAACCGACCTCAGTCGGACCCACTGGGAACGGGAGGCCACCGGATTGGCGGGCGGACCGACGCTGCAGGTGTTGCGGGCCGCGGCGCTCACCGGCGACATCGGCCTGCGAGCCGACGGCCTGCGGCTGTTGGCCGGGCTCCGTCGTTGGAGCGGCGGTGTTCCACGCGGCGCACAGACCTGGGAGGTGCCGTTGCACACGCCCGACATCCTCGCCAGCGCCCAGCTCTGCGAGGCGTACCTTTTGGCCTACGAGCTGACCGGAGACCGTTCGCATCTCGACGACGCACGGCATTGGGCTTGGACCGGTGTTCCCTTCGTGTACCTCGTCCGACCTGTCCCGGGGCCGGTGGGATTGTACGCCACGATCCCCGTCTTCGGGGCCACCCAGTTCGTCGCCCCCAACTGGATCGGCTTGCCGGTGCAGTGGTGCGGGCTGGTCTATGCGGAGGCGCTCCGACATCTCGCACGATACGACGATCCGTCCTTGTGGAACCGGCTTGCGGACGGCATCGCGGCGTCGGGCATCCAGCAGGTGCATCCGGCGAGCGAGCCGGCGAACCAGGGGCTGCTGCCGGACAGCTTCGACCTCCGTGCCCGTTTCCGGAATCCGGTGCCGATCAATCCCGGCACCCTGTTGCCCGGCGCGATCCGGCACTATGGCGGTCCGCCGGTGCAGCTGTCGGTGCCCCGGCCGGGATTCGACGGATTCATCCATGCGCCCGGCGTGGTGGCCGACGTGGCGGAGAAGGCGCGTGGAGGCGAGGGAAGGGACGGCAAGGATGCGGTGTTGAGGTTCCGTGTGGCGCTCTGGCCGCGGGGCGGAGGACAGGTGTTGGTGACCGGGTTCCGCGACCTGGGGAATGCCCGGAAGCGGCTGAAGGTGCTGTTCGACGGCAAGACGGCCAAGGGCGACTCCTGGAGCCTGGACGAGGCCGAAGGCCGGCTCCTGTTGAGACCCGGCGAGGCGCAATCGGTCGAGATCCGTTGGTGAAGCCCGTTTGTCGCGGAGCCGGGATCGGGTGGCGGTCCGGATGTTGACGCTTCCGTGGTCGACGGTGGTGGGGCATCCTTCTTGCATGCAACACGCACCGGGATTCCTCGCCCTTGTCGACGACGCCAAGTCACGGATCCGGGAGGTCACCCTCGAGGACCTCCGGGCCCGATTGGCGGCCAATCCGAAGCTGGTCCTGATCGACGTCCGCGAGGAGAGCGAATGGGCGGCGGGACATGCAGTCGAGGCCGCCCACCTGGGGAAGGGCATCCTGGAGCGGGACCTGGAAGGCCGTTATCCGGACAAGGACGCGGAGATCGTGATGTACTGCGGAGGCGGCTTCCGCAGCGCGCTCACGTGCGACGCGGCGCAGAAGATGGGCTACACGAACGTCCGGTCGCTCATCGGCGGGTACAAGGCCCTGGCCGCGGCGGCATGGCCGATGGCGAAGTGACGGACGGATCCGTTGGCAACGGAGGCACGGAGGACATGGAGTTTTTTGTCCGTTGTCCGTTGTCCGTGGTGGTGCGCGGTCTACCAGGCGTCTCGCACGGGATCCCGGAACCACACCCTGGCGGGCGTGGCCACTTTACTGGCCGGGCACGGTCCAGGCGTTGACCAGGGTGGTGACGTTGGCCGGGAAGACGACCGGGACGATGACCTCGATGCTGCCGGGATTGGAGTTGTCGAGGGTGGCGTTGTAGACCTGACGGTCGCCGGAGTCGGGAGTCAGGACGACCTGGATCGGGATGCGTCGGCCGAAGCCGGTGGCCCGGACGACGACGTTCTGCTGGGGAGATGAACCCACGGGCAGCAGGATCGAGAACGCGTTGCCTTCGCCCGGCGCGACTTCGTAGCGGCCCACCTGGGTGACCTCCAGCCGGGGAGCGCCCGGGAGGTCGAGGCCGGTGAAGAGGAGGCTGCCGGTGCTGGGAACGAACCCGCCCGTGTTGAAGATGGGGATCCGGGAGTCGAAGGTGTCGATGCGGATCCGCCCTTCGGAACCGGACGAGTTGCCATGGACATGGATGTGGCCGGGCCCGTCGACAATGGGGGCCACGAGGCGGACGGCGCCGCCGCTGCCGCCGTTGTTGTTGGGAGCGCTGCCGCCCCGGGCGTCGATGGATCCCACGAGGGTGATTCGGGTGGAGGATGCGACGAGCACGGCGCCGCCGCCGCCGCCGCCGGGTTCGGACCAGCCGCCGCCGCCGCCGGAACCCCCGATCATGGGGATGAGGGTCGGGGTGCCGTAGGCGCGGCCGTTCTGGGGATTGTTGTCGTTGCTGTGGCTGATGCGGTGTCCGGCCGCACCGGGCTGCTCGGAAGATGCGGCTCCCCGCTGGCGGTTGCCGCCTCCGGGTCCTTGTCCGGCGCCCGCGTCCATTCCGTCTGAGGCCCGGTTTCCGCCCCGGAAGGCGCCGGGACCTCCGAGACCGCCGCTGATTTGGGAGCGGTCCACCGAGTCGCCGGCGATGTAGATCTGGCCCGCGATCCGGACGTCGCCCTGGGACAGGATGTACACCGGCGTGTTGGCCGCGTTGGCGCGGAAGGAAAGGACGCTGCCGGCGTCGATCACGAGGCTGCGGACCTTGATCCGGCCGTCCGCGGGAAGGTCGAGCGTCACGGAGTTGGTGATGCGGAGATCACCGAGGTTCCCGTCGCTGCCGGTGTCGAAGGACTGGGCGTGGAGGATGCCTGCGGCGAGACCCAGGATCGGGCCGGCGAGGTGGCGCAGCAGGGAATGGAGGCGGTGTGTGGTCATGGGAAGGGATCAGGGATAGCGGAGGTCCCAGGTGAACGTGGGACCGGGGAACGGCGAGGACGGGGTGAACCTGAAGGCGTCGCTGTCCAGCGACGAAGTGCGGGACACCCGGAAGCTTCCGACGCGGAAGCCTTCGCCGATGTCGTTGAGGTTGTCGGGAGGAAGGTTCGGCGTGTTCCAGCCGGCGATGGTGGTGCTCAGCGAGAGGCTCCAAGAACGGTTGGCCGGGTTGAACTGCGCCGCGGTGGACCAGGCGAGCCGACCCCGGACCGTGCCGAAGCCCTGCCATCCGGTGTCCCGCGACGACGTGCCACCTCCGAGCTGCAGGGAGTCCGTGGCGCTGTGCCAATTGAGGACCAGGGGGATCTCGATGTTGCCCACGGAGGTCTTGCCGCGGGAGGAGAGACCCGCGCGGTTGAAGGTCCAGGCGCCGAGGTCCGGCGAGCGTCCGAAGATGTTGAAGGGATCCGGGTCGGGGCCGGTGAAGTCGAACACGCCGGAAGGCCGCAGGGATCCGTTCAGCGGGATGGAGGGCAGGAACTGGACCGGGGCGAGGGTTCCACCGACGGTCAGGAGCGGGTTGCTGCCTCCGAGCGGCAGGTCGACCCCACCGAGTTGGATGCCGTTCATCGGGAACCCCAGGATCGTCGACGCGGCGTCGGTGATCGAGAAGTTGACCAGGGCGTTCGGACGGATGGTCCCGGAGAGATTCGGCAGGACCGTCGCGAAGATGTTGGTCAGGGACAGGGGTCCCCGGAACGTCATGGACGGCGAGCCACGCGGGTTGCTGCGCAGGGCGATTTCAGGGTTCGGAAGGGCGAGGCCTGCAAGCGTGAAGTTCCCGGGGCGGTTGGTGACGGCGAGGGAGCCGTTGGAAAGGCGTTGGCCGGCGAAGACGAGGGCGTTGAACAACGGGCTGTTCGGCAGGTTGAACCTCGCGAACACGGCCTGCTGGACGGGACCGTCCACCTTCGTCTTGCTGAGGATGTTGGTCAGCTGGGAGATGGGGAACGTCTCGAAGGTTGTGCTGAGCGAACCGATGTTGGTCAGCGCGAACGTGCCGTTGGCGGACATCCGACCGGAATAGCCGGGCCCGAAGAGCGGCGTGGTGCGGAAGGTGAAGCCTCCCGACGAAAGCGTCCCGGCGGTGCGGCTCAGCGAAAAGCCATCACCGAGGGCGACGACTGCGCTGTCGGACCCGGAATGGGACAGGCTCAATGCCGCCGGCGGGCGCCAGCTGGCGGAGATGCCGATCGGGGTCAGTCCCGGCAGTCCGACGGAGGCGGCGACCTCCGACGAGTAGGCCCCGGCCGAGCCGCCGCGCAGCGACGCGGTCAGCCCGACGACCGGGAATCCGTGGAGCGTGCCGTTGGTGGCGGCGGTGGTGTCGAGGGCGAGGGTTCCGTCGCTGGCGAGGGTGCCGGAGACGTTCAACGCCGGGAGCGGCGCGTTGCCGAGGACGCCGCCGAGGTCGAGCCGGACCACGCCGTTGGTGCCGCGGCGAAGGATGGCGGAATTCACGGAGCCGAGGTTGAACGGCCCGAGCTTGAGGT
>CAMASJ010000153.1 GCA_945860685.1 Akkermansia muciniphila
ACAGCAACGGCGTGGCCAGGTCCGGATGCTTCGCGCAGAGCTCGTCGAAACGCGCCGAGGAGATCCGGAGAAGGGTCGAGTCCACGTTGGCGATCACGTCGGCCGAACGCGGTCCGTCGTCGAAGAGGGTGATCTCGCCGAAGACGTCGCCGGGCTGGAAGGTGGCGAGCGTCGTCTCGCGTCCCGCGCTGAGGAGTCGCGCCCGAAGTTCGCCTTCGAGCACCGCGTACATCGCGTCGCCCGGTCCGCCCTGTTTCACGACCTCCTTGAACGACGTCACCTTCACGACCTCCATCAGCTGCGCGAAACGTCCCAGCTGGGTGTCGTTCATCGCGGCGAAGATCTTCACCCGACGCAACGATCCGGGCCGGATGCCCGGCACCAGTTGGGTCGCTGCGGACGGATCGGAGGAACTCGCCGTCGCCGGCTCGGAGGCGCCGAACAATGCCTGAAGCTCTGGAACGTCGCTGGCGCGGGTCCAGACCTGGCTGGACTCGCTGAAGATCCACGTCGAACGCAGGACGCGTTCGTCGCCCACCCAGTCGACGAGCACCGGGAGTTCGACGGGGCCGTAGACGACGTCGTCCGCGGCCCAGACGCGGAAGCCGGTGGACGGGGATGTGGAGGGATCGTTCTCGTTGGACATGGGTTCGGGGAAGGGGATCAGGCGAGAGGTGAGAATTCCCGGTGCCAGCCGGTGGACTGCTCGTAGGCGTGGGCGATGCGGAACAGCGTGGATTCGCCGAACGGCTTGCCGAGCAGCTGGAGGCCGATGGGCAGCTTCGGTGACGCGGTGAACCCGCACGGGATGCTGATGCCGCAGATGCCGGCGAGGTTGCACGAGATGGTGAACACGTCGCAGAGGTACATCTGCAGCGGGTCATCCGACTTCTCGCCCACCTTGAACGCGGCAGACGGGGTCGTCGGGGTGACGATGACGTCCACCTGTTCGAAGGCCTTGAGGAAGTCGTTACGGATCAGGGTGCGCACCTTCTGGGCGCGGATGTAATAGGCGTCGTAGTAGCCGCTGCTGAGCACGTAGGTGCCGAGCATGATGCGCCGCTTCACCTCCGGGCCGAAGCCGTCGCCGCGGGTCCGGCTGTTCAGCTCGAACGGATCCGCGCCGTCCACCCGGGCCCCGTAGCGGATGCCGTCGAAGCGGGCGAGGTTCGCCGAGGCTTCAGCCGGCGCGATGATGTAGTAGGTCGCGGCGGCGTACTCGGTGTGGGGCAGGGAGACCTCCACGATCTCGGCCCCGAGCTTCCGCAATTGCTCCACCGCCTGGCGGACCGAGGCGTCCACCTCGGGATCGAGCCCGCCGATCATGTACTCCTTCGGCAGCCCGATGCGGAGGCCCTTCAGGTCCCCGTCGAAACCCGCGCGGTAGTCGACCACCGGCTCCCGCATCGAGGTCGAGTCCATCGGGTCGTGCCCGCTCAGCACCTGGGTCACCAGGGCCGCGTCGGTGACGTCCTTGGTGAACGGTCCGATCTGGTCGAGGGAACTGGCGAAGGCGGTCAGGCCGAAGCGCGAGACGCGGCCGTAGGTCGGCTTCACGCCCACGCATCCGCAGAGCGCGGCGGGCTGGCGGATGGAGCCGCCCGTGTCCGAGCCGATCGTCGCGAAGGCCTCGTGCGCGGCCACCGCCGCGGCGCAACCGCCGGACGATCCGCCCGGGATCCGCGTCGTGTCCCATGGGTTCAGCGTCGTGAAGAACGCCGAGTTCTCGGTCGAACTGCCCATCGCGAACTCGTCCATGTTCAGCCGTCCGAAGACGACCGCGCCGGCCTCCTTCAGCTTGGTCACCACGGTGGCGTCGTAGGGCGAGATGAAGTTGCCCAGGATCTTCGACGCGCAGTTGAGGGGCTGACCCTTGTGCGCCAACACGTCCTTCAGGGCGATCGGCACGCCCAGCAGCGGCTTGGCGGCGAGGGTGGCTCCGCCGCGGACCAACGCGTCGGCCGCGTCCGCCTGCGCCAAGGCGTCGGCCTCGTCGTAGCTCAGGAACGCCTTCACCTGTCCGTCCACGCGGCGGATCTGGTCCAGGCAGGCCAAGGTCGCCTCACGGGACGTGCATTCCCGCTTCTCGATGCGGGCGGTGAGCTCGGAAATGGTCAGTCGGTGCAACATCGCAGGGCGGGAATGGAACAGCGAAACCGCCGTCCGGGCGAAGTGTTTTTCCAAGGACCCTTCCACGCCCTTCGGTCCTTCTCATTGGCGGTTGCCCAGCCGGTCTCCCGGACGGATCCTGCCCCGGTCCCCAATGCATCCGGCTCGCAACCCATGGCTTCTCCGCCTCGCCATCTCGATGGCGTCGTTTGGCGCGGTCATGGGCTTCGGCGCAGAGCCGGCGTTGGAACGGCGGATTGGGGACGCCTGGAGCGATTCCTCCAATCCCATCGTCCGGATCTTCGGCGGCACCCGGCTCGACCTCTGGTCGCTGCGCCCGGTTTCCACGAATCCGCCTCCGGGTCATCCTGTCGCCGGTGAACGCAATCCCATCGACCGCTTCATCCGTGATCGCCTCGCCGGTTCGGGGCTGGAACCTTCCCCAGAAGCCGGACACCGCCCCCTTCTACGTCGGCTCAGCCTCGACCTGACCGGTCTGCCGCCCACGCCCGCGGAGATGGAGGCGTTCCTCGCCGATACGTCCGAGGACGCCTACCAACGTCAGGTGGAACGGCTGCTCGCCTCCCCACGCCACGGGGAACATCAGGCGAGGCTGTGGCTGGACGTGGTGCGGTACAGCGACAGCAACGGCTTCGACTGGGATGAGTTCCGTCCGCGTGCGTGGCGGTTCCGCGACTACGTGGTCCGAAGCTTCAACCGCGACCTGCCGTTCGGCCGCTTCATCCGCGAGCAGCTGGCCGGCGACGAACTGGTGGAGGGACTTCCGACGGACGCCGAAGAACAGGACGCCTGGATCGCCACGGGTTACCTCCGCATGGGACCGCACGACAATGCGGCGTCCCTCTTCAACGAACAGGATCGGAGCCGGGCCGAACTGATGGCGGACCTGGTCGAGACCACCGGCAGCGCCTTCCTGGGGCTGTCCTTCTCGTGCTGCCGCTGCCACGACCACAAGTTCGACCCGCTCTCCCAGGCCGACCACTACCGCATGCGGGCCTTCTTCGAAGGGGTCCGCTTCGCCGATGACCGTCCCTTGGACCTCGAACCGGCGCACCGTCGGATCGAGCAGGAGCAACAGGAGATCGACCGCCGCATCGGCGATCTGGAACGCCAACGCAATGGCGTCATGGAACCCGTTCGCCAACGCCTCGTCGCAGCGAGGCTCCGGAAGCTTCCGGCCGAGGAGCAGGCGGAGTGGCAGCGCTGGAAGACCGATCCGAAGTCGGTGCCCGAGGAGCGAGCCGAGGCGTTGCGCAAACGGATCGAGCCCGGCGACAAGGCGTTGAAGTCGGGCTTGGAGCCCTGGGCCGTCGCCTTGGTGGATTCGATCGACGCCCGCATCCGCTCACTGCGCACGGTTCGTCCCGTGCCGGAATCGGGCCTCCTGATGACCGACGCGCCCGAGCAACCGCGCGTGACGCGCATCCTGTTCCAGGGAAGCCACCGATCGGAGCGGGAACCGGTCGCACCCGGATTCATCTCCGCCTTGGATCCGAACCCGGCTCCGGCCGGACGTCCGCGCAATCCGAAGACCCTGGGACGTCGGCTCGCGCTTGCAGAATGGATCGCCTCACCGACGAACCCGCTCACCGCCCGCGTGTTCGTGAACCGGATCTGGCAGCAGCATTTCGGTACGGGACTGGTCGCCTCCGCCAACGACTTCGGGCTCGCCGGCACGCGACCCAGCCATCCGGAATTGCTCGACTGGTTGGCCTCGGAGTTCGTGAGGTCCGGCGGTTCCTCGAAGGCCCTGCACCGGTTGATCGTGAACAGCGCGACCTATCGTCAGTCCTCGCGCGTCCGCCCCGAGCAGGCCCGGATCGATCCCGGCAACCGGCTGCTTTCCCGTTGGAACCCGCGGAGGCTTTCGGCGGAGCAGCTGAGGGACTCCATCCTCGCCGTCTCCGGTCAACTCCGGACCACTCCGGGCGGACCACCGGTGTGGCCCGAACTGCCGGCGGAGATCCTCCAGGCCAATCCCGCCTTCCTCGACGACAACGAGACCCGGACCAAGGGCTGGTATCCGTCGCCGAAGTCGGAGCAGGGGGTGCGGAGCCTGTTCCTCGTCCAGAAGCGGACGGTCCGCGTGCCGTTCCTCGAGACATTCGATCTCCCGGAGAATTCGACCTCCTGCGCCCGCCGCGACGAATCGACCGTCGCGCCCCAGGCGCTGACACTGCTGAACTCGCCGTTCATCCAGGAAGCGTCGAAGGCCTTGGCGGCCTCGGTGGCCGAGACGGTTCCGGGAACGGAGGAAGCCCGGGTTCGGGAACTGTTCCGGCGGACCCTATTGAGGCAACCGGACGATACGGAGCGGTTGGCCGCGCAGCGCCTGGCGAAGGATCGCAGCGAAGCGCAACTGGCCCGGGCGCTGTTGAACCTCAATGAGTTCGTCTACATCGACTGAGATTGGGATCTGAATTTCGTCCGTGGCCGGAAGGTCCGTCGCTTGGCGCAGATAAAAGTCCACCACCCGGGAATGCGCGCGAGCGTCAAGGAGTGCGCGAGTCCGCTCGCGCCTTCTTTGGAGACACGGATTTGCACGGAACGTCACGGATTACTGAATCAATCCAGGGAGCCACCAAAGCCACCCCCCGCGGGACAGCGCGCCAAAGCTGGGTTCGCGACTCGGATCCGGAAACCCAAGAGTTGAGACTTAAGGGTACGTCCGTGCGTCCCTGCCATCCCACTTGGCGCCGCCAGCGGCAACCTCCCGTCCTTCCTGAAGTGGTGCCGAAGGCGGTGCGTTTTCCTGATTGTAACCGCAGCGTGCTGCGATCCTTGGAGACGACCCGGCATCTTGGACCAAGTCCGTTGGCCTCTGCGGTGCCCAGCGGAACCCTTTCCGGCAATCATGGACACCCTCCCTCCCGAATCCGGCACTGCCGCTCTTTCAACGGGCTTCCGTTTCCGACTCCTTGGTCGGTGGTGTCCGTCCTTGTTCTTCGGCTTCGTTTTTGGAGCCGCGACGTCGGCGTTCGGGGCTGAGGCACCCGATCTGATCGTCCACAACGCGGTTGTCCTCACCGTCGATCCGGCTCGACCGACAGCCAGTGCGTTCAGCGTCCATCGGGGACGCTTCACTCAAGTCGGTTCGGACGCCGAGGTGCTGAAGAATCGTGGAACCACGACCCGCGTGCTGGATTTGGAAGGGCGAACCGTGGTTCCGGGCTTCAACGACTCCCATCTGCATCCGCGACCCGAGTTCCCGGAGGATTCCATCCATGGCGAAGTCGATCTGGATCCGGAGCGGGTGCCGGATCGGGACCGGCTTCTGGCGGTCCTGAAATCCAAGGCGGCCGCGACGCCGGCCGGCTCGTGGATCCGCGGATTCAACTACCAGGACACCCGGTTGGGAGGGCATCCGACCCGGGAACTGCTGGATCGGGTCTCCACCAACCATCCCATCCTGCTGCGGCACTCCAGCGGGCATGTGTGGGCCGTGAACAGCGTCGTGCTGAAGGCGGCCCGCATCACCCGGCACACACCGGATCCGAAGGGGGGCGCCTTCGGACGGAACGGGGAAGGGGAGCCGGATGGGGTCCTTCGGGAACCTCCGGCCCTTCGACTCGTTGAGGCGGCTGGACCGAAGACGACGGAACCCTCTTGGGAGGAGTTGGTGGAGGCCTATGGCCGTTGTTTCGATCGGTTTCTCGCCGAGGGAATCACCAGCGTGCAGGACGCGGCCGGAACGCCGAAGGCACTCCGGGTCTATCAGGAGCTTTCCAGACGCGGAGGCGGTTGCCGGGTCGGAGTGCTGATGCAGGCCTCCTACCTCGATGTCGTCGAGGCGGCGGGCATGGAGTCCGGTTTCGGCGACGAATGGGTGCGGCTTGGAGGGATCAAGATCGTCCACGGCAACTCGTTGTCCGGCCGAACCTGTTGGGTTTCGGAACCCTACGACCGCGTGAACCCGGCCACGGGCTTCCGCGACGACTACGGGATCCCGCCCGCCCGATCCCAGGAAGAATTGGACGCCTTGGTGCTTCGGGTCCACAAGGCAGGTCTCCAACCGGCGATCCATGCGAATGGGGATCGTGAAATCGCCATGGTGCTGGATGCGTTCGAAAGCGCGTTGCAGAAGCATCCGAAGTCCGATCCGCGATTCCGGATCGAGCATGCCAGCATCTGTCCCGGGCCGTTGCTGAGACGGGCGAAGGACCTTGGGGTGGTGCTGGCCCTCCATTCCTACATCTTCGAACACGGCGACAAGATGGAGGAGTATGGATCCCGGCGTTGGGAGTACATGCATCCGAACCGCAGCGCCGAGGAACTCGGCATCGTGGTGTCCGGCAATTCGGATTGGCCGGTGAGCGCCTGCAAGCCGATGCGGCGCCTGCAAAGCCTGGTGACACGCACCAGCGTCGGCGGCCGGGTGTACGGGGCATCCCAGAAGATCCCGGTCGAGACCGCGCTGCGCGAGTTCACGTGGGGTTCCGCGTTCGCCGAGAGGATGGAGGCGGTGAAGGGAACCATCACGGAAGGCCGTGTTGCGGACTTCGTGGTTCTGTCGAGGGATCCGAGGACGTCCGAGCCCCTGCGGATCGCGGAAATCCAGGTCGAGTCCACCTACGTGGGAGGCATGCAACGATACCCGGCCATGCGACGCTGAAGGGCCTGTCCGACGGTGGCGCGGGCGGTCCGCTCCAGCCGTTGGTTGGCTTCTGCATTTGCCAACCGGGACACCGCCGGACCGCGTCGGCCGCTCCAAAATCGACTGCAAAACCCCTTTACGCACTGCTGGCAGCGAATAACCTGCTGGGCCTGTTTCGCATGGACAAAGCACGTCGTCTCATCATTGCCGGCAACTGGAAGAGCAACAAGACCAACACCGAGGCCGTGGCCTTGGTGACGGATCTCATCCGGGATCTCTCGACCGTGAAGGAAGTGGACGTGGTGGTGTGCCCTGCGTTCACCGCCCTCTCGGACGTCTCGCGTCTCGTGCTCGAATCCAACATCCGGTTGGGTGCCCAGAACCTGAGCGACGCCGGCTACGGCGCCTTCACCGGCGAAATCGCCCCGGGAATGCTCCGGGAACTCTCGGTCCGATATGTCGTCCTCGGACACAGCGAGCGTCGCCAGTACCAGAATGAATCCGACGCCCTGGTGGCCAAGAAGGCGGCCAACGCCCACGCGAACAACCTGATCCCGATCGTCTGTGTGGGTGAGACGTTGGCCGAGCGCGAAGCCGGGATCACCGAGCGGGTCGTCGAGACCCAGCTGCGCGGCAGCCTGGCCGGGCTCACCGCGGAGCAGGTGGAGGCGACGGTGCTGGCCTACGAGCCGGTCTGGGCCATCGGCACCGGCAAGACCGCGACCAGCGCGCAGGCGCAGGAAGTCCACGCGTTCATCCGCAAGGTCCTCGCCTCGATGCATGGCGAGGCCGTGGCCAAGCGCGTGCGCATCCAGTACGGCGGCAGCGTGAAGGGCTCCAACGCCCGGGAACTGCTGGGCCAGCCCGACATCGACGGCGCCCTCGTCGGCGGCGCCTCCCTCGAGGCCAAGAACTTCGTCGAGATCATCCGCAACGCCATCTGAGGCGTCTTCCGGCCACCTCGCATCCGGCAAACCGCCAATCCTTTCGAACCAATCCTTTCGACATTATGGGAATCGTCATCGGTCTACTGAGCTTCGTCCTCGTCATCACCTGCCTCCTGCTTGCGCTGCTTGTCCTGATCCAGCTTCCGAAGAAGGAGGCCGGGTTCGGCATGGCCTTCGGCGCGGGGGCCGTGGACACCCTCCTGGGCGCCGGAGCCGGAAATGCCCTGACCAAGATCACCAAGTGGGTGGGCGGCGTCTTCCTGGGGCTTTGCATCCTCCTTTCGTTCCTGAACAGCCGGGCCAACAGCGCCGCGGCGGGAACCAAGAGCGTGCGCGACGCCGCGGCCAAGGCCGCGGCCGCCACGCCGACGGCGCCGGTGACGCTCGGCGCGGGCGCCTCCAACACGGCGACCCCGGCGCTGACCCTGCCCGCCACTCCCGCCACCAACCTCCCGGCGGCCAAGTGACGGTCCGGTGAGCCCCGGCGGAGACATCCGAAAGACCCCCGAGCCAGTGCCGGGGGTCTTTTTTCTTTCCACACCGTCTCCCGCTCCGGCCCGTGTCCGGATCGCCTTCCTGCTTCTCCTCCTCGGGTTGCTCCCAGTGGCCTGCGGTCCACGGCAGCGGGCCGACCTCGTCGTCCACAACGGTCCCGAGCCGGAGACGATCGATCCCCAGATCCTCACCGGACAGGCCGACGGCCGGGTCGCCGGGGCGTTGTTCGAAGGTCTGACCCGGTTCAATCCCTTGGACGGCCGCGCGATCCCAGGTCTCGCGGAGAGTTGGGAGATTTCCCCGGACGGACGCCGCTACCGCTTCCGACTCCGACAGGGACTCGCCTGGTCCACTGGGGAACCGATCACCGCGGAGGACTTCGTCTGGTCGTGGCGGAGGGCCGTGATGCCGGCGACCGCCGCGGACTATTCGGCCCAGTTCTTCCACCTGGAAAGCGGCGAGGCCATCGTCACCGGCCGGGAGAAGGACGTCACACGGCTCGGCGTCGGTGCCCTGGATTCCTGCACGGTGGAAGTCCGGCTGGTGAATCCCGCGCCGTTCTTCCTCGAGCTGGCCGCGTCCCGGATCTTCGCGCCGATCCCGCGGCATCTGGTGGAGCGATTTGGTGACCAATGGATCCGGGCCGAACCGCTGTCGTGCAGCGGGCCCTACCAGCTGATGCAGTGGCGGGTGAACGACCGGTTCCGGTTGCGCCGCAATCCGCGGTATTGGGACGCCGACTCGGTCGCCACGGAACGCATCGACCTGCTCAGCGGCGACAACGCCGGGACGGCGCTCAACCTCTTCCTGCGCGGGGATGTCGACCTCATCATCGACCGGAAGATCATCCCCGGCGAACTTGGGCCGGATCTGGCGCAGCGGGACGACTTCCACCGCTTCGACTTCCTCGGCTGCGACTTCATCCGGTTCAACACGGGGCGCAAGCCGTTCGACGATCCGCGGGTCCGCAAGGCGTTCGCCCTCGCCCTCGATCGGCCGGCCATGACCCGGCGGATCACGCGGTTGGGCGAGCGCCCCACCGGCGCGATCACGCCACGCGGGGCGGGTGGCTACGAGCCGCCGGAGGGATTGGGTCTCGATGCGGCCCAGGCGCGGCGGCTGCTCGGCGAGGCCGGGTATCCGGAGGGCAGGGGGTTCCCGCGGGTCGAATACACCTACAACGTCGGGACCCGCCTCTACGAACAGGTCGGCATCGAGATCCAGGCGCAGTTGCTCGCGCACCTCGGCGTGCGGATCCAGCTCCGTCCGTTGGAGTGGAAGACCTACCTCACCGAGATGTCGCGGCAGAACTACGACTTCATCCGGGGCTCGTGGATCGGCGACTACAACGATCCGCTGACCTTCCTCGACTGCTTCCTCGCCGACAGCGGCAACAACCGGACCGGATGGCGCCAACCCCGCTACGACGCGCTGCTGCGTTCGGCGGGATCCGCCGCGGACCCGGCATCGCGGTTGGCCTTGCTGCGTCAGGCGGAGGTGCTGCTCGTCGAGGAGGAGGTGCCGGTGACGGGACTCTATTCCTATGTCGGGCTGTGCGCCTACCGGCCCGACCGGCTGGTAGGATTCCACGCCAACCTGATCGACGAGCATCCCCTGTGGAGCCTGCGGAGGCTGGCGCCGCGATGAACGGGATCCTCCAGCGCCTGGCCTTGGTGCCGTTGATCGCCTGGCTGGTGGCGACCGGCGGATTCTTCCTGCTGCGCCTGGCCCCGGGCGGACCGTTCGACCGCGACCGCGCGCCGGCGTCGGCCGAAGTCGAGGCGGCGCTCCGGGCGAAGTACCACCTGGACGAACCGCTCCACCGGCAGTACCTGCGTTGTCTGGGTGGATGGGTCGTCGGCGACTTCGGTCCGTCGTTGAAGTATCGGAACCACACGGTGAACGACATTCTCGCGCAATCGCTGCCGGTATCGGCCGTCCTCGGCCTGCTCGCGGGCGGTGTGGCTTTCGGAATCGGGATCCCCGTGGGCGCTTGGGGGGCGCTCCGCAGGGGGCTGTGGCCGGACCGCCTCGCCTCGATTTTGGCCGTCGTCGGCATCTGCATCCCGGCGTTCATCCTCGGCCCGGTGCTGGTGCTCGTCTTCGGACTGCAGCTGGCCTGGCTGCCGCCGGCGCTGTGGGGCTCCTGGGAGAATTGCATCCTGCCTGTGCTCGCGTTGGGACTCTACTTCGCGGCGCGTGTCTCGCGGTTGACCCGGGAAGGGATGACGGACGTGCTCCGGAGCCCGTTCGTCCGCACCGCCCGGGCCAAGGGCCTTTCGCCCGGGGCGATCGTGCGGCGCCATGCCCTGCGCGGTTCATTGCTGCCGGTCGCCGCCTACGCCGGCCCGATGCTCGCCGATCTCCTGACGGGCTCGTTCATCGTGGAGAACCTCTTCCAGATCCCGGGCACCGGCGTGTTCTTCGTGAACAGCTTCCTGAACCGGGACTATCCCATGATGATCGCCCTGGCGGTCCTCTACTCGGTG
>CAMASJ010000154.1 GCA_945860685.1 Akkermansia muciniphila
CGAGCAAGATCTCGGGCTTGGTGCACATGAGGTGCACGTCGACGAACCGGCTGAAGTGGGGACGGACGTGCCGGAGCACCTCGGGGCCGAACGAGATGTTCGGGACGAAATGGCCGTCCATGATGTCGACATGGAGCCATTCGGCGCCGGAACGGTCCACCCGCGCCGCCTCATGGGCGAAGCGGCCGTAGTCCGAGGCAAGCAACGAAGGCGCGATGATCATCGGGGCGCGACAATGCGATTTCGTCCGCGGCGGTTCAACGTCCAACGGGAGCCGGCGGAATGTGGCTCAACCCTTGACCGCGGCCGTGTTGAGGACCTTGAGGGCCTTCTTGGGATTGCTGGTCCGGAGAACGAGCAGGCCGTTCTTGGCGCCGGGGCTGGTGGCGCAGTAGGCGTACTCGATGTTCACCTCGGCGTCCGAGAGCGCCCGGGCGATCGCGGCGAGGGAACCCGGCTTGTTGTCGCCGCGGATGAGCAGCACCTCGTTCTCGACCACCAGCGCCCCGTACTCCTCGAACAGCTGGAGCGCACGCCGGGCGTCGCTGACCACCATGCGGACCACGGAATGGTCCACCGTGTCGCTGGTCGTGAACGCATGGATGTTCACCTTCGCGGTGGCGAGCGCCTCGCACACGCGTGCCAGGGCGCCGGGCTTGTTGTCGAGGAACAGGGCGAGTTGGGTGGCGAGCTCCATGTGGGTTCCTTTTTCCGAGATTGGGACGCGAGGCCTACTTCCACAAAGCGGAATCCTGAGGACCCGCCGACTTCAGCTCCGGATCCGCCAACAGGAACGCCCGGCGTTTCCGGATGAAGGTCTTCAACAGCCGGACGTCCTGCCGGAGCCGGCCGGAGGCGCCGCCCTCATCCATGCCGCGAAGGGGCGCCTTGAAACGGACCTCCGACTCCAGGTCCGCCGCATAGCTGTCGAGCAGCGACCCGAGCTTCTCCTCGGTGAACTCCGTCTGCAGAAGGTGCTTCACCCGCGCGACGAACAAGGCTCGGTAGGTGGGATTGGCGAGCATCGGACCCGAGAACCAACCCGGTTGCCGCCACCATCCGGAGGCACCCGGTTGATGGTAGTACTCCTGGAAGGTCTTGGGCTGACGGAACCCACGCCATCCCGGCGCCCGGCTCCTCGACGACCCGTAGTCCAAGGGCAGCTCTGCGAACACCTCGTCGAGCGAAACCCCGTCGTAGAAGCCCGCCGCCTTGTCCTGGTCCCAAGGATAGAACGTCCACCGGCCCGTACCCTCCGTGTCGTGGTAGGCGAAGTGGTTGTTGAAGTAGCCGTCCCAGTGGGAGAGCAGCATGTTGACCGCGAAGTAGTCGATGGTCTGGGCTACGTCGAACTCGCGCCGGATCACCTCCCACTGCGCGTCACCCCGGGAGCCGTGCAGGGCGTCGACCGTCTTCTGGAGATCCCCATGGCCGTCCACGAGACGGGTCTTCTTCTCGTACATCTCCACCGGCGTCTCCCCGCGCCAGGTCGCCTTGTAGAAGTGTCCGCCTTCCGCGAGGCCGGCGCGCCGCAGGAAGTTGCGGTTGGGTTGCTCGATGAACACGTGGTAGCCGAGATCCTGCTGATCGAGCGTGAGCCGGGCATGGCCGCTCTTCG
The DNA here is from genome assembly GCA_945860685.1 of Akkermansia muciniphila. Lineage (GTDB taxonomy): Bacteria > Verrucomicrobiota > Verrucomicrobiia > Limisphaerales > UBA9464 > SXXZ01. Next base: position 1,619 of record CAMASJ010000154.1, read on the forward strand.
CGACGTTCATCCCGGCCCTGCGATAGACCTCGAACGCGAAGGGCTCGGACAACGCGAACCGGTCGAACATCTCGAACACGAGGTTGATGGAGCTCATGCCATCGATGCGCCGCCCCTTGGGCAGGTGGATCTTGAACCCGGCACTGCGGTTCAACAGCGAAGCGAAGTCCACGAGGGTCGTGGTCGCGGTCGCCGGATCGTGGTGGATGACGGCGGTGCGTTCGCGTCCTCCCGACTCGGCACCCTCCTTGCGCTCGGCACGGCGGAAGATGACGGCCTCGTCACGGAACCCCCGCGAGGCCCCGAGCAGTGCGCGGTCGAGCACGGAGGCGGCCACCTGCTGCATCTCGACGGAAAGGGCGTTCATGGACTCCTGGAACTTCTCCTGGTTCCCCTTTCCTTCCATGACCTTCTGCGCTTCGCCACGCAGCGCATCCCGCCGCAAGGCGATGGCCCGGAAGCCGTCCCTGAGCTTCAGGAAGCGCGCCTCGTCGAGGCCCTCCATCGCCGTCGAATGGAAGAACTGGCGGTCCAGGCCGAGCCAGTTGCGCAGCAGCTCGTCCGCATTGGCCTCTGCGCCGGCGGCCTGCACCCCGGCGCCCCACGTCTCGGCGACCTTGCGTCCGGCAGCGTCGAGTTCGGGCCGAAGCGCGGCCACCGTCTCCTTCCGGAACTCCTGGAGATCCCGGCCGAGGGTGTTCATCCGACCCGCCGGATCCTCGGTCGCCGCCGTCTCCAGCACCATCTGGTTCCTGCGCTTCATCAGGTCGCGGAAGACGGCTCCGAGCCGTGGCAACCTCCCGGGAGCCGGCGCCCCTTCGAGCAGGATCGCCGACCACAGGCGGCCGAGGTCGGCCTCCGTCTGGAAACGCCCCTGGAGTCCCCAACGCAGCTGGTCCTCCGCGGTGAACTCCCCGTTGTTGGACCTCGCCCGGCGGACGCCCTGCCACACGATGTACTGCGGTATCCTGCCGGCCGGAAGCTGCGGCAACACCGCCAACGAGATTGCCGGCAGGAGGTCGTTGTCGGACGGCGACAGCCTCACGGCCCCGACGGCGTCCACGGCCCTCACCTGGACCCGCACCACACCCTGGGGAATGCCCGGGAGCTTCCCGACCCAGCTTCCGTCGGGGTCGCGCTCCATCGGGTGCGTGACGGGTTGCGACTCGCGCCCCGGTGTGAGGATCCGGACCACCGCCTCGACCTTGCGGATCTCCGTGGCGGCCGACACCTCGGCGCGGATCCGGATCGCTTCACCGGGTTTCGGAAGCCGCGGCGAAAGGGCGACTCCCCGGATCGACGGCACCGGCAGCCGGGAATGGATCCCGTTGGTGCGTCCCGGCGTGCCCTTCGGGGCCTCCATCGCCGCATCCGGAACCGAGGCGCCCCAGTTGGCCGGATCGCGTCCCGGCGCTTCGGGACAGATCCGTTCAAGCGAGGACGAACCGCCGTCCGCGATCTCGGGCCACGCTCCGTCGTCCTTGTAGACCACCGAGTCCACCAGCCTTCCCGACGCGTCTTCCAACTCGATGCGGTCACCCTTCCGCTTGAGGGCACCCTCGAACTGGGCCAACGGACGTAAGCGATAGGCCTGCTGGAAGGCGGCGACATCCCGCGCGACCACCGCGAAGCCGCCCGGCGCCAGGATGGATCCCTTTCCGAACTCCAGCTTCACCGCTCGGCGAAGCTTCCACCCGCCGAGGTCGACCGGCGCTTGGCCGGAGTTGTGAAGCTCGATCCACTGGAGCGCCTCCCGTTCCCCGGGCGCGTTGTAGAAGACCTCGTTCAGCACGACGGACGCCGTGGCCTTGGCAAGACAGAGCAAGGCGAGGAACAGGACTCGCAGGGGGATGGGCTTCATGGTTGGACCCGGATTCGACTCCGGTGCGGGGGAAACGTTTCAGGATCGGAACGGTTCCCTTGGGAATGCACCAGCCCGGAGTTCGTCCGTTTCCATCCGGCCACAGTTGCGACCTCTTGTCTTCCTCCTCGGACGGTCTAGTCTCCGATCCGGATGGCAAGCCACACCGAGCTGATGGAACTGCCGGGACTCAAGGTCACGGTTGACCGTCTTCTCTACCAGCGGCTCAAGACCGAGCAGTCGGAGAAACCGCACTCGTTCATCTACTTCATCTCCATCCACAACAACTCCGATGTCGCGGTCACCATCCGCGGACGCAAATGGGTGGTCACCCACGACGACGGATCGGTGTTGGTGGTGGAGGGTGACGGCGTGGTCGGTGAGACGCCCACGATCCAGCCCGGCGGCAAGTTCAGCTACAACAGCCGGCACATCATCGGCACAGATTCGGCCATGGCCGAGGGCGCCTATCTCGGCGTGGATGACTCCGGCCGCCGGGTGATGATGCGCATCCCCCGCTTCCGCATGGAGGTCCCGGGCGTGAAGTGCTGAGCGGCGTTCACCGACGATTGCCGAGGATCCATTCGGCAACTCCGGGCAGGCCGTCCGCCACCACCGCGTTTCGGATTCGGGCGGACTCCTTCCTTTCGACCTCCGCGCCGTATCCGGTCCGAACCAGGAACGAGCGCGCCACACCGGCGTTCCAGCCCGCCTCGAGGTCCACCATCTTGTCCCCGACCATGTAGCTTCCGGCGAGGTCGATCCCGAGCGAGTCCCTGGCGTCGAAGAGGAACTGCGGTGACGGCTTGCGTCCGCGGCTCGGCTGGTCGGGCGCCTCGGGCGCGGTGTAGAACCGGTCGAACCGGACACCCATCGACGCGCACTCGCTGACGATGTGCGCATGGACCCGTTCGACGTCCTCCATGGTGAAGTAGCCACGCCCGACGCCCGACTGGTTGGTGACGACCACCAAGGCGAAGCCGGCGTCGCTGAGCTGTCGAAGCGCCATCACCGCCCCCGGCAGGAATTCCACATCCTCGGGCCGATGAAGGTAGTGGCGTTCGGCGATGAGGGTGCCGTCCCGGTCGAGGAACAACGCCCGGCGGAGTCTGGTGCCGTTCATGCGACCTCCGGGAAGGAGGCGACGAGTTCCTCGGGCGTGACGGTGGCGGTGCCCCGCTTCCCGACGACGACGCCCGCGGCGTGGTTGGAGAAGACCGCCGCCTCCTCGGGCGAAGCTCCGGCCGCGATGGCGAGGGTGAAGGAGGCGATCACCGTGTCCCCGGCACCCGAGACGTCGAAGACCTCCCGGGCCACCGTCGGGATGTGCAGCGGCGGTGCGTGCCTCCGGCACAGCAACATCCCCGACTCACCCAACGTGGAGAGCAGCAACGCAGGCCGGCAGGACTCCTGGATCCTTCGGATGGCCTCCTGCAGCGGCGCGTCCTTCATGGGGTCCGGATGACGAACCGAATCCTCGACGCCGCCCAGTTCGAAGGTCTCCTTCCGGTTCGGCGTGAGCAGGGAAAGTCCCCGGAGATCCAGCCGGTGCACCGGCTTCGGATCGAGGCTGATCCAACGCCCGGCCTTCTTGCAGGCGGTACGGATCCCATCGAGCAACCGCTGGGAGACGACCCCCTTGCCGTAGTCCCCCATCACCACCGCGTCCGCCGCAGGCAGTGCCGCCTCGACACGTCGCAGGAGAGCGTCGGTCTGCGTCTCCGTGATCGGTCCCCGGAACTCGCGGTCGAGCCGGACGATCTGCTGTTGGCCGGCCACGATCCGGGTCTTGGTGATGGTCGGGCGTTCCGGCACGCGGACCAGTCCACCGGTCTTCACGCCATCCGCGGCCAGCAGTTCCTTGAGACGGTCCGCGTGGTGGTCACGACCCACGACGCCGAAGATCCCGGCGGCCCCTCCGAGCGAGGTCAGGTTGCGGGCGACGTTCGCAGCGCCGCCCGGCATGAACACCTCGCGGTCGAAGTCCACCACCGGCACCGGTGCTTCGGGCGAGATCCGGCTCACCCGTCCCCAGACGAACTGGTCGAGCATGACGTCGCCCACGATCAGGATCCGGGAACGGACCGCCGCGGAGAGCAACTCACGGATGCGAGCACGGGAAACCGCAATCATCGCCGCGGAACCTACGGCGCACGGCCTTGCCGGTGCAATCGCGGGCTCCGCCGGCGCTTCCGCCCTTGGTGGCGCCGTGCCCGACTGGGCGCCTTGATGGCGGACTTCCCTTTGTCCGCGGGTAGGAGAAGGTCTGCAGAAACAGCCCACAATGCCCGAAGCCGTCATCCATCGACACCCGGATTTCCTCGCCTCAGCCGCACTGCGGGACGTCTTCCGAATGGGACTCACGGCGATGGGTACCCGATTCGAGGTGGCTGGCCATGGCGTTTCGGAACCCGTTTTCCGCGCCGCCGCAGAAGAGGCGTTCGAGGAGATCCGGAGACTGGAGGACCTGCTCAGCCTCTACCGACCGCAGTCGGACATCGGCCGCGTCAACTCGGCGGCCGGATGCGGGAATTGGGTCCGGGTCTCCCCGGTGACGTACGATCTGATCGGGTTCGCCCTGCGGGTTGGCCGGGAAACGGACGGGGCCTTTGCCCCGACGGTCGGTCCGGTGGTCCGTGCGTGGGGATTCCAAGGAGGAGACGGATTCCGGCCGGAGCCGCAAGCCCTCGCGGCGGCGCTGGAGGTCTCCGGACCGACGCAGGTCGAAGCGGACGGCGACGCCTTTGCGATCCGGTTGAAGTCGCGGGGCGCCCAACTGGACCTCGGCGCGGTCGGCAAGGGGTTTGCCCTCGACCGGGCCGCCGAGGTACTTGAGGAAGCCGGGCTCGGCCACTTCCTGCTCCATGGCGGCACGAGCAGCATCGTCGGTCGAGGATTCCCACCCGACGGAGGCCCTTGGCGCATCGGACTCGATCCACTCCAGAATCCCGGCACCCCGACTATTGCGCCGGCGGCCTTGTTGAACACGTCCCTCTCCGTCTCGGCGGTCTGGGGTCGAGGATTCCGGGAAGAGGGTCGTCAATTCGGCCATGTCATCGATCCGAGGAACGGCGAACCGGTCCGCGATTCGGTGTCTGCGGCTGTCCGCGGTCCGTCGGCGGCGCTGACTGATGTGCTCTCCACCGCGCTCTTGGTATTGGGAGCCGGGTTTGTCGAGGAGCTCCCAATACGGTTCCCAGGCTACGAAGCGCTGCATCTGGGAACCGCGAAGGGTAGCGACGGGATTCAAGCCATCCGCTGAAAGAAGCCCCTGGCGGTGGCGCAGGTCTCCTTCGAAAGCGCTTCCAAGGTCACTCCGCGGACCTCCGCGATCACCGGTGCCAGATCGGCGACATGCGCCGGTTCACAGCGGCGGCCGCGATGCGGAACCGGCGCCAGGAAGGGGCAATCCGTTTCCAGCTGGAAGGTTCCCGAGGGCACTGCGGCGGCCACGGAGCGGATCGCCGCGCCGTTCTTGAAGGTCGCGATGCCCGTGAAGCTAACCAGGGAACCGGTCGCGACGACCGACAGGGCTTCCTCAAGGCTACCGACCCAGCAATGGAAGACCGTCCGGACTCCGGCTCCGTCGCAGCGGAGCAGCTCCATCGTGGGCCGAAAGGAATCGCGGGTGTGGACCACCACGGGAAGACCGAGTTCGCCGGCGACCTCCAGTTGCTGACGGAACAACGATTCCTGACGGCGACGGTTGATCGCTGCGACCTCCTCGGGAACCGGTTCCGCTCCCGGACGCCGGAAGAAGTCCAAGCCGGTCTCACCGATGGCGACCACCTTGGGGCGGGCGGCAAGCTTCCGGATCTCGTCGCGGATCTCGTCGGGCGACTCGTCGACATGTCCCGGATGGACGCCGACCGCGGCGAAGACGCAGGAGAAACGCTCGGCGATCGCCACGGCACGTCGGCTTCCTTCCAAGGTGGTTCCAATGGTGACGATTCGGGTAACTCCCGCGCTTTCCGCCCGACCGACCACCTCCGGCAAGTCCGCCTCGAAATCCGGGAAGTCGAGGTGGGCGTGGGTGTCGTAGAACTCGGTCATGCGCGGGTCGAAGGTGAAGAAGCACTGGAAGGCATTCAATTCCGCTCCCTTCGCGACCTGCGGCTCGACACACCGTGCGGAAAGATCCTAATCAGAACCCGTGATCCGCCATCGCCCCAACGCGCGGGGAATCTGCGCCGCCTTCACCTTGATCGAGTTGCTCGTGGTCGTGGCGATCATCGCCATCCTCGCCGGCATGCTGCTCCCCGCCTTGGGACGTGCCAAGGCCAAGGCCAACACCGTCCGGTGCATCTCGAACACGAAGCAGATCCAACTGGCGTTCCAGATGTATGCAGACGACAACGCCGACACCTTCCCCCTGTGCACCGACTGGAATTCGGCGGGCGGCAAGGACGGGCGCTACGACCGGTTCACGGCGATGACCAACCGTCCCCTGTACCAGTACCAGGGCAGCCCGGAGGTCTTCCGGTGTCCGTCGGACCGCGGCGACATCTTCCGGCGGCAGGTCATCGGTGACTACACCACCACCAACTGCTACGTCCAATACGGGGTCAGCTACCTCATGGAGTGGGCGATCGACTTCGCGCGGACGAAGAAGATCACCGGCGACATCGCCGCGCGGGGCACCCCGCAGGGCACCTCCATCAAGACGTCCGAGATCGCGCTCTCCTCGGCGAACAAGATCCTCTTCGGCGACTGGATCTGGCACCCGAACCGCGGGAACACGGATCGCCAGAGCACCTGGCACAACTCCAAGGGAACCTACTTCAACGTGATCGCCTTTGGTGACGGGCATTCCGAGGGGTATCGGTTCCCGAACATCCCAGCCGCGAACGCGTTCTGGACGGCGGCCCCGAGCCCCACGAACCAGTGGTGGTGAGGTGTCCGTCGCCGGACGCCGGCGGACGCGGCGCGGAAGCCCAAACTCCCGTTCGCGTCCGTAACTTTTTCTTCGCCTGAAGGCGACTTCGCGTAACGTGACTGCAACCCGTGGTCGCGGGAACGATTCGGATGCGATTCCTCTACAACCTGCTGTTCAACATCGGCTTCCTGATTTCAGCGCCGTGGTACTTCGTCAAGATGTACCGCCGGGAAGGATGGAAGGATGGTTTCGGTGAGCGTTTCGGGCTCTATTCGGCCCGACTCAAGCAGGCGCTGACCAACCGCCAGGTGGTCTGGTTCCATGCGGTGAGCGTCGGGGAGGTGAACCTCTGCACACAGCTGATCCGAGCCGTGGAGCCCCACCTGCCACTCCACACAATCGTCGTCTCCACGACCACCTCGACCGGAATGGCCCTGCTCAAGGAACGCCTGCCCCAGCACATTCACAAGGTCTACTATCCGATCGACCGCCGGAAACACGTACTCCGGGCGATCGGGCTGATCCATCCCTCCGCCGTGATCCTGGTCGAGGCGGAGATCTGGCCCAATCTCCTATGGATCCTGCAGCGGCGTGGAATTCCGCATCTGCTGGTCAATGCCCGGCTGTCGGAACGCTCGTTCCGCGGTTATCGGAGGTTCGCCTTCCTGTTCCGTCCGCTCTTCGCGGGATTCACCGGCGTCGGCGCCCAGAACGAGGGCGATGCGGAACGGCTCCGCCAGCTTGGTTGCCGTCCGGAGGCGATCCACGTCGTGGGCAGCCTCAAATTCGATTCCGTACGCATCGATGAGAGGAAGTCCGTCTCGGCCTCGGCGATCCTCGCCCAACTCGGCGTGCCCGCGGACGCCTTGGTCCTCGTCGCCGGCAGCACGCATGACGGGGAGGAACGGATCTTGGCGGAGGTGTGCCGTCGCCTGAAGCCACGTTTCCCGAACCTATTCCCGGTGCTCGTGCCGAGACATCAGGAGCGCGGTTCCGCCGTGGGGGCCGACTTGGCAGCGCTCGGCATGCGCTACGTCTTCCGAAAAGACATCCTTCCGCGAACCCAGTTCGAGGCCGGCTCGGTGGAGTGCCTGGTAGTGAACACCACCGGCGAGCTCCTCCACTTCTACCAGCGTGCGGACGTGGTCTTCGTCGGGAAGAGCCTCACAGCCGAAGGAGGACAGAACCCCATCGAGCCCGCCGCGTTGGGCAAGGCCGTCCTGTTCGGTCCCAACATGCAGAACTTCCCGGACATCGCCCCCGCATTCGTCCGCATGGGCGGAGCCTTCCAAGTGGCCGACGTCGCAGAGCTGGAGAAAGTGATCGGAGAACTGCTCGCCGATCCGTCGCGAAGGCAGGCCATGGGACTGAAGGCCAAGGAGGTCGTCCGGGAGAACCAGGGGTCCATCGGGCGGACCGCGGAGATGATCTTGGAGGCGGTGGGCAACTGAGTTTTCCGGCCAGGAGCGCCGGAGACAGCATCAACCCACCTTGGATCTCAGCTTGGCGATCTCGACGGCGTTCTGGCCGACGATTCGAAGCAGGCCCTCATTCTCTTGTCGAAGTCGACGGACCTCCTCTTCCAACTCCTCCACCCGTCCGCGTGGGAACCGGCCAGCGGTTCCCGATTCCGGCCGTATCTGGGAATCGGTCACCCGGCGTGGCAGGACGAACTCGACACGGCCGACCGGGGGACTCTCCGCCGGCGGCGACACCGGGGCGACGGTCGCCTGGATTCCCTGGAGAAGGGGTCTGACGATGGCCTTCAGACGTGATGGGGAGACCCGGACGCCCAACCAGCCACGGCGGCGGCTCCGATCGATCAGGTTGAGGTCTTCGAACTCGGTGAGGCGATCTTCCAGCTCTGCCGCCGTCCTCGTTCCTCCCACTGCCTCGACGACCGACCAGTCGGGGTTGAAGGTGTGCGGCCGAAACCTACCCAGCAGCAGAAACAACAGTCGGGTACCGGGTGACATGGACCGGGACAGGAGGTCCCTCTGAAAATGCTCCGGCCGGCACCGGTGAATACGCTCATAGGCCTCCCTGATGTTCTTGGGCGGCTGCGGGCTCGGGTCTGCATTCATTCCAATTGGCACAGATTGGCTTCCTTCGTTGACCTTCGGAATCCGGTTTTCAACCTAGGGAACTCGACGAGTCTCCCGCTAGCCAATTCGGCATGGTCCGCCTCACTTGGGTAACCACTTCTGCCAGTTCTTGGCATACTCCTCGACGTTGATCCGGTCGACGCGGACGAGCGGACTGACATCCCGGGCCGATGCCGGGG
>CAMASJ010000155.1 GCA_945860685.1 Akkermansia muciniphila
GCGCAGGCCGAGGATGGCGAAGACGTTCGAGGTGAAGACCAGGAAGGGCTCCACCGTGATGCCGAAGATCGCCGGGATGGAATCCAGGGCGAAGATCACGTCGGTGGTCTCGACCACCACCAGCACCAGGGCCAGCGGGGTGAGCGCGAAACGTCCGTCGACGCGGGTGGTGAAGCGTTCGCCGTCGAAACGGTCCGTGACCGGAAACAGCTTCCGCACCAGCCGGACCATCGGGTTCCGGGAGAGGTCGGGCGCCTCGTCTTCGCCGCCGACGAAGAGCATCTTGCAGCCGGTCAACAGCAGGAAGGCCCCGAAGAGGTACAGCATCCAGTGCACCCGCTGGATCAGCTCCGTGCCGAGCCAGATCATCAGGCCGCGCATCACCAGGGCGCCGAGGATCCCCCAGAACAGCAACCGGTGCTGCCAAGCCTTCGGGACGCCGAAGTAGGAGAAGATCACCGCCATCACGAAGACGTTGTCCATCGAGAGCGACAGCTCGACGAGGTAGCCGGTGGTGAAGGTCGCCGCGGCGGCCCGGTCCCAGCCCGGCACGACCGCCGGGGCGACGAGGAAGGCGAAGGCGAACGCGCAGGCGGCCCACACGGCCGTCCATCCCAGGGCCTCCCGGAAACGGACCTCGTGTCCCGAGCGGTGGAAGAGCCCGAGATCCGCGGCCAACGCGAGCAGCACGAAGGTCGTGAACGAGGCCCAGTGCCAAAGGGATATGTCGATGAGAGCCAGCATGCGGTGATCGGCGCGGGCGGACTAAGCCGACGAACGGGGACGAAGGCAAGGGGGAGCCGCCGCCCGGTGTCGATTCCGGCACGACCGGCTTCCTCCGCACGGAGCGCCGGCCGACCTCCACAACGGTCGACGCCGCAATCGGCAACGCCGACTGGAACCCTTGTCCGCCGTTTCCAAACACCGGGGAAACCGGCCGGATCCGACAAGGTCGAAACGCTCCGACACAACTGGCGGGTTGAAATGACCCCTTCCGCTCGCCACCTTGCGGACGTCATGAAGTTCATCCTGTCGACACACAACATCACGCTGACGGAGGCCATCGAGCAGCATGTGCTCCAGCAGATCGAGAAGCTGGAACACATCGACCGCTGGCTGATCGACGCCCGCGTGACCCTGGAGAAGAACCACGTCGCCCATTCCCCGGAGAAGCAGTTCAAGTGCGGCATCCGCATCGGAGTCCGTGGCAACGACCTGTTCGCCGAGGACCGCGAGTCGGATCTCTACGCCGCCGTGGACCTCTCGGTGAAGAAGCTACAGGCCCAGCTCCGCGCCCGCCACAGCAAGGCCAAGGCGACGAAGCACAAGCAGGCCGCGCGTCTCAAGGAGACCCGCCGTTCGCAGGCCGCCTGATCCGGTGATACTCCGGGCCAGATCCGTCGTACCCGTCACCGCGCCGTCCATCCCGGACGGCGCGGTTTGGATTTCTGGGGACCACATCCGCGCCGTCGGGCCGTGGTCGGAGATCCGCGAATCCGCGTCGGGACCGGTGGTGGACCTGGGGGATGCCGCGATCTTCCCGGGCCTCGTCAACGCACACTGCCATCTCGACTACACCGGCATGGCCGGCCAGCTCCAGCCGCCCCGGGCCTTCCCCGACTGGATCAAGGGCATCCTCACGCTCAAGTCGCAGTGGTACGACGACGAGTTCGCGGAGTCCTGGCTGGCCGGCGCCCGCCAACTGCTCCAGGGAGGCGTCACCACCGTGGTGAACATCGAATCCCGCGGACACCAGCTCGCGGCGCTCCGGGCTGCAACGCCGCTGCGGATCTTCTCCTGCCTCGAGGTCACCGGCGTCCGCTCCGCGCGTGAACCCGAACGCCTGCTCGAGGAGGCGGTCCAGACCCTCACCTCGCTCCCGCCCATCCGCGGCGGCATCGGCCTCTCCCCCCACGCCCCCTACTCCACCACCCCGGACCTGCTACGGCTCGTCGCCGACGCGGCCCGACGCGACGGATGGCGCCTGACCACCCACGTGGCGGAGTCGGAGTCCGAGTTCGACATGTTCACCTACCGGCGCGGACCGATGTTCTCCTGGCTCGACGGCCAACGCCCCATGGAGGACTGCGGCCTCGGCTCCCCGGTCCAGCACATGCACCGCTGCGGGCTGCTCGGACCGGCCATGCTGGCGGTGCACGTGAACTACCTCTGGCGGGACGACGCCCGCCTCCTGGCCGCCCGCGGCGCGGCCGTGGCCCATTGCCCGCGTTCCCACGCCTATTTCGGCCACCGCCGTTTCCCGCGGGAGGAGCTCACCGAGGCCGGGGTTCCGATCTGCCTCGGCACCGACAGCCTCGCCTCGGTCCGCAACGGCCGTTCACCCGACACCGTCCTCTCGATGGTCGCCGAGATGCGCCAGGCCCTCGCTGCCGATCCCGCCCTGCCGCCGCGGCGCCTCGTCGCCGAATCCACCGCGAATCCGGCCAGGGCGCTCGGACTCCGCTCGGTGATCGGCGGACTCCAGACCTATTCCCTCGCCGACCTACTGGTCATTCCCCACGACGGATCCACGTGGTCGGCCGAGGAGGCGCTCATCCACCACGCCGGGCCGGTCGGCGCGACGCTCGTGGCGGGACGTTGGGAGTGGATTTCGCCCTCCTTCCGTGACCGGATCCCCCAGGAGCTCCTGCGATGAATCCGCTCTCCGAGAACCTCCCGGCCCCCGCACCGCTCGCGGTGCTCGTCTCCGGCGCCTCCGGGGTGCTCGGCCAGGCCATCGTCCGGGAACTCGCCGGCGCGGGCCACCGGGTGTTCGCCGGCGTCCACCAGCGCCCTTGGGAACCCGTGCCCGGCGGCGTGCCGGTGGACCTGGACGTCGCCGATGACACCTCCTGCCGCGCCGCCGTCCGCAGGGTCCTCGACGACACGGGCCGGATCGACGCCGTGGTCCACGTCGCCGGGGTGATCCTCGACGCCCTGCTCACACACATCGGACCCGACGACTGGGACCGCGTGTTCTCGGTCAACCTCGGCGGGGCCATGCGTTTGGGGCGGGCCGCGTCCCGCCCCATGGCCCGCGGGAAGGGCGGACACATCGTCCACATCGGCAGCTACTCCGGCACGGTGGGATCGGCGGGGCAGTCCGCCTACGCGGCGTCGAAGGCCGCCCTCCACGGGTTCACACTCTCCCTCGCCCGCGAACTCGGATCCCGCGAGATCCGCGTCAACACCGTGCTCCCCGGCTTCCTCCTCTCGCCGCTCACCGCCGGACTGACCCCGGAGCGGCTGCAGGCCTACCGCGACGCCAACCTGCTCGGCCGCCACAACGATCCCGCCGAGGTCGCCCGCTTCATCGCGTTCCTCCTGTCCACCCGCAACATCTCCGGTCAACTCTTCGCCCTCGACAGCCGGGTGATCTCCTGAACCCCGTCCCGAGATTCCCCGTGGCCGAGCCCGTCCCGAAATCCGACTTCGACGCCGTCCTCGGCCAACGCCTCGGGGAACTGCGGAACGCCGGCCTCTGGCGGGAGCTGCGCCGGATCGACTCCGTCGAGGGCACGGAGGTCGTCGCCGACGGCCGACGGCTGCTGAACTTCGCGGGCAACGACTACCTCGGACTCGCCGCCCATCCGGCCCTCGCCGAGGCGGCCTCCCGCGCCCTGCGCGACTTCGGCGCCGGGTCCACGGCCTCCCGCCTCATCTCCGGTTCCCTCGGCGTCCACCACCGTCTCGAGGAGCGCATCGCCGGTCTCAAGGGACTGCCGGCCGCCGTCGCCTTCAGCACCGGCCACGCCGCGGCGATGGGCACGATCCCGGCCCTCGTCGGCAGCGGTGACATCGTGGTCCTGGACCGCCTCGTGCACGCCTGCTGCGTCGACGCCGCCCGCCTCTCCGGGGCCACCCTGCGGGTGTTCCGGCACAACGACGTGGAGGACCTCGAACGCATCCTCCGTTGGGCCGCCGCGCGTCCACGGAACGCCGCCGGTGGACCCCGCGTGCTGGTGGTCACCGAGAGCCTGTTCTCCATGGACGGCGACCTCGCCCCGCTCGCCGACATCGTCGCCTGCAAGGAACGCCACGGCGCCTGGCTCATGGTCGACGAGGCCCACGCCACCGGCGTCGTCGGTCCCCAGGGCGCCGGCTGGGTCGCGCACCTCGGGCTCACGGGCCGGGTCGAGGTCCAGATGGGCACGCTGGGGAAGGCCGTCGGCGCCTCCGGCGGATTCATCGCGGGTTCGCGCCGACTCGCCGACATGCTGGTCAACCGCGCCCGCACCTTCCTCTTCTCCACCGCACCCGTCCCCGCCGCCGCTGCGGCCGCAGCAGCCGGAATCGGGCTCGCAGCCGGCCCAGAAGGCGACCTCCGTCGCGGGCGCCTCGAGTCGAACATCGCCGCAGCCCTCGCCCACGTGCGGAGCGCCGGATTCGAACCCCGTTCGGAATCGCAGATCCTTCCCATCCTCCTGGGTGGCGAGGAAGAGGCCGTCTCCCGTTCCCGCAGCCTCCTCGAAGCCGGGATCCTGGCGCCGGCGATCCGCTATCCCACCGTCTGTCGAGGCCAGGCCCGCATCCGCCTCACGCTCTCCGCCGCCCATACCCCCGACGACCTCCGCCACCTCGGCGAAGCCCTGGGGATTCGTGATTCCAGACTCCTGATTCCCGATTCCCCGAAGCCCGAAGCCTGAAGCCCGACGCCCTCCCCTCGATGCACCCCCTCGCCCGACTCGACCACCGGCACGTCTGGCATCCGTTCACCCAGATGCGCGACTGGCTGAAGTCCGAGCCGATCGTGCTCGTGAAGGGACGGGGATCGGTGCTGGAGGACATCCGTGGACGCCGGTTCCTCGACGCCAATTCCTCGATCTGGACCAACCTCCACGGCCATCGGAACCCCGCCATCGACCGGGCCCTTCGACGGCAGCTTTCGCAGGTCGCCCACACCTCGTCCCTCGGCTTCGCCTCCGCACCGGCCTCGGAACTCGCCGCGGAACTGATCCGATGCGCCCGCGGACCGAAGGGCCAGCCGAGACTGGAAAAGGTCTTCTTCTCCGACGACGGCTCCACCGCGATCGAGGCCGCCCTCAAGCTCGCCGCCGAGCACTCCCGACGCGCCGGGATCACGAAGAAGCCGCGCTTCCTCTCGCTTCAGGGCGCCTACCACGGCGACACCGTGGGCGCCGTCAGCGTGGGCCACATCGACCTGTTCCACCGCACCTGGAAGCCGCTCCTGTTCCCCACTGACGCCGTGATGGCGCCGTATTGCTACCGGTGTCCGTTCAACCGGGCCAAGCCGGAGCGCGCCGACGCGCGGACCTGGCGGACGTGCGGTTGGGAATGCGTCTCCAAGGTCGAGGACCGCTTTACCAAGGCGACCCGTGCCGGGAAGCCCTACACCGCCTTCGTCGTGGAACCCGCCATCCAGGGTGCCGCCGGCATGGTCCCGCAACCGGAGGGCTGGCTGCCCCGCGTCGCCGAGATCGCCCGGGCCCACCGGGCGCTGCTGATTGCCGACGAGGTCATGACCGGCTTCGGCCGCACCGGCACCGGGTTCCGGTCCGGACCGCGGTTCCACACCTTCGCCGCCCAGCGCCAAGGCGTGGTCCCCGACCTCGTCGCCGTCGCCAAGGGACTCACCGGCGGCTACCTGCCCATGGCCGCCACGCTCGCCACGCAGGAGGTCTTCGACTCCTTCCTCGGCGAATACACCGAATTCCGGACGTTCTTCCACGGCCACAGCTACACCGGCAACCAACTCGGCGCCGCCGCCTCTCTCGCCAGCCTTGCCCTGCTCGCCGATCCCGCCGGCGTCGCCCGCCGACGCGCGCTGGAGGAACGCCTCGCCCTCCGGCTCGAGGTCCTGTGGCGGCATCCGCAGGTCGGCGACATCCGACGCGAAGGCCTCGTGGTCGGCGTCGAACTGGTCCGCGACTGGCGCAGCCGGGAGCCGATTCCCCTGGAGCACCGCGCCGGGATCCGGGTCTGCGAGGCCATGGCCCGGCGCGGCGTCCTCACCCGCCCTATCGGCAGCGTCGTCGTGCTGATGCCTCCCTACAGCACCACCCCGACCCAGCTGGACCGCATGGTGTCCGCACTCGACGAGGCGGTCGCGGAGGTGTTTCCAAGAGTCGCATGAAGCAGCACCAGGAATCGCTCCGCATCCGGACCCGTGGACGTGGCCTCGTGGAGATCACCGACGCCGTCGCGGCGGTGGTCCGTGCCGCAGGAATCCGCACCGGCCTCGCCACGTTGCACCTGCGCCACACCTCGGCCTCGCTGTTGATCCAGGAGAACGCCGACCCCGACGTGCGCCGCGACCTCGAGGCGTGGTTCTCACGGCTCGTCGTGGATGGGGACCGCCTCTTCGTCCACACGATGGAAGGTCCCGACGACATGTCGGCGCATGTCCGTACGGCGTTGACCGCGGTCAACCTCTCGATCCCCGTCTGCGATGGCCGGATGGTCCTCGGCTCCTGGCAGGGAATCTACCTGTGGGAACACCGCACCCATCCTCACATCCGCGAGATCGTCGTCCACGTGCTCGGTGAATGAGGCGGACCCTTTGGAGCCCCGGCGGCCATGACCTGTGGCCATGACCGCCAGGTCATGGTCCTGGATTCGATGTTCACGATTGGCCGAAGCCCGGACGGGACCCCACGCAAACGCGCCAAGCCACGGAGAGCTCCGGGATTCACGATTCCCCGACGCCTGAGGCCTGACGCCCGACGCCTTGCACTTCCATCTGCCGGTCCTGGAGACGCGAGAACACCACGAGGGCCGACACCGATCCGATCAGCGCGAGGAACATGTCCGACTGGGTGTCCCAGGGATCGCCCTGCGTCCCCAGGAATTCATCCGCCCCTTGGCCCAGAGCCAATGCCGCGGCCCATTCGACCAGCTCGTACACCGCGCTGATCGCGAGGACGACGCAGACCACCAGGAACACCAGCATCTTCCCACGACGGACGTGGCCTCCGCCGAGCAGGATCTCCCGCGCCACCAAGGCGGGCACGAACCCCTGGAAGAAGTGGCCGATCTTGTCGTAGGGATTGCGATGCAGCCCGAACGCCTCGGCGATCCAGGTCCCGAGCGGCACCCGAGCGTAGGTGTAGGCACCGCCGAGGATCAGGACGAGGGCATGGACCGCGATCAGGCCGTACAGGATCGGCGTCAACCCTTTCCGACGGCGCGTCGCCCACATCACCGGAAACGCCACGAGGGCCGGCAGCACCTCGAGGAACCAGGTCAGCCGGTCGAACGGCGCGATGCCCGACACGACCAGCGCCACCGCCACGATTCCGGTGCCGAAAAGCAGGGTCGTGTTCCGCACCGGCCGGTTTTCTGCGGAGGTTCCGTTGTCCACGCCGCAGACCGTTGAAGACGTCCGTCCCGAAGTCGACGGCAAACGCGGACGGATCCGGGAGCCTTTAAGCCTGGCGCCATCCCCTATGGATTCCGACACGGATTCCACGGATGGAGCCCTTCCCAACGCCCGACGTCGTTCCGGCGGTGCTGTCGCATTGACGGCATCATAGATAGCCGTCATTTTGTGGGCATGACTCGGACCCAGATCCAGCTGCCCGACGAAACTTTCGCCCGGGCCAAAAGAGTGTGCGAAGCGCGCGAAATCTCCCTCGCCGAACTCGCCCGTCGGGGCATCGAGTACATCCTCAGCGTCTACGACCCCGATTCCAATGCCCATCGGGAATGGCAGCCGCCCAAGCCGCGTCGCCTGGGATGGAAGGGCTTCAGCGACGAGGACCTCAAGGCGCAGGCCCAATTGACTTCCGCCGAACTCGGCCAAACGAGGGCGCGCCGGAGGTAGCCGATGCTCTCCATCGACACCAACATCCTGTTCCACGCCTTTAACGAGGACTCGCCAAGGCATGCCGCCGCCTATGCCTGGCTGACCTCGATTCAAGGCGAGGAGGACGTGGCCATCTCCGAATTCATACTCGCCGAACTGTACGGCCTGCTTCGCAACCCTGCCGTTCTGCGACACCCGCTTGCCGCCGTGGAAGCGGTCGAAGTGGTTCAGGTCTACCGTCGACATCCACGGTGGCGTCTTGTCGGTTTCCCTTCCGAAAGCCGTCCATTGCATGACCGGCTTTGGCAGAAGGCCCGCTCGACCGACTTCGCCTTCCGACGACTTTACGACACCCGCAGCGCCCTGACTCTCATCGAGCAGGGCGTGATTGACTTCGCCACGGTCAACGTCAAGGACTTCAACGGCTTGGGATTCCGGAAAGTTTGGAACCCGTTAGTGGTTTCCGAATCCTGACAACCTGAAGCCCGACGCCCGACGCCGCTCTTCGCCCCCTGCTCCCTGCTCCACCTCACCCATTCCGTACGTACACCGCCACCGCTTGGGAGCGACGTTCCACACCGAGCTTCCGCAGGATCTGGGTCATCTGGTTCCGGACGGTCTTCTCCGACAGGCCCACCATGGCCGCGATCTCCTTGTTGGTCTGGCCGTCAGACACCAGATGCAGGATGCGGCGCTCCGCCTCGGTGAGATGCATCATCGTCCCCGACGCAGGAAGCGCTCCGCCTCCCTGCCCCATCACCAGGCGCAGGATCTGCGGATGCAACACCTGCTCCCCGTGGGCGATGGCCAGCAAGGCCGCCTTCAAGGCCTCCTCGTCGCTTTCCTTCAACAGGTAGCCGTCCACGCCGGCCTCCAGCGCCGCGAAGACCTCCTTGGCGTCCACGAACGACGTCAGGATGGTCACCCGGCATCCCGGGGCCGCGGCCTTGATCTCGACGATCCGACCGGTGCCGGCCCCGTCGGGCAGACGGAGGTCGAGGACCACGAGGTCGGGTCGAAGGGCGCCGGACAACGCCACGGCCTCCGCACCGGACCGGGCCGCTCCGACGACCTGCATCCGCGGATCGGCGGACAAGATCGAAAGCAGTCCGGCGCGGACGATCGGGTGGTCGTCGACCAGCAGCAGTCGGAGCGTTCGGACGGATTCGGTGGCGTTCATGCCGATGTGGGCCGATGTGGAATCCAGACGGCGAGGATCGTCGGACCGCCGGGCCGGGAGTCGATGGAGAACTTCCCACCGCATTCCCGGGTCCGGGCCCGGAGATTCGCAAAGCCCTGGCCCTCGGATGTCCCGGTCATGTCGAATCCCTGACCGTCGTCCTCGATCTCCATTCCCAGGCCGCCGTCCTTGCCGACCATCCGCACGAGGCACCGCCGGGCCTTGCCATGGCGACAAGCATTGCTCAGCCCTTCGCGGAGGACCTGGAGCAGGTGGGTCCCATGTTCCGACGCCACGCCGTCCAGCACGCTCGGCAACAGGTCGAGGACCACTTCCATGCGGGTCTGACGTCGGTAGGCCACCGCGACACCGCGAAGCGCCGAGGCGAGCGCCTCGCCCGTGAGACCGGAATCCCGCGTGCCGGTGAGGAACTCGCGGATCTCCTTCATCGCGGCGTCCAACTCCGACGCCTGCGCCTCGATGTCCTCCAGGCGTGGCACCACGAGGCGACGCAGGTCGTTGGCGGTCCGACGCGCATGGAGCGCGGCCACGTAGATCCGCTGAAGGACGGCGTCATGGAGGTTTCGACGCAGCCGTTGCCGTTCCTCCTCGGCCACCCGCATGGCGTCGCGGGCGCGCTCGACCTCCGCGCGCTGGAACTCCGCTTCCTTCCTCGCCTCACGGTCCCGTTCGCGACCTTCCGCCCAGAGCCCGGCCGCCAGCGCCAGCACGGTGGTCAGCCCCGATCCCACACCCAAGGTGACCCACTTCCAGTAGATCAGGGAGGACGCCTCCCACGCGGGGGTGGTCGTGAAGCGGAAAAGCCAGTCGCGCCCCCAATAGCGTTCCACCCGTTCCGTCGCGAGGTAGGGCCGTTCCGCCAAGTGCCCCGCCATCCGACGGAGATCCGGACCGGACTTGCCGTCGTAGATGGCCACCGCCAACGGCGGGGCATCGGAAGGAAACGAGGCCGCCAGAAGGCGCTCCACGTCGAGCGTCCCAAAAAGAACTCCCTTCAGGTGCTCAAAGCGGATTTCTCCATCGATTTGCCGCGTCAACTCGACCCCGGAGAATCGGGTCGTCCGATTCGGCGTCGCCAGCCGGTTGGATTCCGAGGCCCAATCCACCTTACCCCGATAGTCCCCCATCACACCGAGATAGAGCCGGACCCAACTGTTGCTGCCTTGGCCGTAGACCGAAGGCCCGGAAGCCGTCACACCGGGCCGCTCCGCCGGCCATGCATACTGGAGAAACGAGTGCTCCGCGATGTCCTGGTTCACATCCAGTCCCCATTCCACAGGCCGCGCGTCCTCGGCGTGCACGTACTGGTGGAAGGTGATGGGAAAGGAAATCCACTCGTTGCTAATGCCTCCAGGGAACCGGAGATCGAAGGAGGTGTGTGCGTTATTGCGGACGAACTCCCCATAGCCGGGACGTGCGTCAAGCGGCACCTTCCGGAGTAATCCGAAGTCGATGAACGCCGGATAGTTCACCGCCGGATAGACGCTGGCCACGTGGTTCGAGAAGAACCTCCAATCCGACTCACCTCCGTTGCAGGAGAGCGCCATCCTGAAGTTCTCGAGTCCTTCCCGGTGAAGGTCGAACCGGTATTCCACCAAGGCCGCGAGCAAACCGGCCTCCCGACGCAGCCGTTCCCGGTCGAGTTCCCGGGTCTT